>PWNZ01000081.1 GCA_003564135.1 Candidatus Cloacimonadota bacterium
TCTAACCTTGTAAGAACATGTTTTGCTTCTGTTACGAGGTATAAAATCTGCCCCTATAAAGGTAGAAACACCGATTCTATGCAATTGAAATTACCCTTCTGAAAAAACGGGGGGATGCCTAATTTATTTTGCTGAACGGTCTCTGCTGGAATAAGGGGTAAAGCAAAATCACAAAATATATGGGTCAGAAGGTCTGAATTTATCTTTGAAATCTACATCATCCATTCTCAACACTAAACTCTACACCCTTTGCCCTTCTGTGTACAACGGACGGCTCGGCCGTTAAGTGTAACAGCCCGTCGGTCTGTTTTACAATAAAAAAACCGATCTGTTTTCTGACTTCACCTGTCGAGTCCGTTCAGAAAAGAGAGCCTAAAATCAGACAAGTTTAACGCCTCATTAGTTAAGATTTGTACCAATTGCTTTTTACTATCCAAAAGAATCTGGAATTCTGACTTGTGTTTATTTACTGCAACATTTTATTCTTTCACCCATGAAGCAAACAGATAACAAGGCAAGCAAAATAACCAAAGGAGCGGTTGTGCCATGCGAAACACCGGAGATTGTTGTAGGTTCTGTGGACTCACTCTTACCTCTACAGCTTGTCAACCATCCGTGATGGTCTAAATAAAACAGCGCGGGAATATTTTTCTTGACATGCATTTGCCATTTGATTATCCTATCAACATCATAAACTACGATCGGAAGATGACTTCTGAGGAGGAAAAATGAAACGTAGAGATTTATTGGCAAGAACTGTTTTTGCTGTTCTGCTTACGCAGGCATTTCTATTATCGGCTTTGTTTGCTCAAAATCCGGAGATAAATGTAGATCGGGATCATATCGATTTCGGAGAAGTTAATACCCGTGAAGAGTCGGTTGAAACTTATCAGCTTCGAGCAACAAATTTAGACAGGCATATCGTATTAGGGACTAATAGTCCTTTTTTCTCCATATCTCTTAATGAAGACAACGATTTTAGGCGCAGGATCATGTTACGCCCCGTCGATGGAGAAATAGAGGAGACTATTTACGTTAAGTTTACCCCCAGACATGTAGGGCAAGTTAATAATCAGGTTGTTCATATTTCTAGAGAAATAGAGGAAAGAGTCACTGTTAGATTAACAGGCATAGGGGCCATTGAAGGAGAAGAACCTCCTTTTGCTCTGGATATTAGACAAATCGATTTTGGCAGGGTAAATATTGGGGAAACCGAGTTAGAATCTTATACCATTACTGCCACCGATTTGGAAGAAGACATCATTCTGCGATCTTCAAACGGACAAGTAAGAATGTCATTAACCGAAGATGGAGATTATAATAATCACCTAAGGATTAACGCTGTTGAGGGCAGGTTGGAACAAACAGTACACGTAAAGTATACTCCTCGGGTACCCAGGTTAGTGCGCGGAACTATCATTCACAATTTACAAAGATCAAACTTCAGAGTCTTGTTACCGTTTATAGGTGAAGGTATTGGTGAAGATGGTGAAGAACCACAGATGGTAATCAGACCAAGAATGCTTAACTTCAGAGATGTAGCAATTGGTGACTCTCGCACCTTAGCTTATCGCATATTTGCAGGGGATATTGAAGATGCAATTACTATTGGCTCTGAAAATGAAAATTTTACTCTATCTTTAACTGAAGACGGTGAATTCACACAACGTTTGCAGATAGAACCGGAAGAAAACGGTGTCAGAACTGATGTCTATGTTCGTTTTACACCAACTGAAGTAGGTGGAGTAAGAGCTAATATACTCAACAACGTCCCCGGGGCCGAGCGTCCTGTACCTGTGAGAGTAGCTGGTGTTGGAATACCAGAAGGCGCTGATCAGCGAATTGTACTCAGACCTCAAAGGATTGATTTTGGAAATGTGGAAGTTCGGGAGTTCGAGATTGAAGCTTACAATGTAAGTGTTGAGGAAACGGATGTCCCCTTGATAATCAATTCAAGAAATCGCCAGTTTACCGTATCCACCGATCCGGAAGGTAGATTTACGAATATGCTGCGGCTAACACCGGAAGAGGGGGAGATAAACTCTACTGTTTATGTTCGTTTCGCACCCGTTATGGCAGTTGGAGTTCGCAGTGAGATTAATCACCGCCTGCATAACACCCGTATCCACGCATCTCTTCCTGTAACAGGAACCGGAATCAACGCAGAAAACGGCCAGCGAATAACTTTGACGCCGGACACTGTTGATTTTGGAAGGGTTGCGATAGGTCAGTATCAGGTTGAGAATTATAACGTTCGGGTGGAAGACACCGAAATACCAGTAGTAATCCGTGCAAGAAATCCACAACTTAGCTTTTCTTTGAATGAAGATGAAGGCTTTACCAGGCATTTGAGACTGCCTCCCGAAGAAGGCGAGATTGACAGACCTGTATACATCAAATTTGCACCCCGTATAGAAGAAGGTTTGAGAGTACAGGTAGAACACCGGCTCTTACAGACGGCGGAAGTGGCCTATCTCAATGTTTTGGGAACAGGATATGAACCTGATGGCCGTGGAGAATCCTTAGATATTGAAGATGATGCAGCAGCAGTTGCCGAAACGAGATTGGTCGGGAATTATCCCAACCCGTTTAATCCGGAGACTACTATCAGCTTTGAATTAGAAAGTGCAGCAATGGTTGAATTGGCTGTGTACAACACTCAAGGACAGCTTGTGAAGACATTAGTTAATGAGCATCTAAATCAAGGTAAACATACAGCATCCTGGAACGGTATCAACAGTAATGGTGACGTAATGCCCAGCGGAGTTTATCTGTATGTTATGAAAACCGGGAACTCTGTCTCAACTAAAAGAATGATCCTCTTAAAATAACTGTACTATAAAATACATAAAGCACAACAAAAAACGAGGGAGGCCTGGGCCTCCCTCGTTTTTAATAGATAGTCCTATACGAGTTTACCCGTGAGACTCATACCAGTTTGATCCCCAGCCAACATCAACTGCTAAAGGAACTATGATTCTGTATTTTTCCGGCAAAGCTTTTTTCATTTCATTTACGATAATCTCTTTTGCCTGACTGATAAAGCTTTCTCTAACCTCAAAAACCAACTCGTCATGCACTTGTATTATCATCCTCATCGCATAGCTTTTTCCGGCGCTAAAGTCGTCATAACGGGAATGCAGGAGGTCAATTTTCTTGTCAATCCTGATCATAGCCAGCTTGATAACATCAGCAGCACTGCCCTGTATCGGCATATTGAATGCGACCCTTTCAGCTTCACTGGCATATCTCTGGCTTGAACTCATAATGTTCGGCAGGTATAATCGCCTTCCCATGATTGTTTCAGCATAACCTTTCCGCTTGGCTCTCACTACAGTCGAGTTTATAAAGTCTTTAATTTTGGGGAACTTCTTAAAGTATTCTTCGATAAATCTTTTTGCTTCTTCCCGGCTGACATTTATCTCTTTTGAGAGTTTTACCGGCCCCATACCGTAGATTAGTCCAAAGTTGATAGTTTTAGCCATTCTTCTTTCATCCTGCGTGACTTGTGTTATCGGTTTGCCTAAGATTAGGCCGGCAGTCTGAGAATGTATATCCTGCCTGTTGTTGAAAGCACTGACCAGGTTTCTATCTTTCGACATTGAGCCTAACAGCCTTAGCTCTATCTGCGAGTAATCAGCAGATAAAATCAGGACTTTTCCATATTTGTTTGTTAACTCGTCATTTTTGTCGGGTTCCGGCATAAATGCTTTTCTTATATGTTTACCTGCTTCACTGCGAATGGGGATATTCTGCAGGTTCGGATTGGAAGAAGAGAGCCTGCCGGTAGTGGTAACAGTTTGGTTGAAGGTAGAATGAATTCTGCCGGTATTATTCTCTATCAACGTCGGCAGGGATTCAATATATGTAGATTTCAATTTTGTTAACTGTCTATACTCAATGAGATGTTTGGCGATTTCATGTTTCTCGGATAATTTTTCGAGCACTGAACTATCGGTAGAATATCCGGTGCTGGTTTTTTTTATTACAGGTAGTTTCATTTCACTGAATAAGACTTTACTAAGCTGTTGTGGTGAGTTAATGTTAAACTCTTTACCTGCCATTGACTGAATAGTTTCAGTCAATTCCTCGATCCCCGAAGAAATAAAGGAATTTATCTCTTTTAGCTTATCAGTATCGACATATACACCCGCCTGTTCCATCTTAGCTAAGGTCATAGTTAGCGGCATCTCAATATCATAGTACAAAGAAGAATAAGGCTCAACTTTCCTCCTTAACTGATGGTATAACCTATAAATGAAGAAAGCTTGTTTTGTAAGGTATCCGCTGCTAAAAGAGATTAGCTCTTCATTGATTAAGCCCTTATTATTCAGGCTTTTTTGGTACTTTTTTTTTGTCATCAAATCATAACCAAACTCTCTGTTTACAATTGCAGCCAGGTTATGCTGAGGATTGTTGGCATCGGTTAAATACGAGGCTACCATGCAATCAAAAAGACCCGTATCATCAGGAATCATTCTTTTGGTAGTATTTGTCTCAGTAAATGAAAGGAATGATAACAAAGCGTGAATCAACTCAAAAGCTGTCCCTTCAATCCCATCATCTTCCGTACAGTAGTTTCCAACCTTATGGCAGCAATTTTTTAAGTTGTGGCCTGCGACAATCTTGAGAGAGCTTAGAGGCTGATTAGTGAGTTTGATTTCTTTAAGAAGCTTACATACCGAAGGTCGCAGATCAATGAAAAACACTTTTTCTTCATCAGTTGCGACGGCAACCATCAGGTTACCGTGTTCTTCTTTGGGACTGTTCATTACCTCAATAGCTATTAACTCTTTCTCTTTAAGCTTTTCCAGTAATTGATGTGCAGAATCCGACGAGTCTATAACCTTGTTTTGATACTCAAAATGCTCCGTATAAAACCCCAAAGCAGCTTGAGTAGAGTTCTCGTTTGGCTTTCGATCAACCGGTGATTGATCAAAAAAAGATTGCTGTTCATTTGATTCATCATACTCGGCTTCCTGTGAATGATGCTGGTCTGGCGGGTCTTCTCCCTGCATATATTTCTTCACCATTGCATCTATCTTCTTATATAGTGAGTTGAGTTCATGCTCCTTTATGAAGGGTATTAGTTTCTTTAAATCGGCAGTCTCAATAGTTTTATAAGTCAAAATATCACTGATGTTGTAGTGTTTTGTTAACGGCACGTCTTCAACTAAGGTGACTAACTTCCTTGAAATTTTCACTTCTTCAGCACCCTCTTGTAATTTATTTTTCAAGGACTTTGATTGGATTTCGTCAATGTTCTCATATATTTCATCTAATGTCTCGTATTGATTTAGTAGAGTTCTAGCTCCTTTAGGGCCTATACCTTTAATGCCGGGAATATTATCGGCATTATCACCGATAATGGCTAGATAGTCACGGAACTGTTCGGGTTGGATCCCATATTTTTTTTCTATAGTATCCGGTCTCAGATACTTGTCGGTAAAGGGATCATACAAGGTTATTCTTTGATTAACTATCTGGCAAAAATCTTTATCTCCTGTAACAATCATCACCTCGTAATCATCCTGAAATGTTTTTGCTAAGGTGGCTATGACATCATCCGCTTCATAACCTTCTATACTGATGTCAGGTATCGAAAGACGGTTAAAAAATTCTTTAACCGATTGGACTTGTTCTATTAACTCATCAGGTGCCGGTGGTCTGTTAGCTTTATAAGTATCGGTCATTTCATGTCTAAAAGTCGGTTTTTTAAGGTCAAAAGAAACGATTACCTTCTGAGGTGAATGCTGATCCAATAGTTTCAAAAAGGTATTAGCAACACCAAATATTGCGCTTGTATTATGCCCCTGTGAATTCCGAAGCGGATTATTTATAAAAGCGTAATAAGATCGATAAATTAGAGCAGTACCATCCAGTAAATAAACTCGTTTGGGCTTGTTTGTAGTCATAATATCCTCCCGGCCGCAGTTATGATACTATTTTTTGTCTCCAGTCAAACTGGTCAATAAAATAGGGACGATACTACATATCGTCCCTATCAATGTTTTAAATATCTCTTGTAATTAGATGCAGTTTCTAAAAGTTAGACGCATCGATATATATCTCTTTAATCACATCAACTAACTCATCCTTGTTCATATAAGATAATGGAAATCCAAACACATAAGTCGCATTTTGAGAAGTTTTTCTTCTGATTGCTGCAACATTTCCTGCAAATTCTTCACCTTCTTCTGTGGTTTCCATCCTATACATCGGTACCGTATATTCGTCTGCAAATCTTTCTTCATCGAAGTATGTTACCGGACCTAACCCTGTTAGGTTTAATGCAGATAAGTACGGATGATCGGTATCCAAGAAAAGCTCAGCTAAGTTAAGAGGAATGTTGGGGTCCGGAACAGCGCCGACGAAATATGGTCTGGTTCTGATAGCTCCGGAAATATTTCCTGTGACGGCATCATCTCTATAGGTAAGGCCAAAATAATTATGGAAAGTAGCATTCATGAAAGCTTGTGATTCGGCTAAATTCTTCATTGTTCGTACATTGGAACCGCCGCTGATCAAAACATTGCCTCCACCCCTTAAATATATGTTAAGAACTTCATACTCTTGATGCATATTTGCGTCATTAGGGCCTTGCTCAGTAGGATTATCACAGTGCCAGATTATTAGTCTGTAGGACTCTAAGTCGGTTGTTGAGAGGAAAACTCTTCCAAAGTGCATCCCTAAATGCTGGAACATATCCCTCATCTCAGATCTATCAATAACTCTGATCGGACCAATATTTGCATCTTGGAGCAATTCTTGATAATAATTCATCGTGTATTCATTAAAGGCCGGATTGGGGAAAGACTGATTGGATATTACCAATACGCCATCTTTTTCTTCCCGCGGTACTCTTTCTCCAACACGGAAGTTGAATTCGGCAGCTTCGGAAGTACGGTTTTGAGAATCAACTACTCTTGCTCTAAAGATATAATCACCAGGCTCTATACCTGTAAGCAGTCCTTGCGTATCAATATCTCTGTCGTAGAATCTGGGTACCCTTAGCCATCTAGACCCATCGTCAGGATCAACATACAAAAATCTGGTCTCAAATTCGGGGTCATTAATCATAGGTGGATATGGATAAGGCTCATCTCCTAGGGCAATGTCAAAAGCCATTACAGTTGAATAATAATCATTGCCTGTCTCTACATCATGTACTTCGTTAATGAATCCGGCGTCGGGGTCGTCTCCTTCGTATTGACCTTTCCATCCCCATCTTAAGTAGATTCGTATATCGTCACTCCAAAGAGCTGATAACTGTGGTTCATCGGTCAGTTCTCCCGTTTCTTTGTCAGCTTTCTGAGAAACAAAAAACGGTGTCCCGAAATTAATACCTTCTGAGGTAACAACTTCCGGTAATGACCTACGAAGAGAAGCATCTTGATAGGTGGTAAAATGATTTCTTCCCAAAACATTTGTTCTTTCGGTATAGACTATAGCTTCCGGCCTGAAGTTATCACTTACGTAAAACTTGGCTTCGGCTATTTCTGATTGAACAGTAGCCATATTGACGGAACGTACAAATAGTACTGTCTCAGTTTGAACACCGCCGAACTCATCAGGCTCTAAAACAAACCAGACATCATCACGATCACCAAAATCATCTTCTCTTTCTTCATCATCGACTTGAGCTAACCATACTCTCGACACATAATCTTGCTGGGCTGTATCATGCCAACCCGTTTCCGGGCTTCTTCTGATTACCTCTTGACTATCTCTCTCACGCTGTTCTACCCTAAACATATAATAATTAGGTCTATTTGATGGCGAAACATAGGGCGTGTTCTCGTTAATCTCAAATTCAACTTCAAAACCTAATCCGGTAGTTGCAAAATGGGGATTTTCAGATGCTGCGGCTGCTAGCGGCCTAAATCTGTCGGAAAAGATAACATCAACATCGGGAACATGAGAAATTACACTAAATTTCCTTCTAACCGGTTCACTTATTTGCTCTCGATGATCTTTGCATTTAATCTCAAAAATACTGGTAACTGTTGTACTATCACCGTCGACTGTTGCGGCCGGAAAATGTATAACATCACTAACATTATTCGTCCAAATAGTTCTTACTTCACTGCTTTGAGGATGTCCCTCTAAGGGTATGGACTCGTCTGCGCCCGGTTTGTAGTGATAGATAAAACCGTCTTCATCTATGTGTGTCCTCGGTGTTTGAACAGGTATTTCTCCATCCTCATCTAACACTCTATAGGCGAAACCAGCAATTGTTCCACCTTGTGTTTCGCCTCTCCAATATATTCTTCTTTGGAAAAAGTAAGGGTCTTTCTGTTCTTCTCCGGTTTCATAGTCAACACCTTCATAAGATGTGATCACAACTACCGGTCTATCAATAGGGTTCAATACTCCATCTTTGCCGCAACCAACTATAAGGGTAGTCACTATAGCAACGGCTAACAGTGCGAATAAAATTTTCGCAGGGCTGATACTAACAGCCTTTAGCTTACTGATGTAGGGCATAAGTTCCTCCAAATCTATTATACACTTTAATCTCTATACTTTGATCGTTAATCAATAATATGACGGCCTTAAATCCGTCAACAAAAATATCCGTGTTCTAATGACACCAAGAAAAGTCCTTCTGCAAAAAACAAGCATCAAACAGTTACTGTATAGTTATCACCATCGAGCTATAGAACCTACTAAATGGTTGACCGGTCCATAGCCATGTCCCAAGTCAGGAGCTGAATTAATAGCTTTTGTTATGTATCTTTTGGCAATTTTTATCGCTTCTGAAGGTAGGTAACCCTTCGCTAAACCGGCTGCTATTGCGGAAGCAAATGTACAACCGGTTCCGTGGGTGTTTTTCGTTTTAATGTATTTTTTTCTCAATTCGCTGACTTGAAAGCCATCATAAACTATATCTATAGCTTCATGAACCTCTTCCGCTTTGTCCTTTATGTGCCCACCCTTTAACACTACAATTCGGCAGCCCAAACTATAGAGTTCAACAGCTGCATCTTTCATGTCTTGTTCGGAACAGATATTCTTACCTAAAAGTGTTTCTGCTTCAGGTATATTATGTGTAAAAACGGTAGAAAGTGGCATAAGCCGCTCTTTCAAAGTGTTTACAGAATCGGTAGAGAGTAGGGAGTCACCACTCTTGGAGATCATAACAGGGTCAACTACAACGTTCATTAGGTAATGCTTTTCTATCTTGTCGGCAACTAAATTAACGATTGCCGCACTTGATAACATACCGGTCTTAACTCCGTCAACTCCAATATCAGTCACAACAGCTTCTATCTGTTTATCGATTATCTCCAAAGACACCTCTTGAATGCCGGTAACCTGACAAGTATTTTGAGCTGTTATTGCCGTGATAACGGACATCCCAAAGACGCCATAGGCACTGAATGTCTTTAAGTCAGCTTGTATGCCGGCACCTCCACCACTATCTGAACCTGCAATTGTTAACGCTCTAACCATTAATTTTTCTCCTTTGGGTTATTGTTAATTGTAATAAATAAAAACATTGCTCACCGAAAATGATCATAGCCACGCCGGTTGAGGTTTATTGATTTTTTATTCAATTCGAACCGTAACCCTGCATCTGCCGGGAGTATCTTGCCAATGATCGTTAGTGGATATCCAAATTCATGATTATATGCATCAGCAACCTCGTCATAGCAGTCTTGATCGATAGTAATTAGCAAGCAGTAATCTTCTCCCCCCGTTACTGCCATTTCGTAGCTATTCCATCCCTGCTCATTAGCAACTGCGTTAAACTCTTTTGACAGCGGCAAGGAATCAAGCTCAATCACAGCTCCACACAAAGAAGCTTCCATAATCCGTTGAATATCAGATTCAATACCATCTGAAATATCAATCATAGCATTGACTCCTCCGTGTCGGGACAACCAAAGGCCTTCTTTAATGTGAGGTCTGGGGCGAAGGTGAGTCTGTTTTAATTTTTCATAATGAGCAGATGACTTATCTAAGCCCAGATCATGCAGATAGCAATGCAAGCCACCCACAGAATCGCCAATATTGCCAGTCACACAGATAACATCGTTATGCTTCGCAGTAGATCGTAGTTTGATAAGTTCCTTTTGAGCAAAGCCTATCACCGTGACAGTTATCGTTAGCCTATCCGGATCCTTGGTGGTATCACCACCTATTAAAAAAACGCCATATTGATTACACCCATCTTCAAAACCGGCAAAAAAATCATCTAATATGTCGCTATCCATATCTTTAGGCACTGCTATAGCCAACAATACATATTCAGGCCTACCGCCCATTGCTGCTATATCACTAAGATTAACAACTAATGACTTATAGGCTATATCTCTTGGAGGCATCTTGGAACTCAAAAAATGAACGCCATCTATAAGAGTATCGGTTGAATACAAGACAGATATCTCATCATTGTAAGGTATAACTGCACAGTCATCGCCTATCCCCAGAACATCCTCAGGCAAATTTGAGGTAAACTTAGCAGAAAATCTTTTTATATAGTCAAACTCACTAATTCTTTTTCCCAACTCTTTTCCCTAATTAACTCTTAAATTCAGACAATAAATATCGAGCTGCTTGATAAGGATTTGCTGATGAACATATTGCTGAAACAACTGCTATTCCATCAGCGCCTGCTTGTATAACCTGCCGTGCATTTCTCTTGTTAATGCCGCCTATTGCTATGATCGTGTGTCTGGATACTGATTTAGCCTTGTTCAGGCCGTCAAGACCCCACTCTATGATCGTATCTGTTTTGGTAGGCGTAGAGAACACGGGACTTATTGCAATATAGTCCAGATCGTAGTTCTCGGCTTCATTAATCTGTTCCATCGACTCCACTGAAAGACCGACTATAGCCTGCTCACCTAACAATCGGCGAGCATGGAGAGG
Organism: Candidatus Cloacimonadota bacterium; assembly: GCA_003564135.1. Taxonomy (GTDB): domain Bacteria; phylum Cloacimonadota; class Cloacimonadia; order Cloacimonadales; family PWNZ01; genus PWNZ01. The sequence goes on from PWNZ01000081.1 coordinate 10,879, forward strand.
GTGAATATCATTTTGCCCCAAATGGACTCCCTCAACACCTGCAGCCAGTGCTATATCTAATCGATCATTAATCACCAAAGGTACACCGTACTTGGACAGCATCTTTTTCATCTCGAGAGTCAACTCATAAAAATCTCTTCCTGAGAACTCTTTTTCTCTTAATTGGACTATAGTCGTTCCTCCTTGAACAGCCTGTTCGACTATTGAGATTAGCTCTCTGCCCAGACAAAGAGACCTGTCGGTAACCAAGTAAAGCATTGGGTCAATTTTTTTCAATGCATATTCCCTTTCATGCAAAGACAACTATCGATAAACTTAAGGATTATTAACCCTAATCCGCAAGGATACCTGCTCATAGTCTATAGTATAAAGAGCATCAATAAATTCTAACTGCATAGTTCCCGGGCCTATCGAGTCTTCTGCTGATATTTCTCCGGCAATTCCCATTATGATCATGGCATCCAAAGCAGCGTCATAGGGAGATTCACATACACCTGCAAAGGCGGCAGTTAATGAGGTCGCAGTGCAGCCCAAACCAGTTATTAAAGGCATCATCTCATGACCGTTATGCACCTCATTAACTTTTTCTTCATCAACTATATAGTCAGTCTCTCCGCTAACACTTACGACACAGCCAAGAAACTTAGCCAGTTCTTTGGCTGCTGTCACAGCTGAATTGCTCTGAACCGTACTGTCAACACCCTTTGTTTTAATATCATTGTCTTTATTTTTATAGTCAATCTCAAGAGCGCCGGCAACAGCCATTATCTCGGAAGGATTGCCTCTCAATACCGTTGGAGGCACTTCCTGCAACAATTTTCTGCAAGTTTCATTACGATAAGGGGTAGCACCCGCTCCGACAGGATCAAATACTATAGGAACCCCTCTGTCTTGAGCAACCTTCATAGCAACACTCATAGCATCAACCCAATGCCGGCTAAGAGTACCGATATTTACTGCCAGGGCTGAAGCAATATTAACCATATCAGCAACTTCTTCTGTTGCATGTGCCATAACAGGTGAAGCTCCGATCGCTAACAAAGCATTAGCTGTATTGTTCATGACTACATAATTGGTTATATTATGCACCAATGGCTTCTCGTGGCGAACTTTTTCAAGATCATTAAATACTTTCTGTGCTAGCTTATTCAATTCTCCTCCTCTTTAATCTCTTGTACTGTTTTATCATTACTTGTGAAGGCTAAGAAATAAGTCTTCGCTGTCAAATGAAAACTATCAAAAGCAGCCTATATGAAAGAGAGACAAGCTTCAAGCAATATAGCCTGTAGCTAGTCTTGGAATAAAAAAGATTATAAGTCATTTAAAAGTCGATTCTCAATTGAGTACCAAAGTAAAGCATACTACCTTGCTCATTGTTATCACTATCTTCCATTGCGTCCAACAAACCAACCTCGGGGATGATCATAAATCGATTGCCGAGTTTGTGGTTGAATTGACCAAAAAGAGCCATGGCGGTATCTTCTTGCTCGAATTCATCGCTTTCGGACATCGTAAAGGAAGCACCAGCAGTTACTTTTGAGTTATCATTCAATTGATAGCCTAATTCAATGAAGCCGCCATAACTCATAATATCAACGATCTTTTTGTCTTGGTTATCCCAAAAAGCTGTGTTTATCGTTGTTGAGCTTAACCCGTAATTACCGGTATTCTGACCGGCATTTAGGTGAAGCTTGACATCAAAAGCATCAAAATCAAAATCAAACATGATCCCCAAAACAAATGACATAACAGCTTCCTCAGGCAAGGTATCAGGGAGATCTTCCTGCTCAGTGTATTCATACATATTAAAACCTATAGCACTATTGAGTTTCAAGAAATCGGTTAACTGTTTCTGGTATCCGACATTCAGCTTAGGGAAAAGTGTGTTCTTATGCAACTCAACATCAGAGTCATCACCATTCCGCAAAACATTGTTATCCTCGAACATAATATCAATCAAAGATGGTTCTAAGAGCGCTATAATAATACCGTTATTCAATTCAATCCTTATTTGACCGGTAAGGTTGTCTTGAATTGCGCCCCATCCAACTAAACCGAAATCACCTCCATAAACCATACTTCCTCTAAAATCAACTAAAGTCTCGTCTAAACCGGCATGTATGGAATAGCTTCCCATGTTGTACTTAGCCCAAAGAAGCCTAAAACTACCACTTGCTCCAAGCTCCACTCTGGCATTTAGATTGGTTGCTCTATAGCGAGCTCCCGCAAGACTATTCTTCTGCAAGAAATAGTCCATGTTAAACCGTTCTTCACCTGTCTGACTCATTTCTTCATCTTCCATCTCGTACCACAGCGCCATCCTTGCACTTCCATAAGGAGTAAACTGAGCTTGTGCGTAAACAGCTACACAGCCGAGCATTAAAGCAATAATTAAAATCTTTTTCATCTATGCCTCCAGGTTTTTACTTGCACTTTTTAATGATAATATTATATTTGTTATTGCGAACTATTGTTCAGCAATCGGTAAAAAGTTTAATTCCAGCTGTTCTTCCAGCTCATTTCCTGAATAATCATGACTTTCTTCCTCTATTATCAGCCGGTATGACCTTCTGCCGGTCAGACGTTCATGTGGAGTAAAAGCGATGGTTCTAGAGTCCAACCGTCTGATTTCAACAGGAATCTCAGCATTAGTAACAGAATCAATCAAGGAAAAGCTAATGAACTCCGTTGTGATATGCTTAGAGAACCTCACTTTTATTACCGGTTGCAGATTTTCCACTACTGCGCCGTTTCTGGGGACATGGCTATCTATTCTTAACAGTTGTTCATCTTCAAGCATAGAAGCGGGAAACTCATGTACCCGTTCTTCGGCATAGTTATCTTTCCCGTCCTCAATACCTCTTAAGGTCAGTTTATACCTGAGACTATCCATCGGTTCAGTAATAATCTCAATTTGATTATTTATAAAATCATAATTGAGGACTTCCAGTTCGGTTTGCAGACTATCCTCCGAGACGATTTGAATTTCTGCAACCGTTACAATGGGCTTATTCATATTGACCAGCACCTGGTTTCTGAAGGGAACATTAACGCTCCTAATCTCCGGTTTAGTATCATCAAAGTATTCTAAATAGATATCTACCTCATGAAAGCGTCCCGGTGGAACTTCATGCTGATCAAAAGGGTCTCGGTCACGCTCATATCTGTTGTTATTATTTGTGTCGATAAATGCTCTGATTATATGCGAAGCATCATTCAAGTATTCTATACTGTAACGAGTCCCGGAAACTTTTTTACTAAAAACTCTCACTGAATCTGCTGAAAGAACCGCTATGGTCACTTCTTCTCCGACGTCTTCTTCCAACTCAGTTTTTATGTTTCCGGCTATTCTGTTGGTTGCCAGCATGCCGGTATGAAAAACGAAAAGATAGTCATTATCCAATTGATTATTTCTCAGGTCTCTAATCGATCGGGAAACTGTAAGATAATAATTGGTGAAAGGATAAAGCATCTCCTCAAATTCTATCCGCAATGTATTGTCACTCCAGCGGTAACGTTTTTCTTCAATCAGCGGGTAGATGTATATCCCTCCATCTCCGCTATAAACCGACGAACGATCTATCGGCTTAGAAAAGGTGATTTCGACAACATTCTGATCCAACTCTGAAAAGGCTTCCGGCGTAACGGCTACAACTGTTGGTTTTTCCTTATCAACCTCACCACCGGTTGGGGACTTTCTGTGACCGCAAGAGAATATGCTAAACGATAACACTAAAATTATCGCTAACTTAAAACCCGAGTTCATATAACCTCTTTTCGGTCAGACGATTATTACCTCTATCATTTAGTCGCGATACGTATTTACCAATTATGTCGTATTCAAGGTTTACTTTAGAACCGGTACTTAAAGACGCTAAGTTTGTGTTTTGCAGTGTATATTCAACTAATGAAACAGTAAAAAAGGTCTCAGTCAGATCACTGATCGTTAAACTGACTCCATCAATAGCAACTGAACCTTGATCTACTACTAAATGAGTACCCTCTTTGGGGAGGTTTAAGGCCAAACGAATTGCTCCCCCTGTTATTCCCGCTTTTTTAACAGTCGTAATAATATCTACATGCCCTTGAACTATATGACCACCTAAACGAGTCTTCAAAGTCAAAGCCCGTTCTAAGTTTATTCTCGAGCCATTTCTCCAATTTGAAATAGTAGTTTTTTTTACCGTTTCCGGCATAGCGGCCACTGTTATCTGGCTATTATCAAATTTCGTAACGGTCAAACAGATACCATTACAGCAAACACTATCACCTAAGGCAAGATCATCTTGCAACTTATCACAATGAATGGTCAGCTGCTTGAGTCCGTTGGCGTTGATAATATTTGCCAACTTCCCAACCTCTTCAACGATTCCGGTGAACATACCGCTATATCTCTTTGCTGCTAAGTAATGGAATACCTACGTTGGATAGCATTCGAAAGCGTGACCGAGCTGGTGTACTCTATATTGCTGCCAAAGGGAAGCCCTGTCGAAAGTCGGGTAATTTTTCGATTATTGTTTTTACCTAACTCCTCGGCTATCAGGGTGATAGTTGTTTCTCCTTCAGTGGAAGGATTCAAGGCCAAGATAATCTCTTCTACGTCCCGCTCTTCAACCACTTTAGCTAATTGCGACAAGTTTATCTCATCTATACCGTATCCGTCCATGGGAGATAAAAGATGCCCCAAAACAAAATAATAGCCAGAATAGTCTCCAGTCTGCTCCAACAGATAGACATCGTATGTGTTCTCTACCACACACAGTAGTTTGCCGTCCCTGCTGTTATCTAGACAGATGGGACATGGCTCAGTGTCGCTAAGGATATTACAACTCGAGCAATTATCATGCTTTTCAACAGCTTGCTTGATAGAGTCAGCCAATGATAAAACGTGGCCCTTATCTGAGTTCAGCAGATGCAGTGCATAACGCTGTGCTGTTTTATCTCCGACGCCCGGCAGCTGTTTGAGACTGTTTTTTAGGTCTTCTAAAGTCTTATTGAGAAGCATTTAGGTAAGGCCAGGAATATTCAGTCCGCCGGTAAGCTTTGACATTTCTGACTCTGATTGCTGAGAGATCTTGTCCTTAGCTTCGTTAAACGCTGCTATAATCAGGTCTTCAAGCATTTCTACATCATCGGGATCAACTACTTCAGGATCAATTTTTAATTTCTTAACTTCATATTTGCCGTTCATCTCGACAGTTACCATTCCACCGCCTGATGAAGCTTCTACAATTTTATTGCTAAGCTCTTCCTGAGCTTTTGCCAAATCTTCCTGCATCTTCTGCGCCTGTTTCATCAGGTCTTTCATACCTTTCTTTCCACCTGGGAACATATTCAATTCTCCTTATACTTTTTGTATAACGGCATCTGAAAGTAACTATCCCGTCAAGAAATTTCGGAACAGATAAGCGGCTTTGCGTACAAGATGTTCACGAAAAAAAAGATTAGAGATTAGGGATTTCCGATGTTTAAAATAGTTATCAGTTACCTGTGATTCCGGAACGCTGACTTTCAGTCGGCTGGTACGTCGGCTTTAGCCGGCAATTTAAACATTCCCTTGGGTGTCATCTCCGGGCATGAAGGGTTCTATTAACTTATGCAATCCATTTATGCTTAATATTGCGAATACTGACAGAGAATAATATAATGCAGAACAGTATCAGCATCAGTAAACTCAGGCCGGTATAGAGATGATGATTCCTGCGGACATTCCAATGAAGCAGGTCAACACCATAAGTAAGGGGTAAAATATAAGACAAAGGTCTGATGAAAAAAGGAAGCTGGGTTATGGGAAAAAACAGCCCGCACAAAAACAACATCGGGAAGCGGAAGAAATTAGAAAAAGTCTGAGCTTCGAAGACTTCACTCACAGCTACAGCTATGAACAGACCTAAAAAGGTGGAACTGACGGCAATCAACAGCACCGTCACAAAAAATATCGGCCAGGATAAGCCTGACAAGTCGGCAAAAAAAGAAGCAATAATAACCGGTATAAAAGCGTTGACAACTCCAAACAGAATTGCCCCGACCGTCTTGCTCAGCATCAACAACTCTAACGAAATAGGTGCTAACAATAGCCGTTCAAAAGACCGGTTTTTTTTCTCAAAGGTGACAGTTACCGCCAGAAGCGATGTTGTCCCAAATAATATCGAAACGGCCACAACCCCAGGGATTAGAGATATTATCGTACTGCTGTCGAACTCGCTTCCCGAACGGATAAAAAACATCCCTGTCCAGGCCAACGGGAAAATGATACCCCAACTTATATTGGGAGGTTTCAAATAGTAGGTTTTCATATCTTTCAATAAAATATTCCAAAAAGCTATCCACGCCTTCATTTCTTTTTACCTCCCTTTTCTTTTTCTCTGCGCATGATATCCGCTTCAATACCTGTAATTTCGACAAACACATCTTCCAATGACGGCTTAATCAGCTTTGCCTCAAAGATATTAGCCCCTTGTTCTTCTAAATAACGAACGATAGGAGCGATGCTTATCGGCCGGCCGTTTTCAATCTCTATAACATTGTGTTTTTTGCTCTTGAAAACCATGTCGGGGAAGCTTTTCGATATCCCGGGAATTAGATCTTCCGGTAAATCGGTGCAGACAACTTGCATTCTATGAATGTTCTGCAAGGGAAGCAGCAGCTTAGACACATTGTCTGTCCTCACCAATTTCCCGTTCACAATGAACGCTATCCGGTCGCACAGCCTTTCAGCTTCTTCGATATAATGGGTTGTAAGAAATATTGTTGTTCCCTGAGCATGCAATTTTGAGATGAGACTTCTTAATTGCCGGGCACTGGCTACGTCAATACCGGTGGTAGGCTCATCTAAGAAAAGAATCTCGGGATTATGTATCATTCCTGCGGCGATAGTGAGCTTCCTTTTCATCCCTTTAGAATAGCCTCCGAATTTACGGTTGGCCGCTGTATCTAAGCTGAATACTGACAATAACTCTTTAGCTTTTGTTTGCCGTTCAGGTTTGGATAAACCGTACAGGGAAGCACAGAAACAGAGGTTTTCGTACCCGGTTAATTCGGGGTAAAGATTGCTTTCATCGGGGACTACCCCGATTAGATGCTGGGCTGATTTTGGTTTTCCGGTGCAGTCGATTCCCGCGATGTTAATACTTCCGCTGTCTGGCCTAGCCAGACCTGTTATCATATTAATTGTGGTCGTTTTACCTGCACCGTTGGGGCCTAAAAAGCCGAAAAGCTCGCCGCTCTTAACGCTAAACGAAATATCATTAACGGCTTGAACTTCATCAAAACGCTTTTTAAGCCCCTTTACGGTGATTCCATCTGTCATCGAGCATCCTCGTCGGTACAAGGATGAGCCTCTTCGCCATGGCACTTCTTAATCTGCTCCGGTGAACATTCTCCGGGTTTACCTTTTAAGTGCTCCGGCTTCTGACATTTTGTTTTTTCATCTTTCATAAGCATACCTCCTTGACATTATTTTGATGACATACTCAAGATTCTTGCTATATTTGTCAAGCATATAAATTTAGTAGGATATAAAATAGGGGGTAAGAACGCTGGAAAAACCTGCATTGAGAGTAAGCACTTTTCGAGTCATGGGTGCATACTATCCTGAAATCTGTTTCAGCGAGATTATAGCTAAACCAACCATTGGGTTGCTATCAAATAAGTAGAGGCCGACTATGCAGCAACCCAATGGTTACTCTTTACTAACTACGGTGAGCAATTATTTCATTTCTTCTGATAATTTGGCTCCTCATTTTGTACGCTTCAGCCCGGCTAATGAAGCAGTGAAAATTTTTGCGCACCCCAGTGTAACAGAAAAAAAGTTACACTGGGTAAACAGATTACACTGATTTCACAGATTATGTCCAGATAGGACAGGCATAGTGTCCTGGTCCCGGCAGAGTAATATTAATCATCCCCTTGGGTGTCACTGCCATTGTCATGAGCTTTTATGATCTAAAATCAGGGTGCTTCCTGATACGATGATCTCACATGATAATATTTCATCTGCTCCAGCGGCAGTAGGTGATAATTAACTTCTGCTCCAACTGTTGCAGCGGGTTCACCCCAATCGTCGCTATAGGGGTCATCTGAAGCGTATATATTGTATGAGAGGGCATCTGTCACAAACTCCCAGCTCAAACGTACTAGCTCGACATTGTCGATAGTTACGATTTCGATTGTTACTTCGGGAGGGTCAGGGCTGACAAGATCGGCGTGGAACTGCAGATATGGATAGCCGTTGTTGATAATACGGGCTGTATCATGACCCCAGATATCTTCAAAATCCCATCTGACATAAATATCACCCATGCCGTCGGCATAGGGATAAACCATCTGTTCAGTTGTTTTACCGCTGCCGCCGGCTGAATTCTGCTGTCCTGAAGTTTCAGTGTTCCAATAGCAATTGTTCAAAGGGCTGCCGCCATTTCTTCCGACAAGCCCGCCGACATTGGTTTCACCTTGTACCCGTCCGAACGAATAGCAGTTTTCAAAAACGGAATCATCCTGTGCCAGCAGACCGATAAATCCTCCGATATCTTGATTACCAGAGACATCTCCGCGGGCATAACAATTTCTGACATTATGGTTTCTGAAAGCCATTCCAATCAGTCCGCCGACATAATTGTTACCGGTAACATTAGTTAAACTAAAGCATTCCTCGACTGTGATTTCCCGGAATATATAGCCTATCAGACCGCCGGTAGAGGTGTTGAAACCTCTCATTTCACCGCTGCTCCAACAGTTATAAATCCTTGAATTACCACGGCCATATCCCAACAGAGGGCCTGAATACTGCTGGCCGCGTATATCGACATTAGTAACACCCAAATTTGAAATTTCAGCATCTCGGATGTCGCCGAACAGCCCTTGCCACATCACCTCAGGCCGGTTAATATAAAGACTGTCAACAACAAAACCGTCGCCGTCATATTGACCGAAAAAGCTGTTTCCCGATGTACCGATAGGAACCCAGCCTTCACCTTCGTCCCAGGGAGGAACTCTTACGTTAATGTCGTTCGTTTGCAGATAATGCTTGTTCGAATGAGCTTCACCCAGATATTCTCTGATACGGGCCAAGTCCTCCGGTCTGCTGATCAGCCAGGGGTCGTTTTCCGTACCGGATCCTCCTGCAAATTGCTCTGGTAAAGCTACGGAACTAGATAGTAATAATACTACAAAAAAGGTCTTCAACAACATTTCCTTGATAAAAATAATCATTTTCCTCATGGCATTACCTCCTGCCTCATTATAGTCGGCTTTATTATTCTGTTTCACAGACAGGCCTTCCTCGCTCTTTTTTAACTACAATTCATCAATCGTTTCAAGTTCTTGCACCGGCTGAGAAACATTTATAGTTGCCTTGCTGTGGTTGTGTCCAACAATACCTCTAAAACAAGATCTCGATGATACCAGGTAAGTAATAGTCTAATTACTGTCAACAGTTATTTTCAGCCCTATTTTGGCAACTTGAAAGGCAATCACCAATCCATTAATTTCATCCTTTCAACTAACCCTTTTTCTTATACCTGAATAAGAAAACCAATAATCCGATTATTAAGCTTGTTTTTAATATTATGATAGCGGGCAGGTCGAATTCAATAGCTTTATAAACAAGACCGGAAGCATTGGCTACAAGCACTGTAAAACCAATATAATAGTTGAATTTGAACGCCATAACATAGATAACGAACATAACCATAATACCTAATAAAAAGTAGATAATAAGCCTACTACTCCCGATTAAACCACCGCTATCTCCCTGGGTATCCTGAACATGGTAAATTACCCTGTTTTCTATATAATACTGCTCACCATTTGCTCCCTCCATACCTGTCATGGAAAACCGAGGTGGCCTTGTGCAGATTTCCACTTCTCTAACATCTATATTCCAATAACGGAAAAACGGGAAACCGTCATTGACTATCCCGTCCGGGTCAACCTGCCAAATCTCATTGAAATCCCAGCGAGAGTATGTTCTCTCACCGAAAGGGTATTTCATATCCTGCTCCGTTCTATCCAGAGAGTCTGAACCAAGAGGTTCATCTGTTTCTGCAGCTCGCCAGTAAGAACGGGTTATATGAACATTATGTCCCCTCTTGCCTTTAAAGTCCAAAGAGCTTTCTTCGTCTGTCTCGGAAACCGGTCTATCGGCCACAGCGTAACTATAGTGAGCATAAGCCCCCTTCATATAGCCAACAAACCCGCCAATGTTTTCATCTGTTCCGTTAACATTCCCTCTTGCAAAGCAGTTTTTTATCATAACATCAAATGTATTTTCGCCCGCGGTTAAACCGATAAAGTTTCCAACGTTGCTTTTTCCGTAAACGTTGGATAAAGAGTAACTTTCACTAATTTCGCCCTGTTCGATTTTCCCTATCAGGCCTCCGACATTTTCTGCATCAGCAGATACTTTTGCTCTACTAAAACTTCGAAAAAGGGTAGCTTCTGAAACATACCCCAGCAAACCTCCAAAATTATTGCCATTCTCAGAAATCCCTTCAATCTTTCCCGACACGCTGCAACTTTCTATCTTGCTGTTCCTGTTTATTCTTCCTGCCAAACCGCCCACATCAGCAACACCTCTGACGACTGCATTTTCCAATCTTATATTTTTGAAGGTCGCCGCTCGACCTGCAATACCCACTGATCCGAACAATCCTGCCGGCTCGTCTCGGTCCATATTTACTGTCAGGTTGGATATTTCAAAACCGTTACCGTTATAGTTTCCGGAAAAAAATGTCGGGTAAGAAACGCCATTTACAGCCAACATCTCCCGACTGCTGCCTATTGGCTCCCAATTGTCATATCCGCTTAAATCTAAGTTTTCTATCTGAATAAAATATGCTTGCGGATTGTACCGGATATTATAAAGATGAGAAGGCAAGGCAACTTTATAAGGCTCATCAGCCGACCCTTTACCTCCGGCATAACCGTTCGCAAGCGAGGTAATTAATACCGGAAAAGATGCTTTAGATTGTTCTTGATCATACACCGCAGTAATATGATATTCGTAAGTGGTGTACGGTTCAACCGAATCATCGGTATAGGAAAATACTGACGAGGGAACTGTTCCGATAAGCTGCTCGTTACGATAAATATTATAGCTGTCCGGTTCGCCCATATATGGGGCAGACCACGTCAAGTCAATGTGTCCATTATTCTTGGTATATACATATAGTTCATCTGCGGGAAGATAGCCCGGATAATTAAAGTCGCTTGCTTTTTTCTGTATTCTTAACCAGGGATAGGTTTTTTCACCATTTTCA
>PWNZ01000073.1 GCA_003564135.1 Candidatus Cloacimonadota bacterium
AAACTGTTAATATCTGTCTCTTCATGACGAAAAGGTGGTATTAAATCATTAAAATACCATATTTATCTATCTCGCCTAACATAGTTTATACGAGAATTGATATAGTATATGTCTTCCGAGTAAAAAGGTAATAACATCTTTGGCATTGTATGCTCCTATTATAAATTTTAATTACATCTAAAAATCCTGTATAAAGATGTCTATATATTTCTAGATATGATCTATCGTATTGCTTTGCAACGCATTAACAAAGATGAACAAAAATATGGGTCAGGAGGTCTGAATATGCACTAAATATTCATGAACTGGATAGAAATCTGTCCTGACCACTAAATTGTCGTCTCTACGGTTTTCAGTGCGTGTTTGACTGCTTTTAGTGATCAGGACAAGGTTGTTTATTAATCTTATGAGTTAGTGTGTATTTCGGTTAACACAATCTCCAAGTTAAGGTAGTGGTTCGGATGACGAAGTAACATAAAAAAAGTTGCTTCTGTTTTCTCCTACCTCTATTTGAGCAGGGCTTTCAGCTACTCTTCTAACGGGATCACCCCAATCATCAGATGCTATATCATCCGACATATAAACATTATACGACTCGGCTCCTTCAACTGCTTCCCAGGTTATGATCACATGATCTTCATCTTCAATAACTCTTATATCAACGTGTATTTCAGGAGAGTCTAGATCGACGGGTTCGGTCTGATGGCTTAAAAATGGATATCCACTGTTAAATTCATTTTCATCATGAATCCATATTTCTTCAAAGTCCCATCCAACATAAACATCACGATCACCTCTATAAGGGTAGACCATATCGATTGTTTCCCTCGGTTCTCCGCCGCCGGGCGACTCGTTGAATCCGGTGGTATCAGTATTCCAGTAACTGTTATTGACAGTTCCGTTGCCTGAACTAATAAAACCGCCACCTCTATTAACCTCTATCATCCTTCCTGCCATATAGCTGTCAGTAACGGTTGTTCTTGTAGAAATGGAGCCAATGAATCCACCGATACTTGAATGATTTCCGGCAGACATATCAATGGTAGCCATAGAGTAGGAGTTTGAAATTTCTGTGTCTCCTGCCGGAATAATAGAAGTTAGCGCACGTCCAATTAATCCTCCCCATTGCTGAGGAGCAATAATTCCAGGGTTATAAGAAGCGATAGTACCATAAGCAAAGCAGCCGTCGATAACCGAATTCTCTGCATCTCCTATCAGGCCTCCGAGCTGCCTGCCTCGGCATCTCATGTTGATGTCAACACCGCTGTTAATGACTTCTGAATCATAGCATTCTCCAATCATTCCACCGTGTGTTTGAGCAGTTCCTCCATCATAACTACCGGATACAAAGCAGTTAATGATCCTGGAATCATGTGCTCTGGCTACCATAATTCCACTTCTGGCGCTTGCTTTTACATCGGCATCTATAAGCCTGATATTTTTTAACGTTGCATTTTGAATAGAAGAGAAAAGACCCCGATAGGAAACCGTATGATCAATCATCATGCCGCTTATTTCGTAGCCGTTTCCGTCATAAGTGCCGAAGAAGTGATCCCCTCCTGAAAAAGACCCAATCGGAGACCAACCTTGACCTTCATTATATGGTGCTACATCTAAGTCTATATCTGCATCTTGAAGGAAATGAAGATTAGCATTATCTTCACCTAAAAAATTCCTTATCTGATCAAGGTGCTGAGCCCTTGCAACCAGGTAGGGGTTTTCTTCTGTACCGTTACCACCGCCAAATTGAGCAGATAAAGATACAGTTAGGAATAATCCCATAAACAATAATATAGCTTTAAATTTTGTTTTACTGCCTGTTACTAAGTCAAACATTACTTCCTCCTTTTGTTTGTATCATAGCAAATTGCGATATTGTTGCATTATACAACAGATGACTAATGATATTATGCTCATTATATTGTTTATCTGAGCATTAATACTTTCTTTGTCTTGATGTATCCCGAGGTTGTCATTTGATAAAGATAAACCCCGCTACTAAGAACACTTGACTGCTGGTCATCGCCTTTCCAAACAAGACGATGTTTTCCTTTGTCCAAAAACTCATTAATGACGGTTTTCACCTTTTGACCTTTGATGTTGTAGATGTTGATAGTTACATGATCAGGTTTAGCGAGTGTGAAATTGATATATGTTTCAGGATTAAATGGGTTAGGGTATGCGTTTAACAACTCTGTTGTCAGTAGTTTAGGTAATTCATTGTCGGCTGATAAAACAAAAAACTCTCCCTTTACTAACTCGCTGTCCTGCCATCCTTTCTTTGCTGCAAATGCTTTGACTGTTGTAGGTTTGTTAATTTTAATCGGTTCATTTTCATTGAATACTGATGATGAATCAGATGGCATACTGCTATCTAAGGTATAGTAGATAACAGCATCCGGAGTGGATGTCTTGATTTTCAGGTAAATTAATTGCTCATAGTCTCCAGGATGGTGAGAAAAGCTGGGCTTTTCAACAATACCGTTCAAGCGTACAATGTTCGACGGTTGAGATTCACCCACATCATAAACCGATGTTACGTAGTATGCTAACTCACCAGCAGGTAAATCCTTGTCGGTAAAACTCTTATTCTGTATTGGAGAATCGTTTAAGACGATAAAGCTGTCTACGGCTACAGAGCGATAAACATTATAACCATTGTGAAAGCGGTCTTTATTAGCTTTATTTCTTTTCAAACTCTGATCGTTCCTTCTTGAACGGCCGGTATTAGTATTATTCATGTTCAAAACTCTTTCTTGGGGTGACCATGGTTGTTGCCAGTGAAGCTTAACTGCATTAACCAGAGGTTCTCCCTCAAGGTTCTCAGCAGGATAAAGAATGTAATAGTCTTGAGTTGTTGTTTTACTGTCCTGCCACCCTTCCTTGAAGGCTTTCGCCGAGATAGTTGTGTGGTATTCTACGATAAAGGGTTCTTCATAAAGGTAATCACCAGTTGTAGGCTCATTCTCATCAAATCTGTAGTATATTTCAACATCTTCAAGGTCACAGTTTATTGTAAGTAGAAAAGCATCATATTGTATCTTTTCGGAAGGTAAAATTTCTGGAGCGGGAATCTGCAACCTAACCTCCACGATATTTGAATGGCGGGACTCATAGTCATCGTAAATAGCTGTGACATAATAATAATTATTCCTGCTTAGATCTATAGTCTCGTCAAAGAAATCTGTCTCTGTAACCAACTCTTCATTAATGAGGATGCCGTTTTTGTAAACATTGTACCCGTCAGGATTCCTGTAATAATTACCGGCAGGTGAACGCATAGCAAGACGGCTTCTGTTAATTCTGTCTGCTGATCTATTGTCTCCGGGAGTATCCCATTCGAGCTGTACACCTGCACCTTCCAATTGCGCAGTAAGGTTTCGAGGGTGGTTATCATGGCCATCACTAGCGTCGAATAACATCATTATCTGTGGTTTATTACGGGAAATTGAAGTTGTTTCTGCATCTGTTTGGTCTGGGTGATCGAATCTGGAATAACGGAATCCATTTTCAGCATCAAACACTCTAACCTGACCGGCCGGACTGAAACCTGCTACAGGTGAAAATGCTGTATCGATCAGAATGTTATATCTCCCATTCCAATCAAAAGGGTTTTCTGAGGACAATATATCCCAATATCCGTTTTCAGGATGGTAGTTATTGCTTTGATAGAATGTGTTATATGGTCCAAATAAATGTTCTGAGGCATCGGTCGCGTCTGTATGTTTTATCCTGATAATAAAATTAGTTAAGGAATGTTCGGAAGCATCAGCAATAAAATAACCCAGCATATCTAAAGGAAAGGGATCAAAGATCCCTGCGTTATTTAGCTCCTCCTTTGTGTATACGGTTTGACTACGGCAGCTTCTATAAAAGGTATTGATAGGGCTAGGCGATTCGGGATGGTTAACTGCATAGCCCCGGCCGATGCGGATCGGGACAAAGGATCCTACAACTAGATCAAGCTCTCCTTCAAAAAGGTACTCTCCGCTTACAAGTCTATAGGTGAAAGGGAGCAAATCGCCTTCTTCTGCATTAGGGTTGACATCTATTTTTATACTGGGGTAGTAAGTTTCATTAACCCTTATAGAAGAAAACAGACTGTCCGGCAAAGGGATTATGGTGGCAAGTTCGCTATGAGATCTTACAGAAAAGGAGACCTCCTCCGATTCTGCATTTCCAACGTTTGTTATCGGGAGGAAAACCGTCAGTTCTTCATCGGGATCAATAAAACCGTTATTATTACCCCCTGGCAACGGGTCGTAGATTACTGCCGGCTTTGACATCAGATAAGGAGCATTAATATTCATGTTAAAATACCTGTTCCAATATCTTTCTTCGTCAATTCTAATATTAACGGTAAAGTTTGCTATATGCCCATCAGGCACATGATCGGCGACTCTAACTGAAAATGCCTCGGTATAAGTGACAGTTGAATCAGCCTCGAGATCACCGAACTCCTCTATTCCGTCCAAAATATGAATGTATTGGTCATCTGTGGTTAGTGTTCCCACAATACCGTGGGCTTCTTCAACCTGAAAGTTGTGCAAAGTTACAGTAATATCAACGATATCACCATATTCAGGAATATTATTATTGTCGTCTGTGAAAATAACATCTGTAAGCGTTATACTGACGGACTGATTGACGGCCTCAAGGGCATCAATCCGCCCGGAACCGTAAGTGTTACTTTTAGTTTCTGATAAGGGAATGGCAGATTCCTCGATAATTCTGGTAATATCCTCGGGAATCAGATAGGGATTCTTAGAAAGCATCAAAGCAGCGACACCAGCTGTAGCGGGTGTCGCCATTGAAGTACCGCTCATTTCAGTATAGCCTGTAATATTGCTATGAGATAAGGAAAGAACATCTACTCCCGGTGCTGTGATATCGGGCTTAATTAAACCCATCTCGGGATCTAGGGGGTAATCGTGATAGCCCGGTACATCTTGCCAGGTAACAGGACCTCGTGATGAGAAATTAGCAATTTCATCATCATAATCGGTAGCTCCCACCGTGAAAACTGCACTGACACCCCCCCGCAATGTCTGATCCGGAGTAAGTACAGGAGGAGGACAGTCTCCGGGTATAGTTACTCCCGCATTGCCTCTGTTGCCTGCTGATTTAACCATAATCACGCCACCAGACAGGACGTTTGAAGCTACGTCACGGAATACTGCTCTGATTGTATCGTGAACATTCATCCACC
Organism: Candidatus Cloacimonadota bacterium; assembly: GCA_003564135.1. GTDB lineage: Bacteria > Cloacimonadota > Cloacimonadia > Cloacimonadales > PWNZ01 > PWNZ01. Next base: position 5,210 of record PWNZ01000073.1, read on the forward strand.
CCAAAGATACGCTCATTACATCGGCACCGTATTCTACTGCAAATTGCATGGCTTCCCAGAGCATCTGGTGCTCGCCACTACCGTCGTCATCTAAAACTTTCAATGCCATTATCTTACTGCCGGGTGCAACTCCTGTTCTGTTTCCTGCTGTTCCATCACCTGCAACTGTTCCTGCGCAGTGTGTTCCATGACGGTGGTTGTCCATGGTGTCAAGGTTGTGATCAACAAAATTATAGCCGTGGTTTGGAAAATTGGGATGCTCCCACATCCGGTTTCTTAAGTCATGATGATTATAATTGACACCTGTATCGAGTACGGCTACAATTGCTCCCTGACCGGTAATATCTAACTCCCAAACTTGAGGAGCGTTTATCAGCTCGACATTTTCAGTGATATCACGGTAAGTACCACCATCATTCCTTTGGTTATCGCGTCTTGATAGGCGGTCTGTAGATGGTGATTTGGTCTCAGGTAGTAAGCCGTTGAGTGCCGGGGTCATTGGATCATAATGGATGCTTGAAATGTCCGGATGATTACTCAATATACTGATTGCTTCTCGGGTTGCCCTTACACCTATGACATTAGATATCCATAAGTAGCGAGGCATTGTGATTTGCATATCATCCTTTAACCGGTTCAGTAATGTTCGGACTTCTCTCTGTGCTGCAGAGCTGAAATCTTTTAAAGTCTTGACTGTTTTTTCACGTCGTTCATACTTCGGTAAGTTGTTGATTTGCACATATAGCTTTTTAGAGTCATACTGTTCTTCCATTATTAAAATGATAGACAGCTTTTCATTGTCATTGGGATCCTGATTCAAGACCTCTAGTAAATCGTTGCTAAGCCTGCCTGGATTGTACGCATTTATTGAGACTGCTAGAAAAGCAGTTATTATTAGTATAATTGTTCTAGTCTTCATAATTATTGACTCCATTAATAACTTTCTTTATGATTCTATCGCAAAACAGGTTGGTTACCTTTTCTATGTCCCCACCCGACCGAAATTTTATCAATGTTTCCAGAAAGACTGTCAAGTTTATTTTATCGAGCTGGCTTGGCTCCACT
>PWNZ01000231.1 GCA_003564135.1 Candidatus Cloacimonadota bacterium
ATCTTGGGAGCAAGATCAAGAGAAGCTGCCAGAAAAGCACGTGAATTAACGAGAAGGAAAACGGTTCTGGAAAGTGGGAATCTCCCCGGAAAGTTAGCAGATTGTACCCTGCGAGATCCTGAAAAAACAGAGCTGCTTTTGGTTGAGGGTGATTCTGCAGGCGGATCGGCAAAGCAAGGACGAGATAGAAATTTTCAAGCTGTCCTACCACTATGGGGTAAGATGCTCAACACCGAGAAAGCAAGAATAGATCGAGTATTAAACAATGACAAGATACAACCGATAATTATGGCTATAGGTGCCGGTATTGGTGACGAGTTTGACATCTCAAAGCTGCGTTATAGCAAAATCATAATCATGGCTGATGCCGACGTGGACGGTGCTCACATATCTACTTTGCTATTAACATTCTTTTTCAGATATATGCGGCCCTTAGTAGAAAACGGAAACATATACATTGCTAAACCACCCCTTTATCTAATCAAAAAAGGGCGAACAAAGAAATATGCTTTCACCGATAAAGAGCGTGATCAGATATTATCTGAAATGGACAAAAGAGGTATATCAATTCAAAGATATAAAGGTTTGGGTGAAATGAACCCTGAGCAACTGTGGGAAACCACCTTAGATCCTGAATCCAGAATATTAGTATTGGTTAAGATAGACGATGCTATTGAAGCTGACCGCATGTTTACTATTCTTATGGGTGATGAAGTTGCTCCTCGCCGTAACTTTATTCAACAGAACGCTCATTACGTTACAAACTTAGATATAGACTAAGCATAAAGGATACTACGCTGTGATATTAATAACGGAGGATTAATGGACATAGACAAATCAAGAATTATAAATATAGAAATAGAAGATCAGTTAAAGCAAGCTTATATGGAATACTCGATGAGTGTTATAGTATCGAGGGCTTTACCCGATGTGAGAGACGGGTTAAAGCCTTCGCAAAGACGAATTATTTACTCAATGCATGAGCTAAACCTACAACCTGATAAAGGGTATAGAAAGTGCGCTAAGATTGCCGGTGATACATCAGGTAACTACCATCCCCATGGTGAGCAGGTCATATATCCGACATTAGTCAGATTAGCTCAACCATGGAACATGAGGTATACTTTAATAAAAGGGCAAGGAAACTTCGGCTCCATTGACGGAGACCCTCCGGCAGCTATGCGTTATACTGAAGCTAAGATGGATAAGATAGCGGTTGAACTGTTGACCGACATACAAAAAGATACTGTTGATTTCAGACAAAACTATGATGAAACAAGATCTGAGCCAACTGTATTTCCCACAAACTTCCCTAATCTGCTTGTTAATGGCTGTTCAGGAATTGCTGTCGGAATGGCTACAAATATGCCACCGCACAATATTGGTGAGGTATGTGATGCTCTGATTGAATTTATTGATAATCCGGAACTAACTCCTCTGGAGATAATGGACTACATTCAAGGGCCGGACTTCCCAACAGGCGGTTACATTTTAGGCAGAGCCGGCATTATTGATTATTTCCAGACCGGATATGGAAAGATAAGGATTAGAGGCAAGGCTGATATAGAAAAGAAATCTAATGGTGCCGAGTCGATTATTATTTCTGAGATTCCTTATCAGGTTAACAAAACAGTAATGATAGAGAGGATGGTTAACTTAGTTAAGGAAAAAAGAGTTGAAGGTATAAGCGATATCAGAGATGAGTCCGGCAGGGACGGCATGCGGTTGGTGATTGAGGTAAAAAGGAACGAAGATGCCCAGATAGTTCTCAACAAACTCTATAAGTTCTCACAGCTGCAAGATTCATTTGGTGTCATAAACCTAGCACTTGTCAATGGTATTCCCAAAGTTTTAAATATAATAGACATGATGAAGCAGTTTGTTGATTTTCGACATGAAATAGTAATTCGTAGGACTAAGTTCGACCTCGATAATGCTGAGAAAAGACTACATATTTTAGAAGGATTATTGATAGCTCTGAAGAATATTGATGAGATTATCAAAACAATTAAGCAGTCTAAAAGTGTTCAGGAAGCAAGCGAAAGATTACAAGAAGATTATAGTCTGTCCGAGATACAAGCTAAAGCTATACTGGAGATGCGTCTTCAGAAGCTAACCGGCTTGGAAAGAGAAAAGATCGAAGAAGAGTATAAGGAAATCTTGAAGACAATTGATCATCTTCGAGAAATTTTAGATAATGAGCCCTTAAGAATGAAGATAATAAAGGATGAGATTAAACAAATCAAAAAGAAATATTCCGATGAAAGAAGGTCGGAGATAACGGAGCATATTACTGATTTGGAGACTGAAGACTTAATTGCTGAAGAAGATATGGTCGTCACGATTACTCACGAAGGTTATGTCAAGAGGATGCAGTTAGATACCTATCGTCAACAACGAAGGGGCGGTAGAGGTTTGTCAGGTTCGAGCTTGAAGAATGAAGACTTTATTGAGTCAATTTTCGTCGCCTCGACTCATGCCTATGTGCTGTTTTTTACCAACTTTGGAAAGTGCTACTGGTTGAAAGTTTATCAATTCCCATTAGCGAGTCGCCATGCAAGGGGTAAAGCGATTGTCAATCTTTTACCGCTTGAAGAAGGTGACAAGGTGAGAGCACATGTAATAGTCAGAGATTTCCAAGATCCTCACTTTATAGTTATGGCTACCAGAAGTGGTATAATCAAGAAAACTGCCTTAGAAGCATATTCAAGACCAAGATCTTCAGGTATAATTGCTATCAAGTTAATGGATACCGATGAGCTGGTCACCGCCCAAATTTCCGAAGGTGATAATGATATTATACTGGCTTCAAAAAATGGTTATGCGAATCGATTCAATGAGACAAAGGTCAGAACAGTCGGCAGAAATTCCAAAGGTGTAAGGGGTATCAAACTTAGAGATGATACCGATCATGTCGTAGCGATGGTCGTCCTCAAGCGTGAAGGATCGGTTTTAGTTATCAGTGAGAATGGGTTCGGCAAACGAACTTCGGAAGAATCCTACACCGCGAAGAACAGGGGGACCATGGGAGTTATTACTCTCAAGAAATCTCAACGTAACGGCCACTTAGTTTCCATGCTAGAAGTAACGGATGATGATGACTTGATGATCGTTACTCGCGAGGGTATGATAATAAGACAGCCCGTGAAGAAGATTTCTCAGATTGGTCGAAATACTCAAGGTGTAAAATTAGTCAATCTCAATAAAGGCGACAAGGTTTACGATATAACCTGCATAGAGCATGAAATTGATGAAGAGAATGACGATTAAGATAAAAAATCAGTCTAAAGAATTTTTTTACAGGGTAGGCTTATCAAGGTCTACCCTGTAAATGATGGATAAGTAACTTAAAGAGGAGTGTAAGATGTGGTTTAAAGCAGGGTTGTTATTAGCAATAGTGATCTTATTCTTATTTGCCGGATGCGCTACAAGGTATTATCCAGAACCATCAGAGCATGTTAAAGTCAGTGATGATTTTGCCGTGATGCAGATTGGTGGAATATCTATTGCAATTCAATCAAAACTCTGGGCCCGGGAACCACATAAAGTTAACGATTATTTTACTACTTATTACATAATTGTTATTAATAGCAGTAATGAACGTATTACCATATCACCTGATGATCTAAAGCTGTTAGATGAAGAGAGAAGCCAGTATGATGTCTTGAGCTATATAAAAGTGGCTGAGGTATTATTGAGGGATGAGTTTGTGATGGATAAATTTAGTCCTTTTCAAGACAGAAGCCATCAAGCAACAGATGAACGTGTCATGGCAAGAGCTTATCTGATGCAAGACTCTTTTCATTATGGTGAGATTATGCCCAATGCCCGGAAAACCGGCTACATTTTCTTTAATAGATTATCGCCAAAAAACGAGCGAGCGACAATTATCTTTAAAAATAAAGAAATCAACTTTGTCAGACGTTAGTTCTTCAGCATCACTAGATATTTCGGGTTCCTTTTGTTGAAAAGGGGTTCAAATCCAGGCCGGCGAAATCATTATTATTGTATTTGATAACGGCTGCAGCCGCAATCATTGAAGCGTTATCCATACAGTGTTTTATAGGTGGTATGTAGACTCTTACATCGTGTTTAGCTGCTTTTTGCGTCATCATTTCGCGTAATAGACTGTTTGCTGCTACTCCTCCGGCCAGAACGATTTTTCTCTTCTTGTGATCTTCCTTTCTCTTATCAGGATCTTTGAGCAGGTAGTTGAAGGTTTTTCTTACTAAAGGTTCAACGATTGCCATCTGTGCTGAGGCAGCAATATTATGAACATTTTCATCAATGAAGCTCTTACTTTGTTTTTTAATGTAATTAGTTACGGCTGTTTTGAGACCGCTGTAACTGAAGTTATAATTATTTTTTTGATTTAATGCTCTTGGAAACTCAACAAAACCAGAGTCGCCATTCTGACTTAATTTATCAATGACAGGACCGCCAGGATAACCGAAGCCGAGAATTTTGGCAATTTTATCGAATGCTTCTCCTGCTGCGTCATCCTTGGTCTTACTCACAACCGAGAATGAAAGCTCTTTATCAAAATCTACCAGTTCGGTATGTCCACCTGAGACTACTAAGGCGAGAAAGGGGGGGGTTAGGTCCGTTTGCGATATTCTGTTGGCATATATGTGTCCCAACAGGTGGTTTACAGCGATAAAGGGTTTGTTGAGGCTGTATGCTAAAGCTTTGGCATAGGAAACCCCTATAAGGAGGCTGCCGATTAGCCCTGGATTTACCGAGGCAGCAATAGCATCAATACTATCTAATTTAACTTGAGCTTCTCTTAGTGCTTTGTCGGTTAATTTCATGACGGTTTGGATATGTATACGGGAAGCTATTTCCGGCACTACGCCACCATAGTCGTTATGCACTAATTGGGAAGAGTTAGACTCTGCCAGGACTCGATAATCACCATCCATAATTGCGACAGAGGTGTCGTCACAAGATGTTTCTATTGCCAGAATGAGCATCAATTATTTCAATTAAACCGATTTGAGACTAATCCTCATGTTCAGGTATAACTTGTACCCTACGAGGCGTGTGTTTGGTTATCTTTATAGTTTCGGGGATATCAAAGGTTATAGGAGCGAAACTATTGACGTACACCTCAGGGTTTTCAATATATGCATTAATCATATTTGGCCTTACAGAGTGGACTATGTCGGCAACACCTTCGATTTGCACTGTAACATACTGAGGGATAATAATTATACCGCGGTCATCAGGATAATTTATCCGGATGAGAGGTATAGTTCTAATTGTAACGACTGGGGCTTCCAAGATGATTTCAACCGTTTCTGTGCTGGAATTAATGACATCCTCAGGTATCTCTAAATCAATATCGAAGCGACTTTTCTCGATAGATTCTGATGAAATAGGAGTAGTCCGGACTGAGAAAATAGCTGCAATCAGGGATTTGGCTCCTTCAATTTCTACTGTCTCCGGTTTTATAGTAGCATTTCTTTGATTGAAGAATAATTCGTCTTCTAAAGTGAGAAACCTTTTCTCTATGATGACGGTTTTTTTGTCAATCTCGTCAAATTCTATGTTTATTGTTTTATTTAGTTGAAAATTAACCGGATTTCTAAATTGGATATCCTTATAGATGATGTTATGCTCACTAAGGCTAAAAGTATTCAGGCCTGTTTGAGCTTCCTCGGCATTGATCTCGACATAGGCGTTATGGCGCCTGAGGCTGTTGATATCCAATCCACTTGCCTCTACGGAGACAGTGATGGTTTCCGGCCCGTCACCAATCGCTATTAAGCCTGAATTTAGGTTAAAGATACCCAAAGGCAGTTCAACCTCGGTGTTGTGGATTTTCAGCAAAGAGTGAGAAATCCAAATTATAATAACGATAACCAAGATTATTAGTTTGAATAGTATAGATTTAGCAGACATCTTTCCCTACATGATTATTTGTTATTTTAGCAGGTTATCGAGGATCTTCGGATCTACTTTTTCGGGCACAGTAATCCGCCCTTGGTTGTTATCATTCCATATTTTAGCAGTTTCTATGGCGTTATCATTGCCGGCCCAACTTCTTCTCGCTACTCCACCCATAACATCCCAAGATAGTCCTTTTCTGATGGTTCTGTCGGCTTTATCAGTACCATCTAATAATATACCATTACCACCATTGCTTGATCTGCCGATACCAACACCACCACCATTGGA
>PWNZ01000211.1 GCA_003564135.1 Candidatus Cloacimonadota bacterium
AGTCTTGAACTGGGTGTTTAGAAATGTAACAAAATACTGCAAAATCCAACGCCGAAAAAAAACCAAGAACGAGCAGTTAACCATCGCCTTCAGCCCAACATAAATTTTCGGTGGTTTCCAGGAACCCTCATATTACTTGACATAATATTACTAAGTTTTAGGCTGCCTGTAACTTTATTGTTGACGAACTGAACATAATACAATCTGCATTATCAAGACAAACATCAAGGAGCCGGATAACGATGAACAGTTTGAATAAAAGAAGGGCGGCCTTATGCCCTGTGTTTTTTATGATCATAATATTTTCATTCTCAGTTGATGCACACTGTCAATTTGCCGGTGGTTTTGGAACTGAAGAAGAGCCTTGGCTAATCGCTACGGCTGAACACCTGAATAATGTCCGCACCTATTTAGGGGCCAATAATAACAATGTCTATTATAAGCAAATTAGTGACATAGATTTAGGCGCCTCTCCTTGGAATATGGGTGAAGGATGGGAACCTATTGGGACTAGCTTTAACGAAAGTTTCAGAGGCCGTTACGATGGCAATAACCACGTTATCAGGAATTTAACAATTCGCCGACCAGATGGTAATAATCAAGGATTATTTGGGATAATTATAACTGCAGAGATTGAGCATTTAACCTTAGAAAATGTGAATATCATAGGACAGAATTTTGTGGGGGGACTAGTTGGAATATGTCGTAGTAGTTCACTTGACAAAGTAGCTGTGACAGGAGTGGTTACCGGAAGAGACAATGTCGGCGGTTTATCGGGTATCAATCAACTAGAGACCACTATATGGAGAAGCAGCAGCAAAACCAGAATTAGCGGACGCTTGAGAGTTGGTGGTCTTACCGGTGGTCACCATTCGGAATCAGTTATTGAGGACTGTGTTGCAAATGAAGATGTTACCGGTCAAAGTGGCTCCATAGGAGGTCTGGTGGGAAGATCGGAAGAGGGTATTATTAAAAACAGCTATTCTTGCGGAAGTGTAGAGACACCGTCACCTTATTTAGGGGGATTACTCGGATCAGAAAGAAATGCTGAAGTTATCTTCAGTTATTGGGACATTGAGACATCCGGTTTGGACAGATCAGCAGGCGGTGAAGGGCGAACCACCGAGGAGATGACCTACCCTAACGCAGAAAACACTTATAGAGACTGGAATTTTGATACTATTTGGCGTCATGACAGAGACAGCCAGCATAACAATGGCTACCCGTTTCATCATTGGTCAAAAGGAAATACACCTTACAACCTTGCAGCAGAGGTTATAGACGGAGAGATTCATCTCAACTGGGATATTCCATACTCCGGCCAACCAGATCTGTATAATGTATATCGTGATGGTGAGATCATTGCTTCTCCAGTAGCAAACCAATATAGCGATACAGACCCGATAGATTTTTTCCGTCATCAATATTTTATTACAGCCACTTTAGATGGCGATGAATCCGGCCCATCCAACAGAATTATATTAGTAAAACACCCTACACCACCATTCGCCGGAAATGGAACCCTCAATGATCCCTATCTAGTTGAATCTGCGGGTCAGCTATCTTTTCTAACTTATCATCAAGATGCATATTTCCTTCAGACTGAAGACATTGACCTTGATGACACTGTCTGGAACTCAGGCGAGGGCTGGTTACCGATAGGAGAATACTTTGGCTTTGCTCATCCTGATAATACCATATTTTCTGGTGTTTTTGACGGGAACGGCTATAGAATAAAGAATATGAAAATAGATCGCTCTTCCTTAAACAATCAAGGTCTCTTCTCATATACTGAAGATGCCGAAATCTTGGCTGTCAGGCTAGTTAATGCTCAGGTCAACGGCAATAGAAACGTGGGCGGAATTATAGGTTTTGCTAGAAATACTATAGTAGAGAATAGTTCTGTGACCGGCAATATATATGGCACATCATCTAATGTAGGCGGATTAGTTGGCCAGTCAGTTGGTACAGGTAATTATATTAGATATTGTTATACTGATACCGCTGTTCAAGGCTTATCAAATGTTGGTGGATTAGTTGGATATTCAACAACAACCACGTTCAGTATCGACAATTGCTACACAACCGGCAGCGTTAGGAGCCGGCTAAACTGCGTTGGTGGCCTCGTCGGTTATTCTTGGGGTGATGTAATGAACAGCTATAGCAATAGTTTTGTAGCGACCACCGACACAATACATATAGGTGGCCTGATAGGTAGATCTGATTTTGGCAATGTCGAAAACAGTTATTGGAATACTGACACCACTAACCAGCTCACCTCCGCCGGAGGATCTCCAAGAAATAGTTATGAAATGCTGCAAGCTGCTACCTATCATAATTGGGATTTTAATAATGTGTGGGTAATTGATGAAGGTGAGTCGTTTCCTCGCTTTACCTGGCAGGATGAGACTATTAATCAGGTAATACCTGGCCCTTATTCACTTCAAGCCGTATCAGGTTCATCGGTAGTTAGGTTAAGCTGGCAGCCACCAATAACAGGCAATGTCACCCTGTATAAGTTATTTAGAAACAATCAATTAATCACCGAGATAGAAGCAACACAAACCCAATACATAGACACCTCTGTCCGCAACTATAACGAATATAGATACAGAGTTACCGCTGTTCGTGATGACGAAAGACATACATCATTCTCTAATCCTGTCATAGCAGTTCCCTTCACTTTCGCCGGCGGTAATGGCTCAATTAATAATCCTTATCTGATCGATTCGGCTCATCAATTGCACGCAGTAAAAACACAATTAGACAAACACTACAGACAAACAGCAGACATCTACCTTGATGAATCTCAGTGGCATGACAACTCCGGGTGGAAACCTATTGGCAGCAGCGCTGTTAACAGCTTTACCGGCTCATATGATGGAGGTGGGTATAGAATAATCGGTCTCAGAGTCAATAATCCGGAAACAAACTATCAAGGACTATTTGGCTATATTAGAAATGCTGTTATCAGAAACTTAGGGATTATTAACGGCGAGGTTACTGGACAGGATCATGTCGGCGGCTTAGCTGGTAAAGCAACCGGTAATAGCAGCATAGAAAACTGTTTTTATTACGGACAAGTAACCTCCGGCGGTGTAGATACCGGTGGTCTAATAGGGACTAACAGAAACAGCAGGATAGTCCGCTGCTTCACTTACGGTACAGTAAACGCTCATGACCACAATGTCGGTGGTTTAGTAGGTCGCAATGAAAACTCGCTGGTAGATAAATGCTATTCTATGGCTGATGTTACCGTTACTCCCGTCACTGATTTTTTGACCTATGATGTCGGAGGATTAGTCGGGTTTAACACTAACAACTCCGTTATCAGGGACTCAGGTGCAGGAGGAAATGTGCATGCCGTCTTGGCCAGAAGAGTCGGCGGCTTAGCCGGTGATAATTCTCTTACAGACGGTGAATTAGGTTCTACTATTATTAGAAGCTATGCAGCGGGCAATGTATTGGGTGACAGCTGGGTCGGAGGCTTAGTCGGCAGAAATTATTCTTCCCCGGCAGCAACAACCAGAAGCCTGATCACAAAAAGCTATTCAATCGGAGATGTTTATTCTTTAAGCCATAATGCCGGCGGATTAGTTGCCAGAAACGACAATGCCGTCATCGAAAAAAGCTATTCCAACAGTAATGTCGATGTGCAATCTGCAAACAGTCCCTATAATCAAGGTGGGCTGGTAGGCAGGAACACCATCGGAGCAGTAGTGAAAAACTGCTATGCGACCGGTGATGTCAGCGGTCATGCCCGGGTAGCCGCTGTTGTAGGCGATAACTTCCGGGATACCGGCGAACCTGTTACAATATCTCATGTTTATGGAATAGGTAGACTCTCGAGGACAGGCGGCCTGCCCATCGGCGGTGTAACTGCCAGGAATGAAGGTGGTGAAGTTAACTACTCTTACTGGAATACAGAAACAACCCGAATACCTTCTTCTCAAGGAGGAAGTGCACGGGATACCGAAGCTATGGCCTACCCCTACATAGACAGTTATAGAGGCTGGGACTTTGAAAATATCTGGAATGATGATCCCGATTATACCAGAAATGACGGTTACCCTTATTTCCGGTGGCAGCGTTTCATCAGTAATATCGCTCTTAGAGGTGCTGAAGAAATTGAAATACCATTAATCGGAACCGGTAGATATGAATATATGGCCCGGCTATACGATGATGCTGATTATACGATGAGTGCCGGAACTGTTAAGTGGGAAGTATCAGACAAGCAAGACTATCAAAACGTTTCCTCAAATCATGTGACAATAGACGATATTGGCAATGTGATAGTCTGGGATAGCGCATCTCCGGGAGAAATCATCATTCGTGCCTCTTCATTGATAAACACCAATATTTATGCAGAGTTAGAGGTTCAACTGACGCCGGGAGAAGTACGACCCTACCCCTCAGCAGCTGCCAATCCTGACCCGGAACACCGGAGTGAAGCTGTGTCTGTAGAATTAAACAAGCTGTCGTGGGAGTATGAGGCCAATATCACCCACAAAAAACCTCTTGGCTTCAGAGTTTATTTTTCCGAAACGGAAGATTTTGATAACAAGTTTCAATGGGTTGATTATGAAGAAGGTCAAGATAATTATCACCTCGAACTGTCTGATTTTTTACTCTCCGAGACAACCTATTATTGGCAAGTGATCCCTACAACTATGGACCCTGAGCAGAGAGCGGAGAGCAGGGGGCTGAGGGCAGAGGGCAAAGAGCAGAGAGCGGAGAGCAGGGGGCTGAGGGCTGAGGGCAAAGAGCAGAGAGCGGAGAGCAGGGGGCAGGGAGATGCTGAAAACTGTCCGGTCTGGTCTTTCACTACCTGTATAGATCTCGATATTGAAGATGATTCAGAGACACCTTGGGTATCGCGGTTAAACGGTAATTATCCTAATCCTTTCAATCCTTACACCTTCATTAGTTTTGATGTAGCAGAAACCACGGAGGTTATCATCGATATTTTCAACATTAAAGGTCAAAAAGTGATTAATCTATATTCACAAAAAACAGAGCCGGGCAGCCACCAAATCATCTGGACAGGTAATAGCGACCAGGGTATCAACGTCTCCAGTGGTGTCTATATTTATCAGATGAGAGCCGGCAGTTTCACCGCTCAGGATAAAATGCTTCTTCTCAAATAGTCCTATGATGCGAAAGATATTTATACTTTTTGTATCAGCCGGGATTGTTTCGCTGATGGCAGCCAGTATGATTATTCATAAGACAGACGGTTCATCAGTTGCCGAAGATATCGAAAGAATAAGCTTTTCAGAACCTGTCAAATGGGTGAGGGAAAATGTCGAGGCAGTTAATACACAACAGATAATTTTTTATAGTGAAACAGTAGGAGACAGTGTCAGTTTTCATATTTACTTACCCGACAAATACGAAACTGAACCTCACGATCACTTTCCGGTTCTCTATTGGCTGCACGGTTCCGGAGCGGGACTTTTAGGGATAACGGTAACAGCTGATTTTTTCCATAATGCAACAGTAAGGCCGCTATATTCCTCCTATGATAATAGTATTCCCCTCCGGTTTGCCAAAAAAAATGTGGCGCAATCCTCAAAACGGAAGACAGCCTGTAGAATCTATGTTTATCAACGACCTGCTCCCGTTTGTAGATGATTCTTTCAGAACGATAAAGGGAAGAAGCGGTAGAATAGTAGAAGGATTCAGCATGGGAGGCTACGGAGCAGCTCGTTTTGGCTTCAAATACCATGAACTATTCGGTGGTTTTTCTTTGCTTGGTGCCGACCCTCTGCAGTTGGACTTGTTTGCACATACACCGGCTAATAAAGAAAACCAGTTAAGGATATTTGGGGAAGTTTTCAGCAACGATATGGAATATTTTCAAGCTCAAAACCCCCGGATATTAGCCGAAAATTACGGACATTTACTGCCGGAAGCAACCCCAAAACGGCAGATTATCGGTACGGCAAATTTGGAGTTTCATAACCATCTGGCTGAGCTTGATATCCCCCATCAATATCGTGAGTTCCAAGGGATCGGGCATAACGCTATGCGGCTATTCAATGCTTTAATACCTTATCAATAATATTGACTGCGGCGAGCTCGTAAAAAGACTAGTTGCCGTACTTCGTCCGGCGAGCTCGTAAAAAGACTAGTTGCCGTACTTCGTCCGGCGAGCTCGTAAAAAGACTAGTTGCCGTACTTCGTCCGGCGAG
>PWNZ01000066.1 GCA_003564135.1 Candidatus Cloacimonadota bacterium
AAAAATGATTCTCTGCCGGTATATATTTCCAGATTCAGCTCTGTTTTAAATGGGATTTGGAGTAAATTTAATTCTATATCGTCATACAGGAGTATAGAGTAACTTTCAGATAAATATAAAGTTTTAAAAGCAAATTCATTATTCCAATGAACTCTCGTCTTGTGGTAGTTAGAGGCAAAAAGACATCCCAGACTGAGAGAGATATAATTTATTCCCCAAAAACTTGCTTCTTCATTAGCTCCTAACAAAATTTCACCAAGGAAACCAAGACCGAATGTAAAGGAGTTATAACTAGGCTGATAATCAATATCTTTCAGGAGGAAATTCGCATGCATAATACCAGGTAGAGAAACCATTGGCATACCTTGAAAATAGAGCAGGCTTACTTTAGAATGATGATCAGTATCACCTAATAGTTCAATATCACTTAATAGTCCAAATAATGAAGCGTTAGCTATAACTGGATTCGAATCCGAATCCGAACCATATAACTCTCTGATAAACCTTTCTCTCTCTGCTTGACTTTCCGGGTCAACTCTCATCTCAAAAGAAAACTCATTTCTGCTCTGAGATACATTAATATTCTCGCTATATTCAAGGTAATCATCTCTGTTCAGAGTTATGCGGTTATTTCCGATAGGCAAGTCTATCCGTGCCGGAGTTCTACCTAATCTCTCGCCGCCCACATAGATGTCTGCTCCTGAGGGTTCGCTGGTTATCCTAACAGGTATTTTACTGCTCATTGTCACTTTTATTTCGGTCTCTTCATTCTCTCTGATGTTAACATTTCTGATTACATCGCCGAAACTGTCTTTCCTGATTCGCAGCTCATAATTGCCAATCAGCAGCCTCATAGCGGCAGGAGTGGTCTGGGTCTGTTTTTCATCGTCTATCCATATTTCCGCTCCCAATGTTTCATAAGGGCTGCTTTCGACTGTCAGGACACCCGTTCTGGGAACAGGTTCAAGCTGTAAAGTTTCGCTTCTGCCCGTCTGTATGAAGACATCCTCTTCGGCATCGATATGCAGGTCTTTTTTGGCGGTAACCGTATACCTTCCTTGAGCCAGCCGCCCTGCATATCTCCCTTCAGCAACTCTCTCATCATTCAGGTAGATATGGGCATCGTCAGTGATAACGGTTAATGTTCCGAAGTTTGCCGATAGATTAAAAGTCTCTTCGACAGTCGCTCCGTCTTCAATTTCGATTTGCCGGGGTGCTGCCGACCAGAGCTCTTTTTCCACTCTCACCAAAAACCTTCCCGAGGGCTGTCTGTTGTTCGTGTATGGGGTTTGACCTACGCGGACATTATCTATAAAGACATCGGCACCCTGTTCAGGGTGACTGTTGACGGTCAAACTGCCGAAAGCGGGCTGCATATTTATATCAAGCTGTTTCTCTTCACCGTCGCTGATACTGAATCTCTGTTGATTGGTATGGTAGAGGTCGAGTCTCAGTTCAAGTTCGTAGCTTCCGCTTTCCAGGTTCAATGACGGCAAAGGTGTCTCGCCTCTTCTCTGATTGTCTATGTATACTGTTGCTCCCTGCGGTTCGGAATTTATTATAACAGTCCCGAAACGAGGTGTGAGCTCGGCTGTAGGGAGAGACAGGTTTTCACCCTCATCCAGCGAAAAACTCCCCTCCAGGGTATGGTATAAAGGATATGACAAAGAGTATGCATAATCGCCGGCGATCAGTCTGCCGACATAAGGGGTGTTTCCTACCAGTTGTTCATTGATATATACTTCCGCACCTCTGGGGTCGCTGTCGATATTGACGAATCCCGGCAGTTTCAGCTCTGTTGCCGCAGTACCTTCGCTTAAAGAAACCGAGCGGTTTATGTTGCTGTCGACATCCAGGCTGACAGTCTCTTCCCGGTAACCGCTTTTGATGAAAGTAAAAACATTCCTGCCGGCAGGTACGCGAAACTGTGCTCTGTTCCCGCTGACCGGTACGGGTGTATTATCGTTGTGTGAGATATAAACATCTTCGGGCTGAATATCAAAATGAAGGGTGAAAAGGTCAACATCGTCTCTGCGTCTCGGCTCATCGCCGGTCAATTGCAGTTCATAGACTTCGCCGCTTCTGAGAACCGATATCCCGAAATCTCGCAGCACAACCGTCAAGGGAGCATATCCTAAAGCATGGACAGTTACCACCCTTTCATCCGGAGCGACATAGACGTGATGCTGCCCCGGTGCCGGATTGGTCAAGGCGACAAGTTCCACCCGCGGCCGGAAATCAAGGTCAACATCAAGATCGGTAACAAATATCAGACAGGCAGCCCGTTCACGATTGACAGTTTGATATTCGCCGCGAACGATAGCGTTTGGTCTGTTTTCAGCCTGACCTACTATCCTGAGACGGTTTAACTCGGCGTTGAGGGCTAATCCAACGGTTAAAATCAGTAGTATAAAAGATATTTTTCTCATCTATCCTCGCTTATTCTATAGTTTATTGCCTAAATCGTCATTATTTTTTAATAGAATCTCTGTTAATTTGTCAACTTTTTTCGTATGATAAAAAAACTCGCACAGAAATAAGGGCTAAAGCAAAATCACAAAATATATGGGGGAGGAGTTCTGAATTTATCTTTGAAATCTACTGTCATGCATTCTCAACACCACACCCGGTACCCTTCTGTGTACAACGGACGGAGCGGCCGTTAAAAAGTAATAGCCCGGCGATCTGTGGTACAATAAACCCAAATAATGCAGTAAATTCCCGGAACACTGAATTGGCTGCGTTCCTCGCCGAGCTCCCTTTGGTCGGTTCATTCGGCTGGTCAGCTGGATTCTTGATTTTAGTTGAGAAACGATAATTATTTGGGAAAGGTTTAATACAAAAAAACCGGCTTTCAGACCGGTCGTAATATGAAAACTGTTAATTGTGAAGAGCATCCACAGTGACCAGCTTATTCTGTTAATTCTGAAGACGAACCCTAAATAAAGAATCTCGTCCACTTTTTCTCAATAAATTCCCACCAAACTACCTTCTATAGCGAATTCTCTTCTGAACGGTCTCCACAGATTTGGCTGATTCCACAGAGCGTATTGATTCGGGTGATCTGATGAATGTAAAACAGCCTTTTTATTCATTCCTCTCGGTTGCCCTAACCACCTGACAATCTCACCAAGCTAACAAAACTCTGCATATTCATCTAAATATCGATGAAAAAGTGACTTATCCAAACAGAATAATGAATAGATAATCACTGTTTATCCTTGACTATCTAAGATTTATACGATCATAATGACTCCTCTCTGTTGCTGATATCTTCCAGTTTTTCCTCTTAGTAGAGTAGTAACCGGGTGAAGCCGGCTACTACTCTACCCAATGAAATAACTTAAGATCATTGAGTTAAAGACAGAAGGGTTAGTTCTTGACTTAGCATATTAATGGGTTATCTTATCGGCAACATATATAGTTCCCATAGGAGGTTAAATGGCAACCACGAAGATTAAAGGACAGGTATTAGAGCTATTTGGTGAAATGCCAAGTATTGGAAGTCAAGCACCCGATTTTGCATTAGTTAATTCGAATTTAATTGAAGTGCTAAAGAAAGATTTTGAGGGGAAAAATGTTATATTGAATATTTTCCCAAGCATTGATACGCCGGTTTGTGCGCTATCAGTAAGAATGTTTAACAATAAGGCTGATAAGTTGCCTGACACAAATGTGTTGGCTGTTTCTCATGATCTTCCCTTTGCTTTGAAAAGATATTGTGCTGCCGAAGGTCTAGAAAATATCATCTCCTTATCAGCGTTCCGTAACCCTGAGTTCGGCAAGAGTTATGGTGTACTAATCACTTCAGGGCCTATGAAGGGATTATTGGCAAGAGCAGTTGTTATAATCAATAAGCATGGTGAAATTATTTATAAGGAATTGGTGTCCGAAATCACCATAGAACCTAATTATGAAGCAGCATTAGCAGCGCTGAAATAGGTATCTAATTTTTTGGGGAGAGGCTAGTACCTCTCCCCTGCTTTTTATGCTGTTGGTTAGAAATAGCCAAATTCTTTGATAGCGTTTTTCTTTTTTCTCCAGTCTTTTTTAATCTTAACCCACAATTCTAATTTGACTTTTTTCCCTAAAAACTTATACAATTGTCTCTCTGAGTTCTGAGTTATCTGTTTTATCATCTGACCTTTTTCACCGATAAAAATTATCTTCTGGGTCTTCCTTTCCAGCCAAACGTTAGCTAAGATATGGACTTTTTTCTCTGTTTCAATAAACTTCTCCACAGTGACGGTACTGCTGTAAGGCAATTCCTCTCTTAACCTCAGGAATATCTGTTCTCTGATGATCTCAGCAGCAAAAAATCTGACCGGCATATCGGACAGATCTTCCGGTGGATAAAGAGGTGGAGAGAAAGGTAACTTATTACCCACTACATGAATCAGATTGCTCAGTGTTTCGTCTTTAAGAATTGAGACCGAATATACGTCTTGAAATCCTTGTGCTTTGATTTTAGCAACTTTATCTTGTTTATCTATGTCATTTAAAAGATCACACTTATTCAAAACAGCTATTCTATTTGGCTGGCTAGAGAGACGAATCAACTCACATAACTCGAGATCATAATCAGTAGGAAATTTATGGTCTGTCATAAAAACAACTAAATCACAATCGTCGATCGCTTCGCGAACCGTCCTCATCATCTGTTCTTGCAACTCATAACGAGGTTTAAGGTAACCGGGAGTATCAAAAAAAACAATCTGCATTTTATCGTCGGTATAGATACCTTTAATACGATGACGTGTTGTCTGAGGTTTCGGTGTAACAATTGACAATTTTTCGCCGACAATACGGTTTAAGAATGTCGATTTACCAACGTTAGGCTTCCCTAAGATAGAGACAAATCCGCTTTTATAATCGAGGTTACAATTCATTTTTTCGTCCTGATATATTTACACTTACTTAAGAGCGAATACGCTGAACATCATGCACTCTATGATCAGAGATTCATCTAGATTTACAGATTTCAACTGGGTATCTGATTCTAACAAACAGCTAAACACTTTCGGTAAGACCCTTAAGGGATAATTGCGACTAAACCGCATATAATCATTCCTAAAATAATAATTGATCTCGTTGATATGAGACATCATAATCTCTTTGTCGGAGTACCTAGCAGCTCTAAGCGCATTTATCTTCCATAATTGACTGAAGAAACGAGTAAGCATAGTAATAATGAAAACCGGTGCTTCTCTGTTTTCTATCAAATTTTCTATGATGATCAGGCTTTCCCTGATTTTTCTTTGCCCGATAGAATTATACAAATCAAAGATGTTGTGTGTCTTGGAATCACCGGTACAAGCCTGGACATCTGCAGTTATGACGTAATTTTTATCAAGACAGTATAAAGATAGTTTTTCGAGCTCATTAGCAGCATTATAGTAATCCAACTCGACCTTATTAACAAATAACAGAGCTGCTTTTGTATCAAAATTCAGACTATACTTCTTCGCTTCTTGCCTTAGCCAGGGCAGCATGTCTTCAGCCTTATATGGTCGTTTACACTGAACGGCTATCCCAACAGACATCATCTGCTTTGCTATTTTTAACCGGGAATCAAATTTATCAGCAGTGAGAACCAACAAACTTCCTTCGTGGACTTTCATATACTCGTTGATTATCTTTTGTTGGTCAGATGTTTTTAATGAATCAAACTTTTTCAGCCACACTACTTTTCTTTCAGCAAAGAAAGGTTGAGTTGTAAAACTATCAACTACCTCATAGGGACTTGTGTCATCACCATAAATGGTTATGAAGTCAAAATCTCTGTTTTCCGGAGATATACCGCGATCAATAATCATCTTAGCAGCTTTATTTTTCAGATATCTTTCGTCGCCATAAACAAAATACAATGAGGCTAACTTTTGAGACTTAAATTGGTTATAAAAGACATCGCATGAGATGGTCTTCTTAGTATCTTGTTTCTTCACCATAATTTTTATCTCAACTGTTTTGCAGGTTGTTTAATACCCTATAGTTATTAGTACAAGCGTTACAGTGGCAACTGCCCAACAATAGAAAGCCACGTATTTGAGTTTTCTTTTCTTGATCATCTCTAATAGAAGAGCTATCACTAAATACCCAGAAATAAATGCCGCTATTGTACCAATAAGATACCCTAAGTAAAGCGAAGAATCTATTGAAGTTATCTTGCGCATGTCGAGTATCGCGGCGCCTAATATCGCCGGAATTGAGAGTAAGAAAGAAAATCGAGCAGCTTGAGTTCTTTTGATACCCACAGCCAGAGAAGCTGTAATTGTCGAACCTGATCTCGATATACCGGGCAACAAGGCTAAAGCTTGACTTGCGCCTATAACTATCGACCGCCAATACCCTTGATTATGAGAGGGTATACCTCTATCCTTGATAAAGTCTGACGAAAAAACAATAGCCCCGGTAACAAACAGCATCAAAGAAGAAAACAACGGATTATGAAATATCCCCTCTACAATATCTTTAAATACGACACCTATAACTCCGGTAACAATTGTGGCCACCGCTAAATAAAGCAGTATTTTCCTGTTAGCTACATGCTCGGAAGAGTTATCCGACACCTTAACCAATGAGTTTAAAAGCTTGTAGATATCCTTGCGGAAGTATATTAATACTGAAAAAAGTGTTCCAATATGTAACATTACCTCAAAAGTTAAATCTTGCAGTTCAAAACGGAGAAAGTGATTAGCCAAAACTAAATGTCCCGAACTACTGACAGGTATGAACTCGGTTAAACCTTGAATGATTCCTAAAATTAATGACTTCAATTCGAACAAAAGAGATTACCTCCAATAATAATCGATCCGTTAAGCAAAATAAGTTTCACGTATTTTTTATTTATAATCAGTTATTTAATTAACTTAGCTTTATTGAATTAGATGATATCCGGGACATCTCTGATGAAAAATGATGAAACGGGTACCAATTCAAACCCCATCTGCTTGGCTTGATCGATGAGCAAATTTAACATATCAAGCCGTTGTCTGTCAAAACAATGAGTTATCACAACCACATCCCGGTTTTCTTGAAACATCTTCTTTATTTCCTGTATCTTTTCTTGTAAGGTCTCCTCAGAAGAATCGGGCATGTCTAAAAAAATATCCCGTTTTGCAGAAGGAAGCAGCATGGATTGAGCTAAATCAAAAGCTACGCTTAAAGAACTGGTACGGCTATCAATAAAATATAGATCCCTCTCTTTAAGAAACTCTAAAACTGTTTGCATCACAGTCTCATCAGTAGTAGCCAAACTACCCATGTGATTATTAGCACCTGACACGTGAGGCAGATCCCTTAAATAACCTTCCATTCTTCGTAATATTTGCCGTTCTGACAATTCGACTAAAATTGGGTTCGGCCCCGGATCATTTCTGGGATAATCCATCGGTTCCATAGGTATATGTAATATAACCTCCCGACCTTTTTCGACAGCCCTGTTCATGACCAACTCCGAATGTCTCAGATGGGGTAGTATTGCAAATGTAACGTTGATATCTGTTTCTAAGAAATCGTCTAACAACTCCCCCGAAAATTCTCCGAAATCATCAACTATGATGGCTAATTTTGGCCTTTCTGCTGGATAACTACCGGTTCGGGCATAAGATAACCTGACCACATAATCTCGGCCTGCCGGCTCGTTGCGGACAGTCAAAACATGCGCTGATCCACGGGATACTTCTTCGCCTTTAACGATTGTTCCGCCAGCATTTTGAACGTTTCCAGTAATTATCATATTGGCCAAGGTTAAATCTATTCTGTCTCGATCAACTCTGACAATATAGGTAATAACACCATCATTAATCCTTCTGGTTACAAGATTTGACGGAACACCTAACAGTTCAGCAGAATGCTCTATAGCTTCTCCTACCGAATAATCCTCTGCTATCGGCTCATCAATTTCAGCATGAACTTCTTCCAGAGCTTCATCATCTATACCTTTTCTTGAATGATTTACTACTATCATCGCAACTATTAGCAGTAACAGTACCAAAAAGAGAGAAAAGCCTATTATCGGAAGCTTGTTTTTCCTGTTGGCACTCTTTTTCTTGGTTTGTCTTTTCCTTCTGCTCGCAGCTTGTTTTTTGGGCATTTTTACCTCTCAATATCAGCTTATATCATCAATCTGGCAAACTCTATAAGGGTTAATTCGTCAAGATATATTCAATTCTTGATCTGTATACCGGTTTAAGCATATCGAGACGAATGAACTAACTTCGCCTTTAGCTAACAAAAAAAAGCTGTAATCCAGCAATGACAGTCATGCAGAAAACGTCACGAATTAGTTACAGCTGGCAGCAACAGAATCCTTTCTCAGTAGCGCAAATAGGCTTTAATGCAAGCTATATTCTAACTCCAATAAGATGATTTATTTATTGGCATGTTTATTGCATATATATTGGTTCAAAAACTAAAGGGATACATATGGGCAGATTCGCTATTATTATTGTACTGACGCTTATACTACTACTCACTTTCTATACCATTGCTATGAATAGAACCGGGAGCGTATCTTTAGATAGAAACCTGAGATCTTTCCACAGTAAACAGGCGAAAAATATCGCTAACAGCGCCGCTCAAATAGCTATCACAAAGATATCTAACGGAGACTGGGAAATCGTACAAGATAATCAAGATTACTATTTCACTACCGGACCCGATAATTTTGAGCATTGGCCTGAATTGCAAGGCAGCAGTAAGATTAAAGCCATTAGTAGTAATAACTTTATTACGGTTTATTCTACAGGTAAAAGCGGCTCAGGTCATGTCGAAAGTCTTTATCAGATAGAGATCTCAATCGAAATAGAAGGTTCGGAGATGGAGTTTGATACAGCTGTTTTCTCCAACAGCACAATAGACCTTACCGGAAGTGCAAAAATAAATGGTAACGCCGGTACTAACTCTACTGAGAATAATAGCGTCAACTTTGGATGGAGCACACGCGTTGACGGTGATTTTTTTGTTGGCCCCGGAGCCGATTATAATGATGTCATCAATCCCGCAGGATGGGGAAGGATACCCGAGGATAATATTACAGGAGACATTGGTAATATCGAACAAGTAAGGAACTACCCATTACCTGAATACCCCGATTTTCCAGAAAACTTAACTCAACAAGCAAATATAAATATTACAGGAAATCAAAGCGCTATTATAGATTCAGATGGTTTCTATGAAGAAATCAGTGTTCTAGGAAACAATAATCTATATATACAATTGGACGGTGGAGAAAGAACTATAAGAGCTGAATCATTCGCTATCGGACAGGGACATATAGTTCTTCATGGAGAGGGCAAACTAGTTCTTTATGTTGAAGATTCTTTTACTTTGACAGGCAGCAGCACAATAAACGGCAATGGTAATTCAGCTGATACACACATGTATTACTCTGGAGCAGAAACTGTTAGCGTTAAAGGTAACACTAAGTTTGTCGGCTCTATGTACGTTGAACAAGCTGACATGGATATCGGAGGTTCTAACGGAATAACCGGTCATATAATTTCGGGGGGTACGTCGATAGATATCGATGGAGCTGCCCAAGCAGACGTAAGAATGCTGTATGCACCTAATGCTCATGTACAATTAGGTGGTAGCGGTGTCATCCGCGGTGCTGTCGTATCCAATCAGTTCACCGCCAGCGGCGCTGCTCAAGTTTTCTTCGATGCTGATTTTGATGATTCGATACCGGACTTAGATAATGGAGATGGAACAAGTCAATTCAGAGTCAGAAGCTGGTATTAAACTATGCGCTTCTGGAGTTTCCCCCTCTACAATAATAAAGTCAGGATAATAATACAGAATCAGAGGCATGGTCGCTATCTCTTCAGCGGAAAAAACTTCATAAAAAACCGGATTTAGCTTGACACAAACGGAGACATCACGACGTTATACATAAAAATGATGTGGAGGCAACCATGAAGCCATTACTAGTACTAATCACGATAATTGTGATAGCGGGCAGCTTAGCGGCAACTTCGCCGGGAACACCTTTCCTGAGCCCTACACTTAATAATGACGGACTTTTTGATCTTAACAAGCTCCGCATGAACCATTCCGTGTCTTTTATGAGTGGCTTTTCCTCCGGCGGTGAAGGGTTTTATCAATCGACATACACCAACCATTTGAACTACAGTTTTAACCCTAAACTCGACCTGAATATCGATTTGAATTTTGTTAATTTCGGCACGGCATCTCACGATAGTGGTTTCTCTTTCGATGTTAATGAGGATAATTCAAGCCTAGTTGTTCCTGAATTCTCTTTAGAATATCGGCCTACCGACAGCAGTATTATCAAGATTGAATACCGACAGCATGTCAATCCTTATTCCCCAAATAATTTTAGGCGGTGGTAGTTTTTGCATCCCATAGAAATAATCATAATAATCATTTTAGGATCGGCATTCGGTAGTTTTTTTAATGTATGTATCTATAGATTGCCAGCCAAAAAATCAATAGTTTTCCCTGCTTCACACTGTCCGGAATGTTCAGTACCAATTCCTATTTGGCTTAACATACCGATAATCGGATACCTAATCAGCAAAGGTAAATGCAAGCAGTGTGACAGTAAAATCCATTGGCATTATCCGTTAGTTGAGTTTATCACACCGGTACTGTTCCTCCTTTTATACGCCAGATTGGGAATCTCAATACCTTTTTTCCAATATCTGATATTATTTTCGTTCGGGATCGTAATATTCTTCATCGATGCTTTCCATCAAATAATACCCGACTCCCTATCGCTTCCTTTGATACCAATAGGACTGATATTTTCTCTATTGCCAATGAGCAGTATCAGTTTTAGAAACTCGCTTCTTTCGGCAATTGCAGGTTTCCTGCTTTTCTTTCTCTTGTCTTGGTCTTACATGAAGTTAAAAGGGCAGATGGGCTTGGGTGGTGGTGACATTAAATTGATAGCAGGAATTGGTGCGTTCTTGGGAATTGCCGGCCTGATATTCGTAATCCTCGTATCATCTATCATCGGTATCATTACCATCATAATAATACGTCATGATCTGAAAAAACATTTTTCTTTCGGCCCTTTTATGGTGATCGCTTCAATTCTTTATGTATTGTATGGCATCAGGATAATTGATCTTTATATCAGCCTTTTTATATAAACAAACAACCCAACTGCTGTTCAAAGCCTACGACAACAAACTCCGGTATCAATCTCTACCTACGCATAAAACCAACCATTCCATAGTTCATTAACTATCAATATATCTCTGCCGAAAATCTTTTTTAGCTGGTTAAAGTGATAATTGTCGACTGTATATCCATCATTGTTGAATGTGTTATTGCTCAAAATAATGGTATCAGGCAAAGAGTCCAATGAGTCAACTTCCCGTTGGATATCCCTAAAACTCAACAACCCGCTAACGGTAACGCTTTCGCCAAAAAACCGGTTGTCCACCTTCAGTACTGTAAACTTTTCTGCACCAAGATAGTTGTTTAACTCATTAGAAAAACCTTTGATAAGGTTCTCAGCCAGTTCAGCAGTGATGAACAGTGAAGTTTTGCTCTCTAATTGCCGGATAAATTGTTGTTTATGAGCATGAAAGTTACTTATGGTAGCCCTTACCATACCAATACCATTCTCCAACTGGCAGAAATCATCGTAATAAGATTCTACCGGTACTTCCGTACCTGCTAAAATAAAAAACTCGTCAGCCAAATAGACCGGGTTTTTACGCTCTGTAAAAGGTGACACCTGTCTAATGACCTTCTTGGCTAAATCCGGCGTATACGGCTTCAATTTCCGCAAATCATGCCTGAATCTCGTAAGACCAACAGGTACTATACCCACTGACAGAGTGTTTAATGCCGGACTGGTCAGATCCTCTATGGTCTGATCCAGGTAATCCCCATCGTTAATAGTTGGCATTATAACTATTTGAGTATGATAACTAATACCATTAGTTGCTAAATACTTGAGCCTATCTAAGAAATTGAAAGGCTTTTTGTAACCCATTATTTTTGCTCTAAGCAGGGAATCGGTGCTATGTACCGAGATATAGAGAGGGCTTATCTTTTGTCTAATAATTCTCTCTAGCTCTTTATCACTGATGTTATTGAGGGTAATGTAGTTACCAAATATAAATGAATACAGATAGTCATCATCCTTAAGATAGAGTGTTTCCCTCAGTTGGGGTGGCATTTGATCAATAAAGCAAAAAATGCAGTTGTTATTGCATTTTTTTATTCTATGAGACTCCGGCTCTACACCAATCTTGCCCTCCCAGCAGTCCGTCAATTCTACTTTTCTTATTATTCCGGATCGGTCTAAGACTTCGATGAATAGGTTATCTTCGACGGTATAAAACTCAAGATCTATAAAATCATTGATTTCGTTCCCATTAATAGAAACGATCCTGTCTCCGGGTATAATGCCGTTTTTATGGGCGCAACTGTCTTGTAATACTTTTTGTATTTTTAGCGGCATCTATTGATTTATCCGATTTTTTCAATCACCGCTTATAATCGCTGAAAAAAGACTGGCACTGTCTAACTCTTTGACGACAATGTTAATAGCAGATGTCAAGGGAACAGCTACTATCATCCCTACGGGACCCCAGACCCAACCCCAAAATATCAGGGATAAGAGTACTACTATAGGTGAAAGGTTGAGCCTCTCACCCATTAAATTTGGCTCTATAATGTTTCCGAAAGTCATCTGAGTCATAATCATAAAAGATGCTAATCCCAGAAATCTCCAACCGAAACCATACTGTAAAAAACAGATTAAAATAGGAAACCCCGACGCAATAATAGAACCGATATTGGGAATAAAATTCAATGTAAAAATCAACAAGCCGGTCATAATTACAAAATCAACTCGGAAAATCAACACAAAGAACATCGAAGTCATAGCAGTTCCTAAACTGATCAAGCTTTTGTTCAGGAAATATTTAGTCATTTGGTGTTGAATATTATCTATCATATAAAAAGTGCGACGGTTATAGCTCTCCGTCAGGACTCTGCGAATTCTTTTGCCCATCTTCTCTGCTCCGGCGACTATAAACATTAAGAATATTAAGGTTAAGAAAAGCTGGACTAAGAAGTCAAAAAATGTACCCATAGTACCGGTCACTATCCGCGGAATTGAGATGCTTCCCGGAGAAAGAATCTGAGATCTGTCAAACCATTCCGGTATCTTAGAGAATATACCTTCCATCCGCAGGATCAGTCCCTGCATGTCGGAATATGACTCATTGATCATAGTGATCATTCTTGCCTGATATTTGGGGAACTCGATAATGAATGAATTGACAGATATATATATAATTAACCCTAACAGTGCAAATACAGCCAACACTATTATCATCATCAGGATTATCACCAATGGCTTCGGGATTTTATGATTATAAAGAAACCTATTCAAAGGGTAGAAAATAAAACTGAGAAAGGCGGCAAACACCAAAGGCAGAAATATGGCCTTTAATTCCCTCAAAACATATACAATAACTACGACAGCTATGATAGTCAATAAGGCCTTAATCCATTTGATGTCAACTATATTATCCATTTATCCTTCTCCTTAAATCAATGCCGAATCTTTTCCGAAACATTCTGTTCTGTCAAGGACAAACTAAGTCTGAGCTAGCTTTTTTAGTCTGATCCTGCTGCTTTTTATATAAAAAAAGGCAGGTCAACGTTATAGGTGACCTGCCTTTTGAGCTAAAGGTTTATTATTTATGATCCTACTTAATCATAACTATTTTTCTTACATTAGAATAGTCAGAAGTTTGCATTCTATAGAAATAAATACCGCTGCTGACTCTTGATCCTCTGTCATCTATTCCGTGCCAAACTACTCTATGGTTTCCTGCTTGCATATAGTCTTGCATTAAAGTTGTGACTTTTCTACCGCGAATATCATATACCTCGATAGATACTTCATCATCTTGTTTAAGATTAAATGCTATAGTAGTGCTTGGATTGAACGGGTTAGGATAAGCAGCCATCAATTCTGTTTCTGCTATTGGTACAGCTTCTTCTTCCTCTTCTACCGAAGTTTCGATAATCTCAAATACTCCTCTTGTCGTTTCACTATCTTGCCAGTCCGTACGAACTGAGAAAGCTTTAACTTCTGTTGTCGTCTCGAGAAGTATAGGTTCTCTATAGTGTCGAGAAGTTTCATCGGGATCAGTACCATCTAAGGTGTAGTATATAACAGATCCCGGAGTATAGGTAATCAACTCTAATTCGATAAAGCCTTTATATTCTCCGGGTTCATGAGAGAAAGCAGGTTTGGTTACTACGCCTACTCCAACCGGCATTACAAACGAAGGACCTGATTCGCCCTGCTCGTATACAGCAGTTACGTAATAATGGTAAACTCCGAGATCTAGATCTTCTTCACTGTATTCATAGTCTTCAATGAGTTCTTCATTCATCTTAACAAACTCTTCCTCATCTTCCGACTTGTAAACATTGAAACCTATAGGTTCACTTCTACTGTTTAGCTGATCTCGCATATCTGTCCGTCTCGATCTTCTGTTGGAAGCAAACATATCACTTCTTTCGGGTGCCCAGGGATCGTCCCATGTTAATGTTATCGAATCAAAAGTTCCTTCACCAGCAATATCTTGTGGTGCATACAGGATGTAATATTGTCCTGAAGCAATTCGACTGTCTAACCATTCACCACGGAAACCTCGAGCGCGAACTTCAGTATGATAGTCGATCTCAAAGGGCTCATCGTAGAGGGTACTTTCCTGATCGGGTTCGGAACCATCTAAAGTATAGTAAATGACACTTTCAGGCGTATCTACACTAAGAGAAATAGTAATAGGTTCAGTGTAAACTCCCGGAGGAGGTGCCATGGCAGGCATACTAACCGCATTCACTTCAATGGAGACAACATTTGAAGGATTAGATTCTGCTCCATCAATAATTGATGTTACATAATAGTGATACATCTTGTGTCCTTCAACATCATTATCTTGATAAGCTGTAACATTTAAGGGTTCTTCATTAAGAAGCACTCCATTTCTATAGACATTGTAGCGTGTATTCCGGGTCTCCGGTGTAGTTCTACCGTCATCTTTTCTCCTAGTTCTGTCAGAGCTTCTATTTTCCGGTGGATCCCATTCAAGATTTATACTGGAAGTAGAGGAATTAGCAGCTAAGTTCTGTGGTCTATTAGCTGTAGCTTCCGGATCGACGCCCATCATAAGCATAGCTTGCGGCTTATTACTGTTCACCCGGTTAGTTGTTTGATTCACAACAGATTCATCATCTCTTATGAATCTATAGCCATTTTCACGCTCATAGACACGGATTTGTCCCGTCGCACTCCAAGATGCTACAGGGTCAAATGAAGTGTCTACAATCAAGTTATCCTGCCCATTCCATACGAATGGTTCGTCGAAGGTTAACATATCCCATTCGCCTGCGGATGGAGAATATGAAGCATGAGAGAACACGGTAGTCAAACTATCTGAAAAGTGCTGAGTGACGTCAGTTTGTGTTGTGTGTGCTAATTTTATAGTGAAGTCAGTTAAATTGTGGTCAGGCTCACCTTCGACAAAGAAACCAAACTGAGTTATTGGAAACTCACCATAAATACCTTCTGTATTAAACTCTTCTGCAGTATAAACAAATTGGCTCCTATTACTACGGAAGTATATGTTAAGAGGGCCGGCATCATTGGTACCCGGCACTTCATCTCCTTCCCCCATAGTTACAGGGATAATACCACCAACACCAACTAAGAATTCACCTTCAAAGTCATAATTGCCGGTTTCATAGTGATATCGGAACCTTAAACCGCTACCTGTTTCAGCTTGATTACTGATAGAAACATTTGCTGCGGCATATTGTGTTTCTTGACCAGCAACAAAGTAGAATTCCGGATCTTGTACAGATGTAACCTCTGCTAGATCGGACAAACTTTCGATCGTAACGTTTACAGGTGGAGTTGTAGCACCTTCATTGTGTACCGGCACATACATAATCACATCTTCGCCCGGATCAATGAGGCCATTGTTATTACCATCTGGATCATGTATGAACGGACTCAACGTTATTAGTGATGGAGCTTGTACTCTGAATGAGAAGTAATAGCTCCAGAAAAGATTATCGGCTGCTGTAACAACCAACCTGAATGTTGGACTATGATTATGAGGAACATCATCAGCAATTCTCACGGTGAAAGCATTGTTTAATTCCACCGATTGCTGGACGTCCATATCACCGTAATCTGCTCTCGCTTGAACTATTTCTATATAGGGATCTTCTGTTTCTAATCGTGCTTCAACATCGAAAGCTTCTTCAATACCAACATTTTGAAGCCGCATATTGATATCAACTACTTCATCATAATTAGGCTGATTAGTAGTTTCTCCAGCAAAAGAATAGCTTTCTATTCCGACTAAAGCAGAGCTCAAACCAGTAGTAATATAGAGGGCCGTTTCATTTGTTATCGGTCTTGCTGCTGTCGGATACGAGTTATTAAAAGTATATTCTAAACCATCGTCATTGAGGTGATTCCTAATACCTACAGTACAGTATGTACCCCAGTTGCCAATACCGCCCGGGCTGTTGGCACCATTATTAACATTATTGAATACCTTATATTGGATCTTAATCGGACCATCAAAGGTAGTAGTATAGTATGCACTGGGATCATAAAGTATTATTTGGAAAGTATTGGGCGCATTGTTCATCACATTAGTATTATTTTCCCATTGAATAATAAATTTATTCCTTTCTTCCCAATGATAATAAAAAATACCACCGGATCTGGGAGATAGATTATCCCAAAAAGCTGCAACCATAGACACAGGGCCTAGTACACCCGGTAATCTCCAGTTTCGTTGTTCAGCCATCTCGCTATCGCCGAAACTAATCCATCCGTTTGTAGAAACAGTTATTCTATCATATTCTATTCCGTAGAAAGTGAAATCAAATGGCAAATCAACTACTGTGTGCTCTTGTATATTATCATAGTCAGAATCAATATCTAATTCATTACCTTGAAATCCATCATTACCATCAGCAATTTCTATCCAGTCGTATTCCGGAGTGTCGACATATCCGACATCTTCGTGGTCATAAATCCAGTAACCGTATCTATCCGGACCTAATGGGCTAGTAACTGTAACTTCACCAATCTCTAACTGCACACTATGAGTCTGGGAAAAACCCTCATCGTTGAACAGTTCAAGCTGCATATCGAAGATTTGTCCATCAATTACATAAGTAGATGTCGAAACACGAATGTGGTCGTTTGTACTGGAAACTGTCTGACCGGGAGCTATATCTCCGAAGAATGCCGTGGAATCGACTATCGAAACGCCATAAGCCTCCCCACTATACCTTCCTCGGACATTACGTAATTCGAATTCTCCGTTGTTTCTAATATGAAATCGCAGATCAGCTTCATCTAGGGGGTCTAATGTTCCGGTTCCACCATCATCAATGATATCCATTGAAACAGGACTTAAATGGCCATTATTCATAACTAAGTTAAATCTACTTATCCAGTTATTATTGCCGTCAGTAGCATCCAGCTTGAATACTGCTATATGGCCATCGGGCGCATCGTTCAAGATTTCTATTGAATACTCCGAATTTGATGCGGTAGCTTGACCGGCTGCAATATTTCCAAACCCGGAACTGTTTTCGGTGATATTTACATATTCACTGGTGGTAGATATTGTCCCGTTGATTCCATTAACTGCCTGATCACTGTGGTTTCTAAGACTTAAAACAAAGTCAACCTGACTACCCGCATTAAGGTCATCATTAATAACTATATCATTATAAGTAACGCCGGGAGTCTCAGAAACATCAATCTCTCCAAGATAGGCCTTGTAGTCATGTTTCGTGACGGTAACGGTTATCTCTCCTTCTGTATCATCTGGAAAATAACGTGTTGAAATTCCATCAGGACCTGTGTATCCTGTAGCGAAGAATAATTCGTCACCATCCTCATCCATTTGTCTTATAGTTACCCAAGCGTCTTCCACAGGATTATCATCGACATCTGTAACTATTATTTCTACGCTATTAGATCCTTTAGGAAGAGTCTCCGGATACTCGGCATTCAACTCTTTAGGAACAGCTGTCCACACATCCAAACTCGGATCGCCGATCAAGTTAGAATTGCGAGAGTGTTGAGAAGCTTGATTTGGATGAGCATTTCCATAGACTCTCCACAAATTCATCTTCGAATATACCATGGCTTCACCAATTACTCTGATACGACGGGAATATATTCCTGTGAGAGTTCCGGCTGTCATCGCATTACCTGGCCCCGTATTGGCACCACCTCTAAATCCAACAACAGTAATAGCACCTCTTGGCGTTGTTGGTGTGCCGGCACGGAATGTCGGCTCTGCTTGTCTTCCACCTTGATAGTCAAGAGTTGAGCAGGTAACAAAGTTAGCATGCGGCAGCATATAACCATTTGTCATACTGGTTTCACTAGGCGGCCAACCCGAAGCTCCGATCCTTCCTCTATACCAGAAGAAAAGACCACCCTGATTCATAGCATTAGTCATCTGGTTAACGTTAATCTGGCCAGATAATTCAATAATATCCTTATTCGGTTGATGCTGTAACATTATTTGCTTAAGGTGCTTCATCAAGAAAAGAGGAGAAATAGTTCCACCATGAGAGCCCAAATCACCCATTAAGGCTGCACGATTATACCACTCTGTATTCTGCATGAAAGGTGTTCTTTCAAAATTACGCATCTTATTCCAGGCAGTAGCTAATTGCTCAGCATTGCGCACCGATAAACGGCCAACAAACACATCCGAATAATCGTTATTGCCAGCCAACAACGAATAGTAATGGTCGTTTTGACTGGTATTAAATGGGATTGTTAAACCGCCGTCTCCACCGTCACCTATAAGCATTACGTATTCGGGTGGGATATTCCAGTTATTATATGCACCTTGAATATAATTCCGTATTGCGTGATCGGTGGACATGTTAGCTGTAGTAGTTACAGTAACCTCAAAGCCTTTATCTCTTTTCCAGCCGGCTATCTGATCAACTAAGCTGTTAATGGTATCGCTTCGATGCCTGATAATCAGAATGCTTCGTGGTTGATATTCTAAGTTAGGATTCCTAAATTGACCATAATTCAACACAATCCCTCGTTTAACATTCTCAAACCCTCGTGAAATTCGTCTTTCCGGGCTCCTGAGCTCATCTTCCCCACGAACAGATTGATCATAGTTAATCCTGACCGTCATATTCTCTCTAACAGTTAACTCATCAGTTGCCGGGTTATAAGCAAAGGGATAGAGAGTAACATTAACCAATCGTGTATCTCTCATTATACCGGGCTGACCGAGTTGAACCAACTTTTCCGGATAGGATATGTCTTTCTGATAAAAATCCTCATCTATGACAAAACCCTTCTCTTCGCAGATCTCTAAGTCATAACCTTGAGATGGAAAAAGATTGAAATCCTTAACAACTTCACTCTTATGAATTAATGGTTGTTCGATTTCAACTCCACCGGTCCTGGGAACCTGTAGGAAAAATGAAAAATGAATAACCTCCGGCAGCTTCTCATCCATGAGAAATCCCGCTTCCGAATGGTAAAGACGATTGTATTTAATCCCATCAACTTCAACAGGTACAACTGTATAGTCGGACAAATTAAACTCTACCTCTGTGTATTCATCACCTTGTGATATGACCTTGAACAGAGAGTTAGACGCAAATAAAGTACTAATGGCTATCATGCTAATCAGCAACGTAATAATAGCTATTCTGCTAATCTTTACATGGCCATTTCCAAATATAGGTCTGTGTGTGTCCACTTTCTAATACCTCCAAATATTTTTTATAACTTACCTAAAGTTAATTTCTAGTGCTGCTGTTGAAGGCAGCAGCGCTATCATTAAAGACTTATCAGTATGCAATTTTTATTCCAAAATCGCTACAGTACCAACAATTTATGGCAAGATTTATTTTATCAACTCTTCATATAAGGGAAACTTCGAGCAAAGCTCGTTAACTTCTTCCTTTACTGAAGCCAAAACTTCTTCATCCTGATAGTTAAGATAACACTTTCTGATGAATCCGGCAACCATCTTCATCTGATCTTCTTTCATACCTCTGGTTGTAACAGCAGGAGTTCCGAGCCTAACACCCGAAGCTACAAATGGTGTTCTTGTATCGAAGGGGACGGTATTTTTATTTACAGTTATCGATGCTTTATCCAGACATTTTTCCATATCCTTTCCTGATGGTCCGCCCTCATCTGCTGTCCCTAAATTAACTAATACTAAGTGTGTATCGGTACCACCGGAAACTATTTTGAACCCTTCTTCAATTAGGGAATCAGCTAAAGTTGCGGCATTGGTTATGACCTGTTTTTGATATATTTTGAAGTCATCCGATAGAGCTTCCCTAAAGGCAACCGCTTTAGCTGCGATCACGTGCATCAACGGTCCACCTTGAATACCAGGAAACACTTGTTTGTCAACTTCCTTAGCAAGGCTTTCCTTACAGAGAATAAGCCCTGATCTCGGCCCTCTTAGTGTCTTGTGAGTTGTGGTAGTGACAATATCTGCATAAGGTACCGGATTCTGATGTAAACCGGCAGCCACCAGACCGGCTATATGTGCCATATCGACCATTAAATAGGCTCCTACAGCGTCAGCTATCTCTTTAAATTTAGCAAAGTCAATCGCTCTGGGGTAAGCACTTGCACCGGCCAGAATCATTTTAGGATTAACCTCTTTAGCTATTGCTAAAAGATTGTCATAATCAAAAACTTCTGTATCTTTTTCTACGCCGTAATGCACAATGTTATACAAACTACCGGAGAAACTCAAAGGATGGCCGTGAGTGAGGTGGCCACCGTGAGCGAGCTCTAATGAGAGAACTGTGTCACCCGGTTTAACTAGGCTGAAATAAGCAGCCATATTAGCTTGTGAACCGGAATGCGGCTGTACGTTTGCATGATCTGCCGAGAAAATCTCTTTTGCTCTTTCTATGGCCAGTTTCTCGACTTCATCGACATATTCACATCCGCCGTAATAGCGTCCGTTAAGTTTATAGTTAATCTTTCCGGTCTTTTTGCTCCACCGATAGGGATACCCCTCAGCATACTTGTTGGTCAGAACAGACCCGGCAGCTTCCAAAACTGCATCGGATACAAAGTTTTCCGAAGCAATCAGCTCCAGATTATTACTTTGTCTGTTGATTTCGTTCAACAGAGCTTCATACACTTCCTTATCCTGCATTTTTATGTGTTGCATAATCCACCTCTTTTATGTCTTTTTTTACATATCTGTATATTTAATGGACAACTTTCTAACTCTGTTGCCTCTCATATTCGGTTATCAAGTCGATCCGTTTCTGATGTCTGCCACCTTCAAAAGCTGTTTCTAACCATTTTTTCAGTATTTCAATGGCGTAATGCCCGGCTATGAATCTTCCCGGCAGTACTATTATATTGGCATTATTATGTTTGCGACTCATCAATGCAAAATCTGTGCTGTGACATAATGCAGCCCTAACACCTTTAACCTTGTTTGCCGCAATACAACTTCCGATACCCGTGCCGCAAATAATAACTCCCAAATCACATTCTTTTTGAGCTACAGATTGAGCAGCTTTTATGGAAACAATCGGATAATCGGTAGGCTCGCACTTGGTAGTTCCAAAATCTACCAATTCGTGTGTTTGTTGCAGATACTTTTTAAGAGTTTCTTTTAGTTCAAACCCGGCGTGATCTGAGGCAATAGCTAATCTCATCTAGTCTCCTATCATATATTTTACTATGTTTAAAATTGATTTTCAGCCACCGAGAACACCGAAAAAAGCACCGAATAATGGCCTTCACAGCTGACTCTCGTCTCTTTCGTTAATATTATAATCATCCCCTCGGGTGTCTTCATTTTTCAT
>PWNZ01000059.1 GCA_003564135.1 Candidatus Cloacimonadota bacterium
AGCAGAGAGCGGAGATAATTTAGAATGTAGAATTTAGAATTTAGAATGAAAGAGTGGATTAGTTGAATAGTAGAATAGTAGAATAGTAGATTAGTAGAACAGCAGAAGGAAGTTTAGAGTTGAGAGTTTAGAGTTTTGCCCTTCGCTCTTTTTCAATCACGCCACAACGCAACCACGTCAGCACGAACTTCTCCCCACTTTTCACTGTTCATTGTTCGCTCTTGGTTCTTGATTGGATGGAGTGATTACTTAGAATGCTTTACTTTGCCCCTCAAGTCTTTCAAGCGGCTCAATGTATCAAGGGCAATTTAATATGCACCACTTTTGGCAATTTAAAGTACCCCTCAAGTCTTTCTATTCTCTCAATGTATCAAGGCATTTTAACCCGTTAAGTCGTCTTTTTTACTTAACTGGGTCTTGCCCTTGACCAAGGTCTCCAGAGCATCCTTGCTCTGGTTTCTCGCCGGCTTCTTTTTTTCTCGGTGCTTTCAGTGTCCTCGGTGGTTCCTTCCGTTTTTATTCCAGCCAAGGGCAAGATGCCCTTGTGACCTTGGTCAAGCTCTGGAAGAACTTGATACATTCAGTTTAGTAGCCGTTTGATCCGGTGAAATAGAACCCACTGAAATAGAAAAAAAGATTTCACGGGTCAAGAAAGAAAAGATTGTACTGCGTTCCTCGTCTGTAGCTCAGTGAGCTTCACTTCGTTCCGTTTCAGTTCACAGGGCAAGCCTGATTTACCTGATAGTCTCTGATGTAAGAGTTTAGGGTTTGAAAAAAAGGCAGTTGACAAGAAATGATACACTGGAATACTAAATTATTAAGGATAGAGAGGGCAGATTAATCCTAACCCCTACTCACGGAAAACCGGAGAGAAATATAAAAAAGGAGAGTAAGATGGAACTTTTTAAGAAAACAAATTTGAAAGTGGTATGTATGTGTTTTGCAATACTATTTACTGTAAATGTGTATGGACAATTTGCCGGAGGAAGCGGGACTGCAGATGATCCTTATTTAGTAGAAACTGTCGGGCATTTAGACAGCATACGAGATTACCAAAATAATCATTTCCGTCAAATTGCCGATATCGATTTGAACGAGTCGCAATATGATGATAGTGGAAACTGGGAGCCTATTCCTTCATTTGACGGCGTTTATGATGGCTTTGGCTATGAGATAGCAAACCTTCATATAGACCGGCCTGAAGGGGTTTCTCTAGGCCTTATCGGTTACTCTTCATTCGACGGAGCAATAATCAGGAATGTTAATCTTATCGGAGTAAACATTACCGGTTTAACTAATGCCGGAGGGTTGATCGGAGCCGCATCAAATACAGTGATCGAAAATGTTTTAGTTTCCGGTGTTGTTGAAGTTGCCCATAAAGCCGGTGGGATTGCCGGCCATCTATCCGATTCAAGAGTTGAAGATAGTCATTCTGATGTAGATGTTAGCGGTGGAGGCGATTATCTTAGTGGCACAGGTGGAATAGCAAGCTCGGTTTGGACATCAACCATTAAGAGAAGCTTAAACACCGGCTCGGTAAGTGGTGTGGTAAGTGCCGGAGGTATAGCTGGAGAAGTTCTAAGTTCCTCCATGATTGAGGACTGCTATTCTACAGGTTCTGTCCGGGGTAGGTATGATACAGGAGGATTAATAGGTGCCTTGGGCACTGATTCAAGAGTCAAAAATTGCTACAGTTCGGGAGCAGTTCGCGGTATTTACAATGCCGGCGGTTTAATTGGTACCGTACGGGATAAAGAAAATGTCGTCAATAGCTTTTGGAATAGGCAGACTTCCGGGCAAGAGAGTTCTGCTGCCGGTACACCTCTCGATATAACCTGTATGACCGGCATCGAAACTTTCACAGATGCTTCATGGGACTTCGACGAAATCTGGGACATAGAAAACGGCAGAACATTTCCTTATTTACGTTGGGAAGAAGAAGCCGGGGGACATACAATGATTAAACCGCTCAATTTGACGGCTTACCCGTTTGTTGAAGAAGTATCTCTTGAGTGGGAAGGTTATCCCGATGCAATAAAGTATAATATTTATCGCAACAGACAGAAAGTTGCCAATGTCACCGCAACGGAGTATATTGATACAGGATTAACCAATTTTGAAGAATATATCTATCACGTAACTGCTGTCTATGACGAAGGTGAAACATCGAAATCAAACTTTGCTTTAGCGACACCTAATCCGGGCTTTAGTTCCGGCGAGGGTACCGCAGAGATTCCTTATTCAGTTGGACAACCTGAAGAGCTTGACTATGTCCGTTTCTATGAGAATGTTCACTTTAAACAGACTGCCGATATAGATTTAGCGGATTTACCTCAGAATGAAGCCGGAAACTGGGAACCTGTCGGCTGTCTTCAATATCCTTTTAAGGGTAATTATGACGGCAATGGATACAACATCTCCAATCTTATGATTTACGGAGAAGGTGCTTATAATCAGGGATTTTTCGGATATGTCAGAAATACTTACCTTGCTAATATCAACTTAAAAAATGTAGATGTTCTCGGTCATATAGCTGTGGGTTCACTTGCAGGGCGAGTAGAGTCTTCATTAATCGATAATTGCTCTAGCGACGGAAAGGTTGTAGCAACCACCAATTACGTCGGTGGTTTAGTTGGAGATAGTATCCATTCAACAATCATCACGAACAGCCATACTTCCGGCAAAGTTTTTCTCAGCAGACCTTCTGAAAAAATGACCGACAGTTCAACCAGTTTAAACAAGGGCAAGGAAGACCAGCAGACATCAGGTCAGTTGCTCAGCCCTTCCGGGTCGGTTGAAAATCACAACAAGGATGTTCTGATTACAAATCCGGAAGCTATTAACACAAGACGAAAACTTGAGTATAAGCCTCTGTTAGATGCAGAAACGCTGTCAGGACAAGGTCACTGTGCCGGTGGTTTGGTAGGCTTTAACAGGCGGGAAGCGAAAATTCTCAACTGCTTTAGTACCGCTGAAGTAAGTGGGGAATACAGGGTTGGAGGTTTAGTCGGTGAAAACTCTGATGGCGGAATTATAGCTAATAGTTACAGTACCGGAAATGTTACCGGTTCCTGGAGTGTGGGCGGCTTGGTTGGTGTTAATTCAGGGCATTCCGAGTATTTTGGATATGATGAAGGTGGTGTATATAGCTGCTACAGCACAGGAAGGGTTACCGGCAGCACATATTATGCAGGCTTGGTGGCTCAAGGGAGTACTGATTATGTTCACAATAGTTATTGGAATACTGAAACATCAGAATGTGATAACTCCGCAGGGGGAAAACCGAGGAATACCGAACAGATGACTTACCCTTATGATGCTGAGACTTTCGTCGGTTGGGACTTTGATGAAGTTTGGGCTGCTGATGCCGTATATGAAATCAATGACGGTTACCCCTATCTCCGAGAAGATGCTTCCGTTTCAGTTGAGGAAGATGACGTTGCAGCAGCAGCAGTCGCTAATACAGTAGAGCTAAAGGTATACCCCAATCCCTTCAACCCTAATGCTGTTATTGCTTTTAATTTGTCGCAGAGAACCACTGTAAAGATAAGCATCTATAACATAAGAGGTCAATTGGTTAAGATGCTGACAAACAATGAATATCAAGCCGGTGAACACAAAGTAACCTGGAACGGTACTGACGATAGAGGTACTTCTCAACCGTCAGGTGTCTATTTCACCAAAATCGAAACCCCCGAATACCGGCAAGCCAAAAAGATTATGTTGCTGAAGTGAGGCTCTGCGGCAGAGAGCGGAGGGCAGAGGGGGAGAGAATTTAGAATTTAGAATGTAGAATGTAGAATTTAGAATTTAGAATGTAGAATTTAGAATGAAAGAGTTGATTAGTAGAATAGTAGAATAGTAGAATAGTAGAATAGTAGATTAGGAAAAGATGGGGATTATGAATAATGAAGAGTGAATAATGAACAGCAGAAGGAAGTTTAGAGTTTTGCAACAACAGAACGGTTGAAGTAGGCTAACGAAAAAAGCGGAAAGAGTTGAGAGTTTAAAGTTTTGCCCTTCGCTCTTTTTCAATCACGCCACAACGCAACCACGTCATCACGAACTTCTCCCCACTTTTCACTGTTCACTTTTCGCTCTTAGCCCTTAGCTCTTCGCCCTTAGCTCTTAGCCCTTTTCTCAACTCTCAACTCTCAACTCTCAACTCTCAACTCTTCTTCACTGTTCACCCTTTACCGATGATTTTGTTTACAAAATATTTATAAGATGGCTTGTGTTGCCGGGGCAATTCAGAGTTTAACGCAACTCATCCTAAACTCTAAACTCTAAACTCTCAACCCTTTTCACTGTTCACTTTTCACCATTCACTTTTCACTGTTCACTTTTCATTGTTCACTCTTAGCCTTAGCCCTTTTCTCAACTCTCAACTCTCAACTCTTCTTCACTGTTCACTCTTTACCGATGATTTCGTTAACAAAACATTTATAAGATGATAAGGTTGATCTTCAACCTCTTAAAAAAAGCTAACCCTCCTGTTTGCCGGTGCTTTCCGTAAGTAAGGTTACATTTTTTTTAGTAAAGAAGCCGTCAAAGTCGCCATAGCGGTGGATATATTCATTGACCAGGAATGTGGTCTTAGATCCTTCGGAAAAGGTCTGTTTTAAGCCTTCTTTTGGCGAACCGACCAGTTCAATCAAGAATTTCATATCATCATTTTTTAAGTGCTCAAACGTGTCCTCAATATTTTCGGTTGCAAAAGCCAGATGATGGGTACGGGCATTGAAGTTGTGGATGAACTTTTCGGTGGGACCTGATTCCGAGTCATTTTTATAGGGTGAAATACCTGAAGTAAAGACCATTGCAAA
This sequence comes from Candidatus Cloacimonadota bacterium, assembly GCA_003564135.1. Classification (GTDB taxonomy): domain Bacteria; phylum Cloacimonadota; class Cloacimonadia; order Cloacimonadales; family PWNZ01; genus PWNZ01. Next base: position 4,827 of record PWNZ01000059.1, read on the forward strand.
ATCATTAGCCGAAAGTCTGGCAACGGTGGTAATAGAATTAAACAGTTTCACATAAATAGCGAAATCGAACCGGTAATTAGTCAATTCCATGAACTCAATGATAGCTGCATCACGATCTTGAGCACGTACTCTTGTAGCTGCATGGTCGAGATATTTTATGTTACCCAAATATTTATTAGCTGGTTTTTTTACAGGATAGACCTTAACGGTGTCGTTTTTATTACAATACTTCTTCTCGTCTCCCAGCCACTGTATCAGTCCAATTGAGCAACCTATATAACGGGAAGGCTTGGTCTGAATGAAATGATAGTGGTCGTTCCTGATGATTTCATCTGTCAGGAATTCGACTCCTCTCTTTTTTTGAATATTTACATAGCGATTGATGTCTTTAGTGCTGAAAACAAAAGTTTCTAATCTGGTGTTGGGCAAATGCCGGGATATGGGTGCGAGATTATAAGGAAGAAATGGATTATCCTCTCCTTTTCTGCACCTGACGATGATATCGGCAGATCCTTTAAGAGAGAGAATAGCTGTCTCATAGCTATCGTTGGCAAACGTTTCGACGAGGTCATGATTGGTGTAATTAAGAAACTCCGCACCAGCTTCCGTAAAATTTTCAGGTTCTACATTAATAATTATCGATTCTAAACCACCAACAAGACCCTCTAATCCTGACTGCCGGCGTTCTTTAATAACTGACTCTGATTTATCCTTGAGACGCGTATCACTCCCTTCCAAAAAACGAACATGACTTCCTTTACCGTGAATAGGACACACCAATTCCATAGCGTTATATACTTTGTCACATTTTGAGCATAATATCTTTACCATTACCTTACTCCGTATATTAATTATTTGTTGAAACTTGTAGCAAGCATTACTGGTAGTGTAATAGTGTCAATCATATTAACTCAAATAATGCAGTTGATTTTCCGGATCGCCGTTTTCAAACGGCCGGCACGATGAGGGAGAGCGGAGAGCGAAGGGCGAAGGGCAGAGAGAATGTAGAATTTAGAATTTAGAATGAAAGAGTGGATTAGTTGATTAGTAGAATAGTAAATTAGTAAAATAGTAGATCAGTTGATTAGTAGATTAGGAAAAGATGGGGATGATGAATAATAAATAATGAACAATGAGCAGTGAACAGATAGTTGAGGAGGATCGTGGTTTTGTGGTGGGGGAAAAGATAGCAACACGAATGAACGGACACTATACTCTCCTGCTCCGAAACATTCAGTAGTGAATAATGGCTAATTGCTTGCCTGACAAGAGATTAGCTCCGTTTATGGTGGCAGCTTAGTGGGTGTCTTCTATACTAAAATAAAAAAATAAAATGAAAATGAAAAAAAAGGGCGATTTAGTAACCTTCGCCCTTATCCTATTGATAGTCAATGGGTTACACGGTTACCGGGTCGGTAACTTTGGTAACCGCGGTAACCGTCGCCTAAGTCGATTTGCGTTTGAACCAAAATACTGCAGTAGAAATGGTTAAATCTGTCAAAGATTGCTGTAAGTGTACGCATTTATGGGGCTGGCACGTGGCGTTGCCTGCGTACCTCGGCTAAGCCTTGCTGTCAGTGGGCATATTATTTCAAGTCATCTTTCCGGTAATGAAAAGTTACTAGTTGCCGGATAGCCTGGTGAAAAGAGTAACAGTGAAATAGAAAGGAAATGATTTCACGGGTCAAGAAGGAAAGATTTCAGAGGTTAAAGATCCAGCGGAACAGTCGAATGAACCGACCAAAGGGAGCTCGGCGAGGAACGCAGCCAATTCAGCGTTCCGGAAATCTACTGCATTATTTGAGTTGAATAAGGTATTCTTTAAAATTATTCCAATCTTTCATCAGCTTGAAATCCTGTGAGCAAAAACTGTTAAAGCAGCCGCGACTAATGAAGCGCAGTTGTCCTTTTTATGCTCCCCCGGCTAAGCAGGCAGTGATCGTTTTGTTTATCATAGTTGTTTGGGTTGACCATTCTTCAGTGTTGCTATTAACACATACGCTTGATAAGGACGGCTGCTAAATCCAAAGCTATATTCTAAGGCTCTTATCATGGCTATTAACGGCTTATTTTCTTGGGAAACCAAGGGATGAAGAGACTGGTTCTTGAGGCGTACTTTTGATATTCAGGATCAGCAGCATGCTTTTTCTCCAACATAGGGACACCGGAAACGAAAAGTAGTAAATTAGTTATAATCAGGGGACTGAATATTGCCAGCCAACCATAAGGGACATTGAGCATGATAATGAAAATCCCCCACCACATTGCAGCTTCGCCGAAATAATTGGGATGACGTGTATATCGCCACAAGCCGGAAGTCATTACCTTCCCCTTATTTCCGGGTTTACTTTTGAAGATGCTTTTTTGTAAATCTCCTACCGCTTCGAAGAGGAAACCGATCAACCACACTAACAGCCCGATTTTATCAAACCAAGTAAAATACAACATCCGGTCATAATGTAAGATAAACACCGGATAAGCTATGGTGAGCATAATTACTCCTTGGAGAATAAATACTTGAAAAAAGCTGCGGATTACCCAGCTTCTGCCCCATTTTTTACGCCATTGAGCATACCGGAAATCTTCCGACTTTCCTTTATTTCTGTAGTAGAGATAAGCAGCCAAACGGACTCCCCAGATAACTATCAGAGCAGTAACCAAAACTTGGCGGGGAGTATATCCCGGCAATCCGAAGTAATTTATCAAAGCCACTAAAATGAATCCAAGCCCCCATCCGATATCCACTATGGAATTATCCTTTTTAATCAGAGCTATAAGGAATAAAATAGCCATAAACAGAAATACTTGTATCACCGTAAAAACTATAATCGGTATCATAGAATCCCCTTTATTTGAGCATTAAACCAACTGCAACAGCACCAATACCGTTATGAACACCTAAAACCGGAGATAAGGGCATCACGTAAGCCGGCTCTTTTTTCAATAAATCCGTCAATTTTTCACAATATATTTGTGCTCTGTCTTCCGCATCTGCGTGCACGATAGCGTAATTCCAAACTTCATTGTCTTTTACCATGTCCGCTACAGCTGCAATAATTTTTTTCATGTTTTGACGGCGGCTGAAAGATTTTCCGTAAGCAGCTGCCTTACCTTCATTATCTACCGACAAGATTGGTTTCAAGTTCAAAGCCGTAGCCAAATGTCCTTTGAAGGGACTGACCCGGCCCCCGCGAACCAAGTATTTTAAGGTGTTAACATCGGTTAGAATACGAGCTTTGGCTACCCAATCTTCCAAGTTTTCATCTATTTCGGAAGCAGATACTCCGGATTTTATTGCCTCTGCTATACGAAGAACAATCAAGCCTTCACTCACAGAAAGGTGACGAGTGTCCAGCGGTTTTATATTTGAATACTTTTCAGATATTTTAGAAGCGGCTTGAAAAATACCGGTTAACTTCTGAGATATATGCACTGCATAGACCCTTTGATAATTACCGGACATGAAATCCAGAACATTCTCCACCTCTTTAGGGCTTGGTTGGGAGCTTACAGGATGAATCTTTTCAGTCTTAAGCATATTATAGAATTGATGAGGATCGATTGTCTTCTTATCCAAAAAGATTGTGTCACCAAAATTTATCCCAAAGGGAATTTGTTGTATTTGATATTCTTCCAATATCTCTTCGGGCAGGTCGCAGGCTGAATCCGTCACAATACCCAGAGGATATTTACGCTCATGACTTATTTGATATTGAAGCCGCATATCATCAACCTTGATACTATTTATATCACCCAAGTCCTTAACATCTCTGAAAAAACGGACAGGATCATTGGTATGAATATGCAGATGAATCTTTTCAGAAGTTCCCGCAACAATAAATGATTCTCCGTAGTGCCGAAATTTTTCTTTAAATTCCGGTAAGCTGATCTCAGGTTTGGATATGGTAGCTTAGGTGCAGTATCGTATATTCGTCTGATGAGCTGTATGACTGCTAGCCAACTCCTCCCGGGGCAAATTTTGGATCATTTTGGTTTGTTGCTGCCATCTACCTTTGCGGACGAAATCTAAGACACCTTCCAATAAGTAAATAAACCCATTAGCACCGGCATCAACTACATTGTTTTCGGCTAAAACTTTCAATTTTTCGGGAGTACTATTCAAAGAAGAAAGAGCATCATTGTAAGAAGCTTGCAGAATATGAACAATATCGGAAGTTGTTTTACTGTGCCTTACTAAGGAATCCGACCAATCACGAATTACTGTAAGCATAGTACCCTCAACCGGATCGGCTAAAGAGTCATAAACATGCTTTACCGCCCTCCGGGCACTTTGAGAAAATTTTTCTGTGGTGATAGTGATATTATCATCCAACTCCAGACTAATGCCCAAAAGATATTGGGCAAAAATGATTCCCGAATTACCACGTGCACCGGAAAGCCCCGAATCAGCCATGGACTGTAAGGTTTCTTTTAAAGAACGGGATTGACGGGAACCTTCAATAATAGAGCGTATTGTGGTCGCCATATTAGTTCCCGTATCAGCGTCCGGAACCGGGAAAACGTTAATTTTGTTTAGATAATTTCGATTTTTGATAAGGATATCTGCTCCGGCAGCAAAAGCCATATAAAAAGCTCTTCCGTCTATGTAAGTAATATTCATAAAGCACCTCATTCCCAGATTTGCGGCATACGTTTTATCTTTTTAATATCGTAGCCGTATTGATCAAGCCTTTGTAGTATTTCAACGTATTTATCTTCAACTAAATCCGGAGTCCTACTCATAATCCATACGAACTTCTTATTAGGAACTCCTATGACAGTATAACTATAATCTTCATCCAAATCTATAACTAAATATGGAAATTTAAGAGGCCATATAAACTGCACCCGCCATTCAGCGTTAGTTTCTTTATTATAAACCCAGGCTTTAGGATGCATTGTTTTAGTTTTCCCATCAGGGCTTTTTTTTCTGAATTTATATTCAATAGCTATAGACCCGTCATCCTTCAGGGTATAAGTTTCTATACCGTTTACGGCATTCCTCTCAATGAAATTAGGTATAATTCCAATGACGTGCCAACTACCCATAAACTTTTCTAAATCAACATATTCTACGGTTTTCATAATATCTCCCCGAGAGCAGGAAACGACTGTAAATAAACTTAAAACCAGTATCCATATAAATTTCATAATTCTTATCTGTTTTGTTTACCAAATTATTCAGCTCCCTAAATACTCACCTCTTGTGAGCACAGCTCGTTTTATTCCATTGTCAATAACCAATACTTAAATCTATAACGAAACAAAATAATCAATTGATTATCAAATGTCAACTTCTTTTTTTATCTGAGTTTCAATTGTACGACCGGGGGTTGAGGGAGAAAGAAGTTTAGAGTTGAGAGTTGAGAGTGAACAATGAACAATGAATGGCGGAGAGAATGTAGAATGAAAGAGTTGATTAGTAGATTAGTAGAACAGTAAATTAGGGAAAGATGGGGATGATGAACAGTGAACAATGAACAGATAGTTGAGGGTTTAACCACAGATTCCGCAGATTAGGTTCAGTGCTCAGAGCATCCCTACTCTGATTCATCCCAGACCTGGACCCAGTCAAGTAAAAAAGACGACTTAACGGGTTAAAAAGGTCTGAACACTACATTTTAATCATCATCTCGGGTGTCTTCATTTTGCAATTATACATCGTACATTGTAAATTATACATTACTTTTCATGGTCATGAGTGTATACCATAATTAATGGAGTGGTGATTTTGCAGCTTCCTCAGTCGTCTCGCTTCAGTAACTGCAAAAATCATTTAACGGTCCAGTTATTTTTTATAGGTGCCAGAGTTACAGAGTTTCAGAGTTGTCATAGAGTGAGTAATTATATAACAAGACTATACCGGCTGAATACTAAGGATATCTCTATTCCTCATCAAATGATATAGTTTGATCTTCTATAGCTTCGATGGCTGCCTCAATGAAGGATTTAAATATCGGGTGCGGCCTTTCCGGTCTTGATTTGAATTCGGGGTGAAACTGAACACCTATAAAGAAGGGATGGTTAGGAATTTCGATAATTTCTACGAGGCTATCGTCCGGGCTGGTACCTGCAATCGTCATACCTTTTTTGGCGATAGTATTTCTATAATTATTATTAAATTCATATCGATGTCTATGCCTTTCGGAGATGGATAGAGCTCCATATACTCTTCCGGTCATAGTTCCTTTCTTAATTGAACAGGGGAAGGCGCCCAATCTCATAGTACCGCCGATTTTGTCAATATGACGTTGATCGGTCATCAGGTCTATGACAGGGTGCTGACATTGTTCATCAAATTCAGAGCTGTAAGCATCATCGATCCGGCAAACATTTTTAGCAAACTCGATCACCGCTACCTGCATACCTAAGCAAATACCGAAGAAAGGTATCTTTTTCTCCCGTGCGATACGAGCTATTTCTATTTTACCGTTTATGCCTCTGACACCAAATCCTCCCGGAATAAGGATGCCGTTAACATCGGCTAAAACTCCTGCTAATTTGTCGGGTGAATCGGTCTTTTCCGAGTCAACCATCTTGAGTTTTAATTTGACCTTATGAAATGCCGCCGCTTGAACGAGAGCCTGACATACGCTTTTATAGGCATCCTGATGCTCGACATACTTACCGCAAAGAGCAATAATGACCTCTTTTTGAGGGTTTTTCACGTTATCTACCAACTGTTTCCAGCTTTCGAGATTGAGCGGTCGTTCTTCTATTTGAAGATGTTTGCAGATTGCCTTATGCATCCCTTCTTGCTGGAAATTTAGTGGCACCTCGAAGATACACTCGACATTGATGGCATTGAAAACCGATGCTTGCGGTACATTAGTAAACAGAGATATCTTGCCGGCTATATCCTCGCCGAAAGGGCTGTCGGAACGGCAAATAAGGATGTCGGGCTGAATACCTATTTCTCTTAGTTTGTAAGCGCTATGCTGAGTCGGTTTGGTCTTTAATTCACCGGCAGCCGAGATGTAGGGGACATAGGTAAGAAAGACGTAAAGAGTATTCTCAATACCCGCTTCCATCCTGAATTGACGGATAGCCTCTAAGAATGGCAGACTTTCTATATCTCCGACGGTACCTCCGATCTCGGTTATCACAATATCATACTTCTCATTGAGTTTATATATCAGCGACTTTATTTCATTGGTCACATGAGGTATAACTTGTACGGTTTTGCCCAAATAGTCTCCACGTCTTTCTTTTTTTAGCACTCTTTCATATATTTTACCGGCTGTGTAGTTCGACAACTTGGACATAGATTCATCTACAAATCTTTCATAGTGCCCGAGGTCGAGGTCTGCTTCGGCTCCATCGTCGGTTACAAATACTTCTCCATGCTGAAAGGGGCTCATCGTTCCCGGATCTACATTTAGGTAGGGATCCAATTTGAGCATCCCGACCCGATAATTCATTTTTTTTAACAATAAACCTATTGAGGATGCTACTATACCTTTCCCTAATGAGGAAATAACTCCACCTATCACAAATATATTCTTGGCCATTTAAACCTCCTTCGTTTGGTTATATTAGTCTGGTGCTGCCGGCACTTAATGGTTGTTTATGTTTGGAACTGCAATTCGTATAATACCCGGTATCTGGGGCAATTATCCAGTAGTTCGCTATGATTTCCAATACCAACTATACGCCCTTGCTCTAAAACAATAATTTTATCAGCTGTCAATACGGTTGAAAGTCTGTGAGAAAATCATCACAGTCCTTTTCTCAGTAGCTTGCTGGATAGCTAACTGGACTTTTTGCTCCGCTTCGGTGTCTAAAGAGCTGGTAGCCTCATCTAAGATCAAGATGGGCGGGTTGGAAACGATAGCTCGTGCTATACATAGACGCTGTTTTTGCCCACCCGAGAGGTTTGACCCTTTTGAGTAGAGGTAATGGTCATATTTATCGGGTAACTGCTCAATAAACTCATCGGCATAAGCTATACGGCAGGCATTTTTAATTTGCCCTAAAGATATTTTCTCTTTACTGCCGAATCTGATGTTTTCGGCTATTGTGTCGGTGAACAGCAGGCTTTCCTGGGTCACGACACCGAACAGTTTTCTTAGATCAGCTATTTTTATTTTTTCGAGAGGGATGCCATCAATGGTAATCGTTCCTTCTGTCGTATCGTAAAGTCGCAGTAAGAGGTTGGTGATAGTGGTTTTCCCAGAGCCGCTGCTGCCTACTAAGGCGAGTTTTTCTCCTCTGTTAAACGTAAAAGAGATGTCCGATAAGACCATACTGTCTTTGACAGTGTTTAGATACGGTTTTCCTGCTGTGAGCAGTTCATCGCTGCTACCGGTAATATTAGCTACAGATTGATGATAAGAGAATCCTACTTTCTCGAAAACTATTTCATCCTGAAAGCTTTCTTTCACGACGGCATCTTTGGTCTCGAGCAAGTCGGGTTTCTTATTGATTACAGTTGAAATCCGGTTCAGAGATACGAAAGCTTTTTTGAGGTCATTATAAGCTTTAGTAACTAATTTGATCGGATGTAGCATGGAAAAAAGAGCCAACAGAAAGGCACTGAACTCGCCGAAAGTAAAATTAGCTGTTCCCGACACGACTTCACGGCCTCCGATGATAAGAATAATTATTCCGATGAGCGTCCCGTTTATCTCGGAGATTGGTGCTCCAAATGCTTTATATATTTGAGCTTTTCGCCAAAACTTGAAGAATCTGTCGTTTAGCTGCTCAACTTCACTGATTTTATCGTCTTCACGACCATAGGCCTTAACTATCTTGATGTTGGTCAGCACCTCTTCAACTTTGGAAAATATGTCGGAAAGTTTCCCTTGGATTCGTTGAGCATATTTTTTGATCTTCCTACCGATGGTGGTCACTAAGAAGGTAGTTATCGGCAGTACTATCAGGCTTATCAGAAACAGTCTGGTGTTCAGGAAAAGCGCAATCCGCATAAAAACCAAGATAAGAAACAGTTCACGGACTACTTGAAACAAAGAATGAATGAAAAGCTTGCTGACTACTTCGACATCATTAACCATCCGAACTAAGGAGTCGCCTATCCTGTAACGGGAGAAGAAGCTCAGAGACTGATCCATATAGTTCCGGAAAATTAAATTTCGGACATCTTTAATTGTTTTACCATTCAGGTTGGCAAACATCAAACGGTTCATGTAAAAGAAGATATTCTTTATTACAACGATGATCAGAACTAATACAGCTACTATCCAGAGCATCAGCATTGAATCGGTGTACTCCATGACTGTTCCGTATTCAGCAAGGACAGGACGCAGGTTATCTATATTGAGAATATTGGTAAAAGTAAGCAACTCGCTGTTAGCAGTCGTTACATCACGAAGAGCTGAATAAAACTCGGGCCAGGTAGAATAGAGGGTTTCAACTTCAAATTGAGGAAATACATAATCAAATAGCGGTACAGCCATCGTGATACTCGCTCCGCTGAACAGAGCATACCCTACCATAAAGATAATTCCGGCTAATAAATAGCCGTAATGCCGCAGCATTATCTTATATATATATAGTAGATCCTTCATTATCCCTATCCAGCGGTTTTTGATAAGAAATATTGGACAGCTTTGATGTCAACATAATAAGAAACAAGAAGCCTTAATCCTCTACCGGGGCAAGTGGTTTTCATACTTATCTGCAGAGCTTATAATCATATCTAAGTGGATAGTGTTAGAGTGAGACCGTTCAGGAGAGAATTCGCTATAGAAAATAGTTTGGTGGCAATCTATTGAGAAAAAGTGGTCGAAATTGTTTATTTAGGGTTCGTCTTCAGAATTGACAGAACAAACTGCTGATTGTGGGTGCTATTCAGAATAATCAGTTTCCATATTTCGACCGGAATGAAAGCCGGTTTTTTTTTATATTAAACCTTTCCCCAATAATTATCGTTTCTCAACTAAAATCAAGAATGCTGCCTGATTAGATGCTCTCTTTTCTAAACGGTCTCGACCGGTGAAGTCAGAAAACAGGTCTGTTTTTATAGTACAACATACCGCCGGACTGTTACTTTTCTAACATCCGCGCCGTCCGGTGTACGGAGAAGGGCAAAGGGTGTAGAGTTGAGGGTTGGAAATGCAGATTTCAATTAACTCGCCGCCTGAAGACCATGTACCGGAGATATTTGAACCTTATACAGGTATAGTCTGATTTCAGTTGCTTCCTTCAGGTTAAAAGAAGTACTTACTGTGAGAGACCTGTTGTTATTGTTCATTGACAATCGGCAAAGTACTCAGGACAGTTTATTGGGTGAGGTAAGTCAGTCGACTGCTTCTTTTTACAACTGTGCGAGGATGTGAGCTACCTGATCACGTTTTACCTGCAAGGGATTAAGCGCCATGTTGCGGCTTTTTTCTATTTGGTCGGTTGCTTTATCAATGAACTCTTTGTCCAGTTTCAGAGAGGTTTTCATTCCTAATTTATCTAACCATTTATAGAAATCGTTCCGGGAACAGTTCAGATGAGTAAACAGCATGTCGATTTCATCATTTAAATATGGATAATAAAGTTCCATAATATGCTTCATTACAACACCATTAGCCATACCGTGTGACAGACCGTAGAATGTTGTTAATGGGTAACCGATAGAATGTTGGAGCGTGGTACTTGACTGGGCTATCACCATCCCGCCGTATAATGATGCAATCATTAACTGTTTTCTATGTTCAAAGTTTTCCGGCTCGGCAAGAGCTTCTTCCAACACCGAATAAATGACTCTGACGCCGGTAGTAATCAATGGGTAGAGCAAGGGGCATCTTTTAGCCGAGTAGATACCCTCCAAAAGATGACTTAGAGCATCTATAGCGGTATCACGGGTCACCTTGTCCGGCATGGAAAAAGTGTAGGTCGGATCAAGGAAGGATAATGTGGGGAACATCAATGGCGAGCCGAAACCAGCCTTCTTATCACAGTTGGTTACTACGCTGTAGGGCGTGGCTTCCGTGCCGGTACCTGAAGTTGTAGTTATGGAAATAATGGGGTGAGCTTTTTTAATATTTCCCGATTGATAAAATTCATCATTTTGAAAATCATTTGCGGCTACTACCGATATAGCCTTAGCTGCATCTACAGGACTTCCACCACCTATACCGATAACGAAATCAGAGCCGGACTTCTTCATCTGAACAGCACCGTTGTGAATGCTTTCCAGGTCGGGGTTTTCTTTTATTTCTGAATATATTTCATAGTCTATAGCCAACTTCTTTAGTACTTGTCGGGCATCATCCAAAGCTCCGGATTTTTTAGCTGAGTTCGCTCCGGTTACTATCAGAGCTTTTTTGCCCTGACTTTTTAGCAGATGACCTTGCTTTAATAATATCTGTTTGCCAAACTGGATATTGGTAGGCATGTGGTAGCTAAACATATAACCTCCTTCGTTTAATTAATATGTTTTATTGTTAGCAGCCGGGCAGTTAGTCATTGTTGTAGACCGGATAACCTACTATTAGGATATCATTGCCGCAGCGTACTGTTTCGTCTATTTTGATCTTGATTCCCTGAGTAGGATCGCTAAAGTCTAATTCTTCGGTAACAGTTCGATTCCCGCCCAATATTAGAGGAGCGATACAATAATAAAGCTTATCCACTAACCTCTGTCTCCAAAAGGATGTGTTGATAGCAGCTCCCGCTTCGATAAGTACAGCCGGTATTTCCTTATTGTTTAAGATGGACACGATATCTGGCAGTGAGAGCTTGCGCTGGCGATCTCTGGCGACGGATAAGATCTCAACACCTTTCTCGGAGAGCTTCTTTTCTTTTAGCTGATCATTATAATCATTAGACTTTATAACTAATAAGGGTATTTCCCCGGTCGATGTAACTAATTTACTGTCTAAAGGTATCCTTAATGAGCTGTCCAAGACTATCCGCAGCTTTGGTTGACAAGGATTACCGCTTTTCGATAGCCTGACATTCATTAACGGATCATCTTTCAATACGGTTTCTATTCCTGTTAATATCACACCGGTAGTTTCCCGCAACTGATGAGCTATCTTTCTGGACTCTAAGCAGGTTATCCATCTTGATTTGCCGGAACTGCAGGCTATTCTGCCATCGAGGGAAACACCGTTCTTCATGATGAAAAACGGCCGCTTTTGCAGGCGGTTAGTCAGGTATATTTCAAGCTGCCTTGTCACCCTCTCTGCTGCTATTCCGCTCGTGACTTCTATTCCGGCCTCTTTCAGCCGGGCAAAACCTTTACCGTTCACCATAGGGTTAGGGTCGCTGATGCCCGTGAATACCCTCTTAATTCCCGCCGCTATTATTTTTTCCGTGCAGGGTGGTGTCCGGCCATGATGGCAGCATGGTTCGAGAGTTACATAGATGTCTGCTTCGTTGGCGTCGTTACCTGCTTGGATTAGAGCCTCAATCTCGGCATGGTTCTTGCCGCATTCTTGAGTGCAGCCGGCACCTATTATTCGACCATTCTTTACTATTACGGCACCCACGTTGGGGTTTATCCCGGTCTTACCTTTTGCTTGTTCAGCTAAGGCTAGAGCTTTATCAAAAAAACGTTTATCCATTTTCTATATGCTGAAATAGTTTAATGAAAGCATTACTGTGGTGGGAGAGATGATATTGACTTTACAGGTTACGTCGTGAGCAGGACAGTACCTGTTATGGTCGGGCCTGTATTTGTTAAGCTTTTCCATAGTACTTAAAGCATGGTTTTCATGATTACGAGTCATTGTTTTAGCTAATTTATATTTCACTTAAGCACAAGCGGTAGTTGCAGCCTGCTATAACGGAGGCGAATTATTTATTCTTTTTAAGTGATAGATCTTTGAATCTGTCGAGATTCTTCTTAGCTAATTCGAACTTGGGGTCAATCTCCAGACATTTTCTCCAAGTATCCAGAGCTTTGTCTATATGTCGATCATTGAGGTAGATGACAGCTATATTGTTCAGTATTTTGAGGTCTTGGGGATTTTCCTTGAGCAGTTCTTCATAAAACTGCTTCCCGATTTGCTGGTTGCCTATCATTGTGGAAGTAAAGGCAAAATTATATCTGTTGTCGTACGATTTAGGGTCCATCTCAACGCTGGTGAGGAATTTTTCGTTAGCTTTAGCGTATTCCTCTTTTACGGCGTAATACATACCATAAAGGGCGAATATCTCCTTAGAGTCTATTAGGATCTCGACGAATTTTTCCAGCTGTTCACCCGCTTCTTTCTGTTTATTTTGGCCTAGCAGCGCAGATATCTGCCTTTCTATCTCGGCCAAGCTGTAGTATATTTGGGGATGTCCCAGGATTAACGATTCTATGCGCCATTTTTTGTCACCGGTAAGGTTTATTTCTTCGGTTTCTTGTTTGTTTTCGTTCACGAAATGAATAGTCAGATCGTATTTGCCGTTGATTTCGAAATAGGCTAAGGCTTCATTACCGGTTTCCGCTATTGCCGAGATGATTAAGTGATATTCGTTCACTCTTTTTAACAATCTGTTTGATGAGCGTCGTTTGATGTAGTTCCGGCGGTAGAGATTGTTTTCGTATCTGTGGTTATCACTCATCAAATCGATACTTTTCTCCCACTCCTGTTCGAACAACAGGTCTAAAAATTGCATGGCGATGTCTTCATAATGGTCTAGTTTTTCTTTTTTAGGCGAGAGGTTAAGTTTTTTTCTCAAATAGATTTTTGTTTTGGGAGGGATAACATTGATACTATCGACGTATTCCTCTAATACTTTCTTTCCCTTATCGGTTTGAGCCATCTCAGAGGGGATTTGACCACCGAAATATTGTTCCGGCAGTTCGGTCCACTTGTCAATTTCTGATAAGATTAGGTTTATATGCTCGGCATAAGAGTCTATCTTGGTTTTTGGTGGCTGAACTGTTTGGTCAGTATGCGTTTGGATGGTATAAGCACATTCATGCGGGCATTGTTTGTCAATTCGCATAGTGTTGCAGCATACCCAGCAAATATCTTTACCTTTTCTGAGGCAGTATCTTTGGGCTCTGCGTGAGTTACAGATATTACATTTCTTTCTTAACTTGGCTATTTCAAGTCCCAAATTCTCTCCTTGGTTATATTGGATTTTTTGTCGGCAGATGCGGTGAATAGCCTGTTTATATCTTTAAGCAGGGCGGCATTTCTCTTTTGAAACGGGATTTTTGATAAAGAGTTTTCACTTTATCAACCTCTTTAGCGGGTATCCCGTCGGCTATCATCTTCTCTTTAGTCTCTTGTTTTTCTAACATTCTGTAGAGGATTTCATCTAAGGCGTGATAAGTTATCCCCAGTTCGTCTTCATCGGTTTGGTCAGCCCATAGATCTGCTGATGGGTTCTTTTTGATTATTGATTGGGGAATATTTAGGGTCTCAGCCAGCTTGCTAACTTCCGTTTTATAGAGATGGCCTATCGGTTCGAAAGCGCAGGCATTATCACCGTATTGGGTGGTATAGCCGCTCATTAGTTCCGAAAAATTACCCGTTCCTATGACTAAGCCCTTTTCTTTAGCCGAGATGTCATATAGAACAGTCATTCTAATCCGAGCCATATAATTGCCCCGTCTCAGTTTTGAAGCGTCCGGCTCGTTGTTATCAAACCAGGCATCGACCATTGGAGTAATGTCTATTATCCGGTAAGGTATCCGTAATGACTTCACTAAGCTCAGACCGTCATCAATACTTTTAGGGTTGCTCCTTTTGTAGGGCAGCAGCAGGCCAAGAACATTTTCAACTCCTAATGCTTCTACGCTAAGTGCCGCCACTACTGCAGAATCTATACCACCTGAAATACCCACGATACCTTTACTGCTGCCGCAAGAGGCAAGATATTCACGGATGAAATCTATGATTTTTTGTTTTTCTTTGCTCAGGTTTATTTGTCTCATATTAAATTCATACTTCTAAGCTACCAATCTTTATGAAAAAGATGGCAAATTATCTTGATAATTTTAGTGTCGATAATACGGGTGCTATAGCTTGGTTCCATAACGATAGCTGTATCCGGTTCATCACCTTCTCCGGCAACAGAGATAATTGTTGTGCCGGCCGGCACCTCTTTTTTATCAACAGCGTTGACAGCTATCTCGATACACTTTTGAACACTTTTTTCCAAGTTGTAAACAGAGGATGCCAGTATTTCAGAAGGGAACATTGTTTTGTACCTTCCGGACAGTGAATGAGCTAGCTGGCCGAGGTTATGTTCCCCGTCAAGATAAGAGATGTTCTTTTTTTTCAGCTCTTCAATCGTTTCATCAGTTACTTTGACACTATCGGCATCGTGAACAAAGATCGTCTTCATCTTAGGTAGAACGAACTGCTCAGCTACTTTATGGTCCATAGCGCCAACAACTAAGTATTTACACTTGCAGTTAGGCTGCTCTTTCTTGATTGCCTTCAACACTTGTTCTATTTTTGGTTTATCCGGGTTTACTAAGTACTCCATAGTTGTTACCGCTTATCACTCCTTCGTTTATTACCTGAGAGCCATCTCAATTCCTAAACGTAAACCCAGTCCTGACATATCAACTTGATCCCAGGTTCGCCCGGCTTCATCTTCATCGAAATCTTTTTTCATTTTACCGAAATTATAGAATGATTCGCCGTATAAATGCACGTTGGAACTGAGTTGATATTTGGCTCCTAAGTTTAGTATCCAGTTGAAACCGTTGTAAAAATCCAGCTCTTCTACTTTTTCGTACTCATTACCATTATCCTCACCGGCAGGCAAAAAGATGTCTTCCCATAACAGAGCCCATCCTAAACCAACGCCGGCATAAGGAAGCACAGGCAATTCAACCGGAACACCGACTTTTAAGGTTGCCATCACGGGGATATATCCGGTTTTAAGCTCGGTTCCTGTCTTTATTTCGCTAACTTGGGTGCCGGTCTCTCGATCATAGACAGAAACCTCTTTGGTATCCGTGTAGGAGCGGTAGAAGAAATCAAAACCTACTGCCAATTCAACTATATCGTCTACATTGATTCCATAAGACATACCGGGCATGAATCCTGTTTTAGCGTCGGAAGGTGCCAGGAATCCGGCTCGAATATTTATACCTTTATTGGCAAAGATGCTAACCGTTAGGACGAGTGCTAACATCAGAAAAATCAGCTTCTTGATTGACATATAATTCTCCTTAAGCTATTATTTTGAAAGCGGGGAGCTGATATAATAATAACTCCCCGCAGGTAATATGAGTTAAACGTTTATGGTTAAGACTAATTTACTTGGAAAGTAGTGTCTTTATCCTTGAAGAAAGCAACTATTTGCTTAGCGGATGCTATGCCGGCATTAATATTGGCCTCAGCGGTCTGAGCACCCATCTTCTTAGGCGTCATATAGACTCTTTCTTTACCTTTAGTTGCCACATCGTCGACATCAGCAGGAGCAACGTCGGTAGCATATAAGAAGTCGGGTCTTTCTTCAAACATCTTAATTAGGCTCATTTCGTCGATAACTTCAGCACGAGCAGTATTAACCAACATAGCACCTTTTTTCATCTTGCTCATCAATGCATGGTTAATAGATCCTATTGTATTATTGTTTTTGGGCAGATGAAGCGAAATATAATCGCAGGTACTGTATAGCTCTTCTGCCGTATCGATAGGTTTTACACCATCCTTTACTATGGCTTCATCCGGAATATAGGGGTCATAAGCATAGATATCCATATCGAATCCTTTAGCAATTTTCGCTACTAATTTGCCTACATATCCGTAAGCATGAATACCTAATTTTTTGCCTTTTAATTCCTTGCCGCTCTTACCTGAGAAACAACCGCGAGAAAGATAGATCATCATTCCGATCGCTAGTTCGGCAACGGCATTAGAGTTTTGACCTGGAGTGTTCATCACAACTATGTTCTTCTTGGTTGCAGCTTCAAGATCAACATTGTCATATCCGGCTCCCGCTCTGACAACTATTTCTAAGTTAGGTGCGTTCTCAATAACTTCTGCTGTGATCTTATCACTTCTGATGATCAGAGCATTGGCACCCTTGACAGCAGCCATCAGCTGATCATTGTTTTCATATTTTTCTAAAA
>PWNZ01000162.1 GCA_003564135.1 Candidatus Cloacimonadota bacterium
GAAAAGTAATGTATAATTTACAATGTACGATGTATAATTTTAGTGAAGACAGACACCCAAAGGAATGATTAAAAATTGCCGGCTAAAGCCGGCGGACCAACCGACTGAAAGTCAGCGTTCCGGAATCACTGGTATTCTTCACCGGCCGATTGAAGCAGAAAGATTTATCGGGGGGGATTCGAGTTTTTATATCTATTGAAGTATTGCGTCAGAAGGCATACTATGTTTGATTCCCGTCTTATTTATCACCATGTGTCGATACTTGTCAGCATGCTTACACATTATTAATCTGTCTTCAGTGAAAAAAGTCTTGACATATTATGGACTCTAATCTTAACTATTGTAGGAAACTGATTGATTTCTTATGAACTCCGTTGATGTGCTAAGTATAATGGATAACTAGAAAGATTATTTAAGGAGGATCGTTTCTGTAAAGAGCGATTAGATTTTAAATGATTGCTTTTATGAAAGGAAGATATAGGAAATAAGCAATGCAGGGTCTACCATTCTATGAAGTGGTGTTTCTCAATTCATTCTTTTAATTAAAACACGAGAGGTGCACAATGAAAAAGATGTTTTTTTCACTGTTACTTATGGCCATGTTAACCGGCTATACAGTAATTGAGGGTCAGGATTTCGGCGGAGGCTCGGGGACGGCAGAAAGTCCCTGGCGGATAGAGACGGCACAACACCTGTATAATATCCGAGACTATGTGGGGGCACAACACAGCGATAAGCACTTTATGCAGACAATGAATATCGACTTAGGTATTCCGCCTTACAATACGGGTGAGGGTTGGCAGCCTTTGAGCGGAATTAACAATTTTATGGGTAATTATAACGGCAATAATTATCAAATAAGTAATTTGACTATTTCCCGAGAATCTACTAATCAAAGTTTGTTCGGCAGGTCAGTAAATGCGACAATAAGCAATGTGCGGTTAGTAAGTGTAAATATATCAGGCAGATCAAACAGTGGCGGTCTGGTATCAACAACATTAGAGACTTTTATTAGAAATGTTGAAGTCTCCGGCACAATCTCGGGTGAGTATAATGTAGGAGGTATAGCTGGGTCAATATCCGACGAATCTACTATATCTACATCATTTTCTTCTGGGAATGTTTCGGCAACAGGTTTTACAGCCGGAGTGGGCGGTATAGCAGGCAGCAGTTCTAACAGTATCATCAGGAACAGCTATTCATCGATGGATGTTTCCGGTAGAAGTAGGAATGTCGGCGGTTTAGTTGGTGTACAAACTCAGGGGAGCATAGAGAACTGCTTAGCTACAGGTCTCGTTATCGTGGAAAGCACCGAAATGGCGTGGCATGTAGGCGGATTGGTGGGATCAGGTTCAGGGACTGTGTTAAATAGTTTTTGGAACATTGAATCTACAGGTCAGGATGAGTCGGCAGGCGGTGAAGGGGTTATGACCGAACAATTAATCTCCCGTGACTTTTTTTCAGAGTATGGATGGTCTATCCCTCATGTCTGGGATATAGTAGACGGCGAGACTTATCCCTATTTGTCCTGGCAGGGTGAACCCGGTCTGCATAACAGACCGGGACCTTACAATCTCAGAGCTACCGGCTGCTTCGTGAACGAAAATATTTTACTCGAATGGGATATGGCCGGTGAGCCGGTTAGATACCGGGTTTATCGTGATGACGATATGGTGGCAGAGTTAGACCATCCGCAAATGAACTGGGAAGATAATGATGTTGAAATGATAAGAAACTATAAATATAAAATCATAGCCATATTTGATGAAGAGTCCCAATACCCTTCACCGCGTTCGGGAGTCCTGGTATTTGGTCTTTTCCCTTTTCCCGGCGGCTCGGGAACTGAGGAAGACCCGTATCAAGTTTCTAATGCTGCAGAATTGGATATGGTCAGGCTGTTAATGAACTCTTATTTTATTCAGACAGCAGACATTAATTTGGCACAGCCACCTTGGACATTAGGAGAAGGATGGGTACCAATCGGCAGACCCGGAACCTCTTCTTTCTTCAGCGGATATTATGATGGAAATGGTTATCTAATAAGAGGTTTGACCATCAACCGTGACGAAGGAGGGCAAGGTTTATTTGGGCAGACCAGAAATGCTGTATTAATGAACATTGCTTTGGAAGATGTTGATTTAACAGCACAGTCTACCGGGGCTTTGGCTACTCACTCACAACAGACAACAGTAACAAATTGTTACGCAACAGGGATAATTCATAGTCGCACGGCAGGTGGATTGATCAACTATTTTAGCGGGGTGATGAACAGTTGCTGGACTGATGTTGATATTTGGGCGTCTTCCTCTAATATAGGAGGCTTGGTAGGAGAATCTCAGGGTGAAATATCTGACTGCTACGCTTTAGGCAATATAGTAGTCAATCCACGGACTGCCAGCCATTCCATTGGAGGATTAATAGGTTCCCTAAGAGGTCATGGAGGTTCAGTTTATAACTCTTATGCATCTGGTAATGTAGAAGCACCGCTAAATATCGATACCGCAGTTCGTTTAGGAGGATTTGTTGGTCTATCTGATGGATTACTCAACAACTCCTATGCTTCCGGTAACGTAAGTGGGGGCAGAGAGGTTGGTGGGTTTATAGGGTTTAACTCCACAGGTTACAATACAAATGGTGTTGCAAATAACAGTTATGCTTCCGGCAATGTACAGGGAGTTGAAAATACCGGAGGGTTTGTCGGTTTTAATAGAGCAAATGTTAACAACTGCTATTCAATTGGCAGTGTCAGTGGAGAAACCACATTTGGCGGATTTATTGGTAACAATGAAGGTGAAGTTAGGAACAGTTTTTGGAATGTAACTACCTCAAACAACGACGAATCAGCGGCAGGAACAGGATTGAACCATGAGCAAATGTTCCGGCAGGCTAACTTTATCAACTGGGACTTTGATGACGTTTGGTCGATAACCGAAGGGATAAGCTATCCCTGGCTGCAATGGCAGCAGCAGCCGGGCAGACAAAATATTGCCGGCCCTTACAACTTAGAGGCAGATCCTGACAACGATAACCTTTTTGTTGATCTCGACTGGGAAATGAGAGGAGAGCCTGAATTCTACCGTATTTATCGAAACGGCGAGGTCGTCGATACGGTTAATCATCCTGTTGCAACTTATCGCGATGAAAATCTATTGGCGATGTTTCGCTACCAATATGAGGTCAGCGCTATGTTCTCGGTCGATGGCCAGCAGCTTGAGACGATGCTTTCCAATAAATTTAAGGTTGTTATCAGAGGCTCTTTTACGGGAGGTGACGGCTCAAGCGACAATCCCTATCAGGTTGACTCGGTTTCTTCCTTATCACTGGTCAGGGAACACCTCGATGCCCATTTTATTCAGACGGCTGATATTGACTTAGGTGTTAATCCCTGGAATATGGGTGAAGGCTGGGAGCCGATAGGAACTTCAGAATCTCAGTTTCAGGGGGTGTATGACGGCAACGGATTTGTTATCGAAGGCTTAACAGTTAACCGGCCAAGAGCAGATAACCAGTCGCTGTTTGGTGAAATAGTTGAAGACGCAACAATCAGAAACCTGGGTCTGCTTAATATTGATATAACCGGTAAAGACTATACCGCAGGAATAGCAGGCAAACTGGGAAGAAGCAGCCGGGTAGAAAGATCATTCGTAACAGGTTCGATAACAGGTCATAGTTTTGTAGGGGCTGTAGCAGGTTATGCATATTCTGGTTCAACAATAAGGGACTGTTATTCATCAGCAGAGATCAATGTCATTTCAAACGACCAAAGAGCTTTGGCCGGAGGTATTGTTGCCTATGCTTATTGGGGTATCATTGAAAGGTGCTATGCTGTAGGAGATTTGTATACGGCAGTAACGATGAATAATACCGGAGCAGTTGTCGGTCATCACAGGGACTCCAATTTAAGCAGTTTATACTGGAATAGCGATACGGTAAATATCGATGGAGGTGTCGGCAATGATGATCGTTTTCCCGGAAGTTCAACTAACGAACTAATCAGGCAGGATACCTACCAGGGATTCGATTTTGAAGGTGCGTGGAGCATACAAGAAGATTTATCCTACGCATACTTGAGCTGGCAGGAAGAACCCGGCGAACACAACAGGCCGATACTGCCACCCCGAAATCTGACTGCCGTGACCGGAACCGGTGTAGTTAATCTTTCCTGGCAGCTGCCGTCGGAAGAGTTATTTTTATCTGACGGTTATTTCGTCTATCGTGAAGGTGTGAGGCTGAATGACGAACCGGTAGCAGAACTTGAATATGTGGATGAGACTGTTGATTCTTGGCAAAGTTACAGTTATTATGTGACGACCTATTTCGATGGTCAGGAATCAGTTCCCAGCAATGCAGCTGATGTTTTTGTCTATGAATTCGCAGGAGGCATAGGCAGCGCAGACGAGCCCTATAAAGTGGCAACAGCCCGGCAGTTAACGGCATTAATATATGCTAAGAATGCTCATTTCAAGCAGGTTAGTGATATTGATTTGGAAGAATGGTACAGCGGAGACGGCGGCCGGAACAGATGGGAACCGATTGGAACCATGCAGCAGCCTTTCAGAGGTTCTTTTAACGGTAATTATTACACTATCCGAAATCTGCATTTGCACAGAACTACAGGCCTGGTGTATGTTAACGGACTGTTTGGTTATACAGAAGACGCAGAGCTGAGTAATATTGGCTTAATCGGTGTTAATATTGAGGCTATATCAGAGTCGGGCGGTATAGTAGGCAGAGCTAATAATACTCTGATAACTGACTGCTATGTTGACGGAAGGATCAGTGTTACCGGTACCGGCGGAGCAATCGCCGGACAACTGCAGAATAACAGTTCGGTTGTTTCTTGTTATGCTTCGGGAACTATCAGAGCTAATCACTCTAGTTCTATAGCCGGAGGGCTTGTCGGAATTAACAATTCTAGCAAGATAAAAGATAGTTTTTCAGCAGTTAGAGTTATTGGAAATTATAGCTATTCCGCTGGTTTGGCCGCTGTCAGTAATGACGGAAATGTAATCAATTGTTTTGCCTATGGTTTAGTTACCTCGACTAATGCCAACCCGGAGTATAGCGGAGGTTTACTGGCAAGAAATGATGGATGTGAAGTTGTAAACTCATACTGGGACACGGAAACAAGTGGACAGGATATTTCAGCCGGCGGAGAAGGTAGAACTACTGAACAGATGACTTATCCTTACGACGAGAATACCTACGTTGATTGGGATTTTATTAATGTCTGGAAGCAAGACGACGGTGGGAGAATGAACAGTGGATATCCTTATCTAAAGTGGCTTAATAAGCTGCTTATACCATACCCCGATGTGGCCTCTAAACCCTTACCGGAAGACGGTGCGAAAGATGTTCCGCTTGAACTGGAAGCATTATCTTGGGAATATCTGTCATCGCTGATGCTTGAAGACCCTGTCGGTTTCAGAGTTTATTTTAATGAGACCGGTGAATTCACAGAAGATGACGAGTATGAATGGGTGGACTATATAGTAGGTGAAGAGAATTATCATTGTTCAGATGCTCTACCCCAACTGGAAGGATTGACAACTTATTACTGGAAAGTCATTCCGACGACAAATGAGCCTGAACTGAGGGCTGCAGAGAGCGAAGAGCAGAGAGCAAAGAGCTTAGAGCAGAGGGCGGAGAACTTAGAGCAGAGAGACTGGGGCGGAGAGCGGAGAGATTGGAGCAGACGCCAAAACGACAAAACCACACAACTCGCCACTCGCCACTCGCCACTCACTACTCGCGGTGATGCTCAAAATGTACCGGTCTGGATCTTTACTACAATCGACCCGACAAATATTGAGGCGAATGATATTCGCCCCTACGTTACAGATTTACAAGGCAACTTTCCCAACCCCTTCAATCCGGAGACTACTATCAGCTTTTCCTTAGCTGAAGCGGGTGAAGTCACGCTCGAAATCTTCAATATCAGAGGCCAAAGGGTTGTGAAACTCGTTGATGAATATAAAGAAGCAGGCATTCACCGGGTAATCTGGAACAGCAGAGACAGCAGCGGCAGAACAGTAGGCAGCGGTGTTTATCTCTATAGGATGAAAACAAGAGATTATGATGCTGCCGGTAAGATGATTCTCATGAAATAAGTGACCGCTTAAAGAAGGTGGAAAATTAGTACCTTATCAATA
>PWNZ01000074.1 GCA_003564135.1 Candidatus Cloacimonadota bacterium
AACTTCTTCAAAATGCAAAGCAGGATAGCCATCGTTATGGGTCGCTTGTGTATCATGTTGCCAAATTTCTTCAAAGTCCCATCTGACATAAGTATTAGCGGTATCATAGGGATAAACCATCTGCCTTGTCATACGGCCTTCACCATTAGCTGATTCTTCTTGCCCGGTTGTTTCTGTATCCCAGTAACTTGATTCGCATCCTCCACCGTTATCGCCTGACAAACCTCCTGTATTAGAACCTTCTCCAGCGACAATTCTGCCGGTTGCATAACTATTAACGATCTGACCGTTTAGGTTTCTACCTACAAGAGCTCCCACTCTATTGGAGTTATCAGGCACATTAATGTCCACTCTCGAATAACTGTTACTTACTGATGCGCTAGAAAGCATACCAAACATTCCACCAATGTTTTGACGGGATTCATTGTTTTGACGAAGCGTGCCCAAAGCAAAACAATTGTGGACTTGAGTTTGACCATAAGATGTTCCTATAAACACTCCATCCCAACTGTTCCCTGTTGTGTATTCAATGTCAACCCAGGAATCTGTAATAGTACAACCCCAAGCTGCACCTATAAATCCTGCCGTTTGACTTCCGTCCACAGATATTGAACCGGTTACATAACAGTTTTTGATTGTGACATTCTCAGCAAACCCCGACAATCCCGCCGATCTGTATCCGCCTCCTTGCAAGTCGACATCCTCAAGGGCAATATTCTCTAATGTACCGCCGCTTGTATAACCAAACAGGCCGGTAAGGCTCATATTTCGATTCATCATCAGGTCTCTTATGACGTATTCACCACCATCGAAATGTCCATGAAAACGATTATCATTATTACCAATAGGTAGCCAACCTTCCTCTTCGTTCCAGGGAGCGATATCCATATCAATGTCATGAGTCTGGATAAAGTACTTATCAGAGTGTTCATCTCCTAAATAGTTTCTCATTGCATCTAGATGATCTGGTCTGCCGATTTGCCAAGGGCTGTCTTGGGTTCCATTGCCTCCGCCGAACTGGGCAGCTAAGTTTCCGGCACTGATCAAAACGACTAACAAAATAAATAACTTTAATACTAACCTTTTCTTTCCTAGAATACAAACATCCATTTTACTCTCCTTAATGTTCTGTTTTGTGTTGTTAATAATAAATACATTAATGGGCTACTGTCAGAACATGCTGCTTATATTTAGAGCGTTCAGCGGCAGTTCTTTTACTATTACAAAATCAACGGCTATATATTGTATTTCTGTTCACAACCGTTCAGGTTCCAAACTTACTATATAACCAAGGTTGATAGTTGGCCATTGTTTGTCAAGAAATATCGGTTTTACCGAGAAATAACAAGTAGTCTCTAACAAAATATTCTTCAGAGTGCCGGTTTGTTCATCAATTGTTAGAAATGGTGTATGCCTTTTCTTTACTAGGAGTCATTATTCTTCATAAATGCTCTTTTTGAGGTTCTTCTTGGCGAAATGAGCAATGTATATAACTGCTGCTAACGTTGTTATGAAGCCTAATCCATACAATGTTAAGTTCAAGGTCTGGTTTTCTTTAGGGAACATTTCCGAAAAACTTAAAGTAGCGAGGTTACCGGTAAAAGAACCGATATAGGCATAAAGAATATTCAATGGCAACATGCCAAAAAAAGAAGCCGATACATAGTCCTTAAGAGAAACCCGAGTGACACCTAGAAAATAGTTGAGGAAATTTATAGGCGTCAAAGGTGTCAGTCTCAATAACCAAACTATACGCCACCCATCACGACCTACAGCGTTATCAATACGTCTCAACTTTGGATGACTGCCAATGAAAGTGCTTGTCCAGTCGCGGGCTAAATACCGTCCCATCAGGAATGCAGCAGTCACACCGAATAGGGAAGCTACCGGGCTAAGCCAAAGACCTGTACCCAAACCAAATAAAAAACCCGCTCCAGCTGAGAGGATAGATCCCGGAACTAACATAATAGACCCCAGAACATACAGTCCTATATATAGCAATAGCCCAGACCAGCTCAACTCATCAATAAATAGAAATACTTTGTTTAAGAGACTTGGGAGATCAAAATATCTTCCAAGAATAACAAACGTAATAAAAAGTATTAGAAACACAATCAGCTTGATCAAAGCAGGTGACTTAGCTTTCTTTGATATCAATTCATCCTCCCTGTCCAGCTTTCCATTCACAAGCAGTATGATAAATTGCTGATATAAAGTCAAGCTAATTAGGGAAGCTTAGTTAGTACCTTATCAATAATATTGACTGCGTCGAGCTATTTTAAAAAGATTAGTTGCCGTACTTCGTCCGGCGAGCTCGTAAACTCGGTTCGTTTCTTTTTGGCTGAAAGTTGCCGACTGACCCGGTTAAACAGAAAAAAGGTTTCACGGGTTAAAAAGTCAGCGCTCCGCTTCACTTTACACAATTCTAACCCGCAAAAGGGATAACGTCCGAGCCGACCGGTGAAGTCAGAAAAAAGGGCTGTATTTTTGTATAACAGACCACCGGGCTGATGTTTTTAACGGCCGAGCCGTCCGGTGTACGGAGAAGGGATAACATATGTGCGGACAGGACACCCTGATGAAATAAAAAAGAGGATTCCACAGGGCAGGCAGCGCCTGTCCTTAATCTAAACAGCGAAGCACTAAACCTTCTAAACTTCTTCATTGTTTTTTTATTCGTGTTCATTTGTGCATAAAAAATTGGTTCCGGCTGGTCCTGGTTCGGGTTTGTCTCTATGTTCAGTGTTTAGTGTGTCGCTGTATTCTGTATGTTTAAGAATATTATCCAGAAAGATCTTTTCCTGTCCGGTCGCTTGTAAATCCCAAAATTTAGTGCCGGAAACGTGGGCTATATTTTCTCTCCGGCAATAATCAATAAGAGGTGTGGGCTTTTTCGAGTATGGCAGATCGATTACCTTTTTAAAAGACAGTTTGCCGGTGATCTTATATAGATTTTCTTTATTCATTCCTATAGTAGTGCAGTTTATGAAAAGATCGCATTTCGTCTTGTTAAGTACAGCTATTTGCACAAATTGACAGCCAAACCGTTGGGCAATTCTTTTTGCTGCAATTTCATTCCTTCCTGACAAGGAGACATTTTGATAGTCTTTGAGTGCAGTTAGGGCAGTAACAGCAGTAGAACCGGTTCCTAAAACCAGTATTTTATTATGTTGCTTTACGTTGAGAAGATGGAACGATTTAGAAAAAGCATTATAATCGGTATTGTGAAATTCTTTTTGTGCTCCGCTGGAGAGTTGTTTTTTAGAGGCAGCTTGATAATAGGCAATTGAGGTAATGAGATTATAGGGAGAATTGGGAATGTTAAAATAGTTACTTACACTTTGCTTGTGAGGGCTTGTTACGGAGCATCCATAAAACAGTTCATTCGCTTGAAACAGCTCTAATATTTCGAAAAACTCTGATAGATCAAATGCAGGTAATGGCAGGTATACGGCATTTGTATTCTTTTTTTGAAAGATTTTATTATAGTGCTTTATACCCAAAGAATGATAAACCTGTTCCGAACCAATAATACCACCATAAAGGATCGGCTGGTTCGGATTAATATGATCAAATAGTAGTGCCTCGTCAATAGTTATTTGCTCTTCAGCCGTCTTGGAAGTTTCATTTATCGCTAAATAGTGTCCTTGATGATTTTTAATCATTCTTATCATCCGAAATAATTTACCTAAGAGACCTGTCCCTTGAATTATTAATGAAGAGTCATTATTAGCAGACATTTTTAAATAAAAGCATAGATCATGGTAACTGTTTATAGGGACGACGACTTTGTAATAGCGAGCCTTTATCGACTTCATCTGCCGCATTATTTGATTGATCTGACACTTGTCGGGCGCGGTTTTAAAGTGCTTTGAAATGATCAGATTTGAAGCATTAAAGATCGGGCAACTGTTTATATAGAAGCTTAGCTCGCAATCGATTATAGATTTTGGGTAGTTAGACAATTGCTGCATCAGATCCCGCTTTTCTGTAGCAGCGATTATGCTTTTGCCACCTTCATCTATTTCTCGATAAGTAAAGATAACACCTTTGAGTTGAGGTGAAGAACTAATGTTAATGAGCGTGGTTTTTATTGAAGATGTTGTGCAATTTTGGCAATAATCCAGTCTTAACTCGAGATATTCGCATCGAGATTTTTCCACTATCTCAGGGCTCAGCTCGATTGATCCCGGCAGTGACAGTATTCTCACTTTGTTAACTTCATTTGTTTTATAATCTTGGCAGCTACGGAATAAGAGTCTGTTTTTTTCTCATATATCTCGGCGATCATTTTTTCGATCTCAATAGCCTTAAATGCATTGGTTATCTGATCGTTTATGTTGTGGTGGATACGGTGCCAGAGTTCAAACTTCAGCCTTTCTTTTCTTTTAGTTTCGAGTTTATCCGATTGTTCCAAGTAAGAGCGGTGATGCTTAATTTTTTCCACCAGATCGTCCATACCTTCATTATGCTTAGCAATGGTCTTTACAATGGGAGCTGTATAGTTTTCATCTTTACTATTCAATTGTCCCATTTCAATATCTGTAATAGTACGTTCCAGACCTTCTCTGTCTGCTTTATTCACAACAAAGATGTCGGCTATTTCCATAATGCCTGCTTTCATGACCTGTATGTCATCTCCTTGACCAGGTGATAGTATGAGCAAGGTAGTATCTACGTACTGAACTATTTCGACTTCAGACTGTCCAACACCAACCGTTTCGATTATAACATAATCGCATCCGAAAGCTTCTAATAGCTTGGCTGCGTCAAGTGTAGCAGCTGATATGCCACCCAGGTGGCCTCGCGAAGCCATACTTCTAATGAAAACCTGTGGATCGGTTGAAAGTTTTTGCAGTCTGACTCTATCTCCCAAGATGGCTCCTCCACTGAATGGACTGGTCGGATCGATTGCTAATATCCCGATCATACACCCATTCTCTTTAAGTTTCATGACTAATTTTTCAGTCAAGGTGCTTTTACCTACACCAGGAGGTCCGGTTATTCCAATCGTGTATGGTCTCTGTCCGTTTTTATGCACTAAAGGGAGGATGGTTTTGCCCATATCATCGTTCTCGACAAGACTTATAAGTTTAGCCAAAGCTCTTGTACTGCCACTATTCATCTCGGAAATTATTTTCTTCACATTATCTTGCTTCATTATATGTCATCCTTGATTTTGCTTAAAAGGCCTTTTAATTCTTCAAAATAGTCGGGAACGACTGTGACCTTAAGTGTTTTTTTTGTATAAGTTGATTTGCTGAATTCTTTTCCTAATAAACGAGCATCGACAATGGTATGGAAACAATATCCTTCCATCGCCTCCAAGACATAAACTAAATATATCTGATGCTCAGGTTCAATATTTATAAACAGATCATAAGAACCGTCAGAAAGCCTGATTGTTTGGATAATCTCGAACGGTAGCTTCATAAAAAGTCGAGTCCGAAAGCCCGGCAGCTCTAAACTCTAGCTTCCGGGCTTTAGAGTAGAGTTAGTCGTTTTGCCTAATTGATGAGTAAAGCTCACCACCCTACTTGCCGGTATTAGGTTCTTCAAAGGCAATATCGAGAACTTCTTTGATCGTGCTGACCAAAACAATATTCAATCCTTTCTTAACTTCTGATGAGATCTCCGTTAATTCAGGCTCATTCTTCTGAGGGATAATAACATTCTTAAGATTAGCCCTTTTCGCAGCAATTAGTTTTTCCTCTAAACCGCCAATAGGTAGAACTCTGCCGGACAAAGTTATTTCGCCGGTCATAGCGATATCTGCTCTAACCGGTTTATCAACTAATACTGATAAGAACGAGGTTACAATTCCAATTCCGGCTGAGGGGCCATCCTTAGGTATGGCTCCTTCAGGTATATGGAGGTGAATGTCGGTATTACTATAAAAGTTTTCCGCAATATCATAATCTCGGAAATGTTCACGGCAATAACTATGAGCAGCTTGAGCTGATTCCTGCATAGTTTCACCTAACTTGCCGGTCAATTTAACTTTACCGCTACCTTTCATTTTGACCGACTCTATTTGCAGTGTTTCGCCACCGTACTGAGTCCAAGCAAGCCCTGTAACAATGCCTACGGCTTTTTCACGGTTTACTTCTGAATATAGCAGTCTGGGTACGCCCAAGTATTTAGATAACTGTGTAGGTGTTATT
Organism: Candidatus Cloacimonadota bacterium; assembly: GCA_003564135.1. GTDB lineage: Bacteria > Cloacimonadota > Cloacimonadia > Cloacimonadales > PWNZ01 > PWNZ01. The sequence goes on from PWNZ01000074.1 coordinate 6,165, forward strand.
TTATAGCAATCAGGTAATTGCTCAGTTGATTCCTGATCCGTCTTTTTTTCAATCTCTTCCGAGAGTTCTATATGTTCCTTAACAACCTTCCTGATCACCTTGGATAAGTTCCTTTCTAGATCACGAACGCCTGCTTCTCTGGTGTATGAACGTATAATAGCCTCAACAACATCTTTTCTAAACTTGACGTCAAACTTCCCAGAGAGAGTATATTCCTTCTTCAGCTTAGGAATTAGATGTTTATCAGCGATGTGGTATTTGTCATACATAGTGTAGCCGGGCAGTCTGATTATTTCCATTCTATCAATCAGAGGTTGTGGAATTGAATTTAACGAATTAGCTGTGGTTATGAACATTACTTGAGAAAGATCGAATCCAAAGTCTAAATAGTGATCTCGGAAGCCGAAATTTTGTTCCGGATCTAGTACTTCTAACAGAGCTGAAGCCGGATCTCCTCTAAAGTCCCGACTGAGCTTGTCAATTTCATCCATCATGATAAGAGGATTCTTTGTTCCTGCTTTTTTTAGGCTTTGGATAATAACTCCCGGCAAAGCACCGATATAAGTCCTTCGGTGTCCTCTGATCTCTGCTTCGTCGCGAACACCACCAAGTGAAAGCCTCACGAACTTTCTGCCTGTAGCTTCGGCTATAGATTTTCCGAGGGAGGTTTTCCCAACACCCGGAGGTCCCACGAAGCAAAGAATTTGTCCTTTTATCTCATTAGCTAAACGTAGTACTGCCAGATACTCAGTAATCCTTTCTTTAACTTTTTGGAGTCCGTAATGATCTCTATCGAGTACTTTTCTAGCTTTTACGAGACTGATTCCTTGATCCATTTTCGGCTCTTCCCACGGCAAGTCGAGTATCCAGTTCAAATATGTATGTATGACCGAAAACTCGGGTGAATGTTGAGATATTCTCGTTAGCCTTTTGAACTCTTCTTCGGCCTTTTTTCTTGCTTCTTCTGATAGATTAGCTTGCTGAATTCTTTTTTTGAAGTCCAACAGGTCCTCTTTCTCATCACTTCCTACTCCCAACTCCCTTTGGATGATGCGTAACTGTTCTGTTAGGTAATATTCGCGCTGGGTTTTGGTCAGCTTCTTTTTTACCTTATCGTCAATCCGGTTCTCTAATTTGAGAATCTCAATCTCTTTGTTCAAGAATTGCAGCATCTTTTTCGTTGAAACTTCTAAAGTGTCGATTTCTAACATCGCTTGCTTGAACGTATCGTTTGCATTTACGTTTGCTAAAACGAAATAGAAAAACTCATCCGGCTTGGTAATCTCATTGAGGGATACAATAGCTTCTTCTGGGATGTTCTTGTTCAAGCGCAGATATTCCAAGAAAACTTTTTTAAAAGTCCTATAGAGGGCTTCATTCTCAGTTGAAGGTTTATCCATCAATTTGTCATGATATTCAAAGGAAGCACTTATAGTCCCTTTTTTCTTGTAAAACCTTTTTATCTTAACCCTTGATATTCCTTCTACTAAAAGACGAATGTTGTTGTCCGGCAGCCTGAATATTTGGAGTGTGTTAGCTATTGTACCGATCCGGTATAAATCTTTAACATAAGGTTCCTGATCGTTTTCATAGTCGAAGTGCTGAGTGACACAAATTATCTTTTTGTCACCTAAGAAAGCTTTTTCTACAGCCTCAACAGAACCTTTTCTCCCGACGAGAAGCGGGGTGATGATGTGTGGTGCCATCACCATATTTCTCAGTGGAAGTACCGGATATACAGTACTTTTCTCTACTTTCTTCTTAGTTGGCATTTATCCTCCGTGTTTTAATTCTTACTTATCGTCAGATTGACCCCTTCTCCACAGTTGTTACAGATTGGTATCTGTTTGCGGTTTTTCAGGATAGTTTGCCTGACTTTATTCATTCTTTTGCCCTTCCATAGTGACTGGAAAGTTGCCTCATGCACATTACCGACTTTGAATTCATTATCCTTATCAAAGCAGCATATAGCCATTTGACCGTCCCAATTTATCACGGGCTGAGTGAAGATCCTTCTGCATTTGTCAGCAATCTTCTTTTTTAAGGTAAAACGATCATTTTCGATTTGGTATCGTCTATGTTTAGGGTTGGTCGGCAAAAACTCAGATATGTCGCTTTCCTCATAGATCTGAACCGTTTTTAAGCTCAGGCAGTCAACCTCTAATTCCCGAGCCAGCTTTTTAATCCGTTCTATTTCATTTTCATTATGCTTCATCACGATGAATTGCCATTTGATTATGGGTGTAGCTGAACCATACTTTTTTTTGGCTGCAATAATAGCTTTGGTATTATCCAAAACCTTATCTATCTCCCCATTTAGGCGATACTTATTGTAAGTCTCTTGAGAAGCACCATCTAAAGAAATAATAAGCGAATCTAAGCCTGAAGCAACTATCCCTGCGGGATCAGGGATAAAATTAGCATTCGTTGAAGTTATGACAAACATTTTCTTCTTTTTGCAGTGACGGATCATGGGAATGATATCTTTGTGAAGGAATGGCTCTCCTTGGTTCCAAAGAATAACCATGGCTGTATATGGTGAGATTTGGTCAATTACTTGTTGGAACAGGGCGAAATCCATATAACCACGGGGGCGCTTCATTGTACCATTACCCGAGGGACACAAAGGACAACGCAAATTGCAAATATTAGTTGGCTCAATCATAACTATGGGAGGATAGCCCCATACATACGGTTTACGAGCAACAACAGATAGCCCATAAGAAATATAAGCTTTGCCTGTATTATAAAGCCTATACTGACGAAACAGAGCAACAAGGAACTTGGTTTTTTCTCTTAACATTCAAGGACTTCTTTAGAGTTGTTTTATGATTTACCTGAATCATCATCGGGCAAATCGTATTCGTCAAGCTTACTTCGAAACTTGTCAATACGTCTGACTACATTGTAGTTATGGAAGACCACTGCTAAATAAAAAACATTAGCGATTACTAAAACTATATTCATGTCATATGTCCCGAAGGTGAAAAGATAAAACATCAAAAAGATTACCGGTATTATGATCAGTTTTAAGATTATGACGCCGGATAAAGGGCCTAATAGCTTAAAAAGTAATCTAGCGACGGGGTTCCTTTCGTTTTTATAGCTAGTTCTGGATATAACTTTTAGCGTTGAATGTGCATCAAGTACGTTTAGGAGCACAAATATAACTATCATTAGATAGAAAAGCATGTAGGAAGTCATCTTTATTCTTCTCCTTCTCTTTTTTGGGAATCTGAATCCAAATCTCTGAACTTGGGCTCTTTATCAAGCTTTATCTCTTGAGTCGGATCTAAATTGTCTTTATTTTTTTGTCGGACTTGTTTACTGCGTGGCCAAAAAAGCAGTAGATACAGTACAACAGCTAACGGTATCGTGATGTACCACAGGCTTAATATCCAGAATAAGAAGCGAAACCCTGTTTTAATCACAAAAAATACGAGCATAAAAAATATAAAGAGTTTCAATAGTAGGCCTATAGGGTTCATTTTTTTCTCCGGTTATTTTGCTTGTCCCGTTTTATAGCTGGTAATTTATCTTTTACCTTATCTATAATGTCTCTGTTCATGCCTAAAATGTCGGCAATTAATATGGCGGCTTGAGGTGGCAATTCTTCAGAATCTATCTTATAAAGCTGATAGTCCATATATTTGTGTAGCTCTTTAACTCTGGCTAGCAGGTCGGCTTTAGAGTTAAATACTGAGCTTATTGTTTTGAAGTTGGTTGATGAGATACCACCAACTCGATAAAGGGCAGCATAATTCTCCACCAAACCGGCTATATCAAAATGAGTAGCTGCAATTACAATATCTTCTTTAGGTCGTTCGCAACCGGAAGCAAAGTAGTCTAAAATACCTGCAAAAAAAGCTGTTCCTTCGGATGGGTTAGTTCCTTTGGCGAACTCATCTAATAAGAATAGACCTTTCCCATAGTTTGTGTTAAGAGCGTTGTTTATTGATAATATTTCTCTGGCGAAACTGCTTAAGTCTTGATGGTATGCGTAATCTTCAGTGCTTTGTCGGTTGCAGTAAATAAAATCAACTAAACTGACATGGGCTTCACTGCAGGGAAGAGGGATTGCATGAGCCGTCAGGTACATCATTTGTCCTATGCTGTCGAGGATAGTTGATTTCCCTGACATGTTTGCTCCGCTAAGCACATTAACCTTATCCTTTATAATGATATCTACCGGTTGATATCTTATTCCTTCAGCAGTTAGATTTTTTTTCACATTAAGGTTTACGGTGTCTTTCAAGATATAGAGTTCATCTTTACTGTCGGAAGAAGTAATAATATTTGGGGTAATACAGTTGTTTTTGATGCTAAACACTGCCTTAGCCGCTAAAAAATCAAGCTGCCCAATTAAATCCAAGCTTTGTCGCAACTTCTGTTTCCTGACAGCGATATACTTAGTTAATTCAGTGCTTATTTTCTGTTGTTCTTGATCAATTATTTGCCGCAGTTCTTCAGCTTCTTTTTTTTGTAAGGAGATGTCATTGGTTTGTCGCAAAGTATATGTCAAATTAGCAAAATTTTCAGCTGAGAGCAAGTAGAATGAGGAAGAGTTAAATTTCTCTAACAGTTTGCTGTCGCTACGAGAGATTACTACTTTTGTTTCCAAAGAATTCAAACCGATTTTTTGCCTTGCTTGGCGAAGTAAATCCTTTTCTAAGGATTCAATCTTACCAAGAACTTCTACTCTTCTTTTTTTTAACAGATTGAACTGTTCAGAGAAGCCTTTGCCGATATAAAAGACCGGTGAATCACTTTCATCGGGATCCATAGCTTTATAAATATAATCAAGTTTTACTAAAGAGGGTGTTTCTATCACATACTTACTCAGAAGTGCTCTTATTCTTTCATAGTAAAAAACGAAGTACTTTATTTCATAGAGCTCATCAATTTCTAAACGGTCCCTGCCCTTTGCTAAGGAAGCTATAAGTCCGGTGATATTATTCAGTTTTTCAAGATAAGATTGAAGCAACATCAAAAAGGAATTGTCCTCCTTTGCTGCTGTAATAAATATCTTTATTCGGTCATAGTCTTCCCGCAAGGCCTCTTCGTGCCCGGGCTTGTAAGGTTTAAAGTTTTTTCTATGTATTCGGCCTAGTTCTGAAGATGTTTTAATTGCCTCCAGTATAGGTTTGATATTGAGGGCTTTTAGTGTCTGTATATCAATGAAGTTCATTTGGTGGCCTTTATTGTCATGCATGCTGACTTAACATAGTCCGGATTCCATAACATCTACGACCGGTAAGTCGGTTCTGTTTCGCACGGTTTTTCTCAAAAGACTGCAGTCAAGGTGGTTTCCGTCTGCTGCAAAGCTATTTACTGAAATGGCTTTTAGCGACAGCTTCCTAATAGTTTTAAGACGTGGTAACAGCTTAGCCAGACTATCGATGCCTAGAAAAAGCATCAAGGGATGAGGTATTATCACACTTAAATTACTTGAGAAGAGTTTTCCTGCTATTATTTTGAAAGAATTTTCCGTTACGCTTGTGGGTAAATATATAGTGTCGGGTTTGTCTTTATCCAATAGCTCAAGAAGTTCATTCTCGTGCCCGATCAATCTGCTAAAGGGTGTGACTTTTATTTCAGGAGGGCTATAACTTTTTATCAGAGCTATGTGTTTGATGCCTTGGGAATTATTTAAGACTATTTTTGATTTTGAAAGCGCCTTTTCTTCCGGTATGGAGATTGTGTTACACGAAGTAAGCAGATTTAGTTCATCAATCTGAGTCTGAATTCTCTCGAGATTGCCTGCACATGGACTTACAGCTATCAATATGTTGTCAACTTTCGGTGATAAGGCAATGGCTTTTCTGTCGAAAGAGCCGTCAATAAAGATATGTTTCGCTCCGTAAGATAACATTCGATCAGCAATCGAAATCTGTTCAGTCACCGATCCCGGCCCTAAGATCTCCGTTTCAATAGGGACATCAGCCTTCACTAACCATAGGTTTCTTCCGGCAGCTTTATAAGGTAGTTTTTCTTTAATTGTGATGGAACTACTATTTTTTCTAATTATATCGGTCCCGGTCACAAAAAGAGCGTTTCCGGGAACATAGATGCTCGGCTTAAAGTTAGCTTCTTTACCTGTGATTTCAGCCATTACATCATACGATTCACCGTCTCTGCCCGTAGTGACAACTCCAAGAAGATCACCCTTACAGTTAGAAATCAGCCAGTTTAGTAATGTCGATTTACCGGCATTTTTGGATAGGCCGGCGATGACGGTTATCTTCTTTTTCCCAGAGCCGATATGCTCGATAATTTTTTGCTTCTCAGAGGCTAAATTCTTCATAAAGAAATCGTCGGTTGATAAGCAGCAATTAGAAATAGCTAGGAACTGCTCCGTTTAAGTTTTCTTCTTTCTTTTACTTCTTTTTGTTTCACTAGGTCCTATTGCGACGATTTCACCCTTGATTAATTTGATAATTCCATCGTTAGATTTCCTTTCATCAGTACAAATTCCGGTATATTTGCTGAGGTCCTGTTCCTGATATCCGGGTTCAGTGTACGCGCTGATATGACCTTCAAAATTGCGGAGGATAATTTTGCCCGGAGACAAAGATATCAGATAGTTGGGGCCTAGAGGTATTTTCCCTCCACCTCCTGGAGCGTCAACAACATATGTTGGTATGCAAAGTCCTGAGGTGTGCCCTCGTAAGGACTCAATGATCTCGATACCTTTAGATACAGGTGTTCTGAAGTGAGATATTCCCCTTGAAAGGTCACACTGATAAATGTAATAAGGTCTGACTCTATTTCTAACTAATTTATGCACTAACTCCTTCATAACCTCGGTCTGGTCGTTAATACCTTTGAGTAGGACAGATTGATTACTTACCGGAAACCCGTTATTAACAAGCTTCAACACTGCTAAACGAGATTCGGAAGTAATTTCCTTAGGGTGGTTAAAGTGAGTATTAATCCATATAGGCTGGTATTTTTTCAGCATTTCTACTAAATCATCGGTTATTCTTTGCGGCAGTACAACCGGTGTCCGCGTCCCAATTCTGATAATCTCTAAGTGTTCTATACGGTAGAGTTTAGCTATGATTTCTTCCAGTTTATCGTCAGCAAGCGTGAAGGGGTCTCCACCGCTAAGTATCACGTCTCGAATCTCTTTGTTGGATTTAATGTATTCGATTGCAGCATCGATATATTTTGCCGGCAGCGGTGCGTCTGTTTCGCCTGCTTTCCTTCTTCTAGTGCAATGACGGCAGTACATCGAACACTGGTCGGTAATCAGAAGCAATACTCTATCCGGGTAGCGGTGAGTAAGCCCGGGTACAGGTGAGTCTGTATCTTCATCAAGCGGATCATCCATGTCAAAGGCGTTGGGCAGGGCTTCATTAATTTTTGGGATAGCTTGCATTCTGACTGGATCATAGGGGTTTTTTGGGTCGATTAATGATAGATAATAAGGTGTTATTGCCATTCGAAAGGAAACGTTCTTACTTACATCAATAGCCTCTTCCTCCGGCAAAAGGTCGAGATGCTTTTTTAGCTCATCAAAAGAGGTTATCCTGTTCCTTAATTGCCAATACCAATCATACCACGTTAAAGGATCAACCGATTCTTTGATTGTGTTTAATCTTTTTTCTGAAATATCTTTGGACATTACTGTCTCCCTAAGTCTTATATTTGGTGGCCGTGAGTCTGTTTTGTCTGGTGTTCCGGTTAACTGTTCCTAAGAATAACGTTCTTCAAAAATCTTTTTCAAGATATGGTTCCGTCTCAGTAGATCAAGAGAAAACTCAGCATGATCGTGAGCATAGCCGTTGCCTAAAATCATGTCTATATCAGCACCAATCCCTTCAGCTCCTAAAGCTGCCCTGGTAAATGATGTGGCCATAGAAAAAAAATATATTCTCCCTCTGTCCTTGCAGGCTAAAATAGAGCTCATTTCAGTATTCTCCGTATTAACGCAGTTAATAACTACGTTTGCCATCTTACCGTTCGTCATGGCCGATATTTGTCCATGAATAGAGATAGCATCTGTTGCATCGGCTATTATCACCTCGTCACAGCCCGTATCCTTGCAGATCGGTATATATGATTCTTTACGGACAATTCCAATCACCTTGCCTTCATCGCCGGCTTTTTCCTTGGCAATGGCATTACAAAGAACACCTGATTTCCCATGAGCTCCGATAACAGCAACTGTATCACCGGGACTAACTAATCTCTCGACCTGGGGCGGTGCTCCTGCTACATCCAAAACAGATAGTGCAAGATTCTCTTCAAAATCATCGGGGAGTTTGGCATAAACACCCGTACTGAATAGAATAGCTTGGCCTTCTATGTCAGCTTGATCTTTGTCTAAAAAAACCTTGTTAACCTTGTTGACTTTTAATGGGGTCAAAGAAAGGGAAACTAAACTGGCAATTTTATCACCAACCTGCACTTTTTCTTTCATCTCGAATGCCGGCCCGATTTCAGCAACTCGGCCGATAAGCATCCCGCCGGAACCGGTATCTTCGTTTTTGTGCTTACCTGTCCGTTCGGTCAGGTCAATAATATGGTCGGCAAAATCATTTTCCAAGTCGCTGCTGCCTCTTTCAAGCAGCTTGTTTTTTATCTGATGAAAAGAAGCCGAATCAATATTCAGCCTGATCACATCTATCTTCATCTCATTATCCCAGATTTCGCTCATGTCGTTGTTTAGTACTCTTGCCGGCTGAGGCAATACACCTTCCGGCTCTATAACGCGATGAAGACCAAACCTATCTCCTCCAGATTTCATTAACACCTCCATAATATATATGCTATTTTATCAGTTAGAATTAAAAAATCGACTGTTATGTCAACCTAATTCGTTACGGGAACCTAGTTCAATCTTTTTTTATTGACAAAAATTTCAAAAAAAATAAAGTCTGATTCAGATTCGGGGTAGGCTAATAGCTGCCCCGGAGAACGGATATTTGTTATTATGGCTCCTGTTTGCAGTCGAGAGTTAGGACGATATTTCTTTCCGGACCGGGTTCGATAAAGCAAGGGGAGTCGTTAAAGATAGCGTAGTGCAGGTCAGTCTATCGCCTGTTTATTAAGCTTTATGAGCGATTTTTCAATCCAATAGGAGGAAATAATGAAAAGTGCCATTGCAGTAATTATGGTAGTGATAACTGCCTTTTTCCCGTTACTGCTCAATAGCACGGACTTACACGAAAATATCTTTAGAAAGCTGGATCTTTCACAATACCATCGTGTTAACAATGTACATTTAAGGGTAAGCAATTGTGGCTTCTTCGGGGAAGGCTCATCATCCCAGTTATGGTCTTCGCCTGAATTCGCTGCAGGCACTGGAGCAGATTACTTGTTTAAAAGTGCCGTCTGGGTTGAAGCTAAAGTTGTTAGGCGTGATGATCAGGTTAGAAGGTCGTTTTGGCTTCCTGATCCTGAGATTGGTAATTATATTGTAGCTGAAGGCTCCGAATTTTATCTGCAGTATATTGATGGATACGGCTCTTGGGAGATAGGCGGAGATTATTTAGCCAGTGTAAGTTTTGATGGAGAAGCTTCGATATATTAGTTACTACCTTCTTATAGAGAACAAAACCCTGATGTCCCTCAAGAAAAGTTGAGTCCATCATGAAATTATCTTAGAGAATGAGGTTTTTATGACTCTTTATGAATTAGTATTGCCTCTGGGCATAATAAGCTATATACTTCTCTTGCTAACTATCCTGACAGGCAAGAGGATTATCAAGCTTAAATTTATTTATCACAAGGTATTTGCTGTTCTAACACTGATAACCGTAACAGCACATGCGTCTATAATTATATACCTTAACTATTTTTGATTAAAAATCGGAGGAATACATGACTCGAAAGCTAGTCTTACTTATCGCAATAATACTTACAACTGCTGCCGTGTTTTTCGCTCACCCACCCTCCAATATCGAGATGAGCTATGACAGTGAAACGCAGATATTGGAAGTGATAGTTGAGCATAGTGTTGGTAACCCCCATAACCATTATGTAGAAGAGCTAACCATCACCCACAACGACAGGCGAATTATTTCACATAGATTAACAAAACAGGAAGATGAGAAAAGCATTAAGTTCCAGTACCGTTTGCCAAATGTCGAAACGGGCATGCTGTTGGAGGTCACTGCTGAGTGCAACCGGATCGGAAAATTGAGTAAAGATATCAAGATTGAAGAGTAGGCTACAAAACACAAAGATTACCTGTAAAACGGGTATTATCTGATGATGGTGCCCGTTTTTCAATTAGCCTATTTGGTGTTTGATAATCAAACTTAGCATGAAACAACTTGGTGATTAACTGTGTCGAATACATCAACTCATCTTGGTTTCTCTTTCTATTCTGCATGCTGATATCGAGAAGTGAAATTATTGTCAAAACTTAGCTCGGACGAGCCAGAACAAAATAAGATCCTCGTACAAAGTTCCCTTATTACACGGAAGAAGACTAAGGGGTTGAGAAGCTGAAGGGACTGGCAAACCGAGCCTGTCCGGGTGCTCTTGAGAAGTGTTCTGCAAAAAAAGCACTACCTGAGGCAAAGCTCACCGGGGAACGCAGTCATTATTATTTATAAGGCCCTGTATAAGACTCTGGTTGAAAAGCCAATCGGATAAAGAAAGAGATTTGCATAGGCCAAATATTTTGCTAATAAGATCTGGAAAATACTACAGTCTCGGCCAATTAAAAAACCGGTTTTCTAAGACAAATATCTTGACAGCTCGGAATGAATCAAAAACGGTAGCGGTGTTACTTGCTAGAACATGAAGTAATCCTGTTGATGAAAAAGTTATTGACACTTTATGAACCAATTTAGTACAGGCAAAGGACAGGCACGGTGTCCTGTCCGTACATAATTTGGTTCCGGCTCGTTCGGGTTAGGTTAAATAAAGGATAGGTTTTTGTAGCGATAGGAGCTTGGTAAGTGCCTTACTCGGCCAAATTAGAGCCTTTTCCGAGACAGGCTGGGTTGAGAAAGAAAGTTTTTAAGAATATAGGAGGTTAAAATGAGTTTTTACATTAAAACAATTAGTCTAAGGATACTATTATTAATGATGATAGTAGTCAGTTTTTCAGCTGTATGCTTTGCTCAGTTCGGTGGAGGTGACGGTACCGCTGAAAGCCCATATCAAATTGGTACAGCTGCCCATCTTAATGCAATCAGAGATCAATTCCTGGCAAATAATTTGCATTACGTCCAAACTGCAAACATAGATTTAGATGAAGCACCTTGGAACGAAGGAGCAGGATGGGAGCCAATAGGAGAGAACGCAACTCGTTTTCAAGGCACCTTTAATGGTGGTGAGTTTGCTATTAGCGGGCTTACAATCAATAGAAATCAACAGTATCAGGGCTTATTCGGTTATACCAGCGGAGCCACGCTGCAAAATATTACTTTAACCGCCGTAGATATTGAAAATTGCGGCCAAGACAGTGGAGCTCTTGTGGGCAGAGCTTTAAATACCAGGATTGATAATTGTGTTTCCGGCGGTACGATTAACTCAACAGTTGCAGGGCGTGCAAATATTGGTGGTCTACTCGGTTATTATAGCGGACAAATGACCGGTTCTTCCGCTCATGTTGATGTCACAGTTCGTAATGGAGATAGACTCGGTGGCTTAATAGGTGATTCCTGGGGGAATGTCAGCGAGTCTTATGCTACCGGCGATGTGATAGGAAATAATCGGGTTGGAGGCTTATGCGGCAATGATTACAATGGTTTGCATGAAAAAGTACTTGCTACAGGTAATGTAGAAGGTAACGATGAAGTAGGTGGCCTCTACGGTTTTGTTCAGACTGCCCGATATCATGACTGTTATGCTACCGGTGATGTGCGAGGTAATAGCCAAGTCGGAGGCTTAATTGGGAACTATAATCTGCCTGAAAATGTTAATCAACAGCTCTATAGAGCCTATTCAATAGGAATCGTTGAAGGGAACGAACAGGTAGGTGGGCTAATTGGACGTATTCGACCAAACATGGCGGGCCCTTTCAACTCTTACTGGAATACCGAAACATCCGGGCAGGAAGAATCAGCAGGTGGCGAAGGTTTAACTATCGTCCAAATGCTCGATCAGGACAGTTTTGAGAATTGGGAATTCTTCCATGATAACCCCTGGAGGATAGATCCCGGATCATTCCCCTATTTGACGATAGAAGGTAATCAAGCAGGTGAACATAATTTTCCTGTTGAAACACTGCCTCCAACTAATTTCCGCTACACTATTAATGAAGACAGAAACGAAATCCGTTTGCAGTGGAATGAACCTCCTCTCTTAGAACCTATAGGCTATCATATCTATCGAGATGGTGAAAGGCTTAATGAAGAAATGCTGCAAAATGAAGAATTAATAGATACCGACGTGCAAGAATGGACACCCTATGTTTACGGAGGTACCGCCTTGTATATGGTTGATGACGAATTAGTTGAATCAACACCGGCACTGCTTCATGTGATAATAACCAACTTTGCTGAGGGTAACGGAAGCCCTGATAGTCCCTACACGGTGAGCAATCCAGCTCAGCTTCGGCAAGTAAGCAATTTGTTGAATGCTCATTTTATCCAGACTGAAGATATTGATCTGGCAGATGAAGAGTGGGAAGCCGTTGGTAGCGAGGAAAACCCGTTCTACGGTGGATTTGATGGTAATGATTTTACCATAACCGGAATGTCGATAGATTCAGAGCAGTCCTATCAAGGGCTTTTCGCCTTTGTGTCCGGTGCCAACTTAACCGACATCTCTTTGCAAGAAGTTGAAATTACTGGCGAAAACTATATCGGTGCTCTCGCCGGAAGAGCTGTTAATACAACAGTAGAAGATTGTTATGCTGACGGGACAGTTAACGGTAACTCTTATGTTGGTGGTCTTATCGGTCAGCATGAAGGAAGAATTTTTGACTGCTATAGCCATGTTCGGGTCGAGGCAGAAGGTGATCATGCCGGTGGACTGATAGGTCATTCAACTGGAATTATTGAAAGGTCTTATGCAACCGGTGAAGTACAGGGAGCCAGATTTGTTGGAGGCTTAGCAGGCTTTCAAACTATGGGTGGCGCTTCCAACTGTTTTGCAATAGGTAATGTCGATGGAACCGATGATATAGGCGGATTTATTGGCAGCTTAGTAGGCTCAAGACTATCATTTAGCTATGCAACCGGACATGTCTCCGGAAGGAATAGAGTTGGTGGTCTATTGGGAACAAATGCCGGAAGAGTTCATTTTACTTACTCAATGGGACGAGTTACCGGCCAAAACGAAATTGGTGGCCTTGTCGGATCTGCTGAACCTAATGCATTAGCAGAGTTAAGCTATTGGGACACCGGCACTTCAGGACAGGATCAATCGGCCGGTGGTGAGCCCCGGGATGAAAGACACATGACTTATCCTTATGGTGAAGACACTTATGTTCAATGGGACTTTGAAAGAGTATGGGTTGCTGACAATGAATACAGAAATCGTGGTTATCCTTACTTGGAATGGCAGCCATTATTCCAGATACCATATCCTGATGTAGCGGCTAATCCTACTCCTGCCCATAGGGCGGAAGATGTTTCTGTCGATCTCGAAGAACTCAGATGGACGTATGGGGAGAACCCAGCGTACACAGAACCGCTAGGATTCAGAGTCTATTTCAATACTTCAAATGAATTCGGTGACGATGACTATGCTTGGGTACCTTTTATAGAAGAACAGGAAAACTATTCTATAAGCGAAATATTGCCCGAAAATATCGAATATATTACAGACTATTACTGGAAAGTTGTGCCGACAACTGACGAACCAAACAGAAACGGAGCAGGTAGAAGTGCCAGAAATGCAGAAATAATCAACAGAGGAATTGCTGCGTCCTATCGCGGTGGCGATGCTCAAAATGTCCCGGTATGGAGTTTTACTACCGAGCTCAATCCGATTCCTGTAGCTGCTGTTGATCCGCAACCGGAAGACGAAGCTGAAAATATTCATGTGACACTTGAAGATGTCAGTTGGACTTTTAATGTCGATGAGAATCATGCTAACCCTGTTGGGTTTAGAGTTTACATGAATACAACAGGCGAATTCGGCGATGATGATGATTTTGTATGGGTCCCTTATGTACACAATCAGGCGAACTATAATAACAGTTCTGTCTTGCCCGAAGAGATTGAATATGCTCAAATATACTATTGGAAAGTTGTCCCCACCACAACAGATCCCCAACGCCGAAGCGGCGGTGTGCTTGATAAAAACAGTAGACTTGCCATAGAAACACCACAACGCAACACCGACTATTTATCGCGAAACGATGCTGATAACGTACCTGTTTGGTCTTTCAGCACAATCACTTCTGAAGATTATCCCGTGCCTGCCATCAACCCTGATCCTGAGCACCTGACCACAGGCATCAGTCTTGGGTTAGCAAAAGTTTCCTGGGACTATCTCTCAAGTGAAGTGCATGCAGACCCAGTAGGGTTCCGTGTTTATATGAACACTTCGGGTGTGTTCGGCCAAAATGCACCTTATGCTTGGATAGAGTACGTTGAAGATCAAGTTACATATTCATCTGCTGAAGCAGTCCCCGAGATCCTTGATGAAGACACTATCTATTATTGGCGGGTTATACCTACGGTTAACCACCCTGACGAAAGACAGATGCAAAGAACAAATGATCGCCAACAGAATAACACCAGAGGTGACGCTCAGGACTGCCCGGTGTGGCGTTTTACGACCGGCACAACAGATGCAGAGAAACCGGACATAATGCCTATAGTAACTGAATTGCACAATAATTATCCTAATCCGTTTAACCCTTATACGTCCATCAGTTTCTCTATAGCTGAAGCCGGGAATATTACTATTGATGTCGTAAATATTCGTGGTCAAAAAGTAGCTCAACTGATCAACGAACACAGAGATAGGGGAACATATAAGGTGTCCTGGGACGGTACCGATGATAATAACAGGCCTGTTGGAAGCGGTGTCTATCTCTATAGAATGAGAACTGATCATTTGACCGAATCTAAAAAAATGATTATGGTCAAATAAACGGAAGTTACTAATTGTACTAATAATTAATAATACAGACAAGACGCTCAGCTTGAATATAATTGAATCATATACAAGCGAGTGTCTTGTCTGTATACTATGTTTGACAGATCAACTAAATAAACAAATTTATGATCTTTTTTATACACAGTTTTCACGGATTGCGCTGGCAGAGGGCAGAGGGCAGAGAGCAGAGGGCGAAGGGCAAAGGGCGAAGGGCTCTTTTCTCAACTCTAAACTCTAAACTCTTTCTACTCCTCGCCATTCACTCTTCATTCTTCACTCTTCATTGTTCATAATCCCCATCTTTTCCTAATATACTAATCTACTAATCTACTTTTTCATTCTAAATTATACATTCTAAATTATACATTATTTTTTTATTGCCCTCTGCTCTTTCACCGTTCACCATTCACCGTTCATTGTTCACTTTTCACTAGTATTTCTATATATTTATTCATATCCATCCTCTTCCGTATTTTCAATACGTCATGCAAAAACAGCGGATACCGGGCTAATAACC
>PWNZ01000192.1 GCA_003564135.1 Candidatus Cloacimonadota bacterium
CCTAAAAAATCACGGTAATATTGCAAATCTTGCCAAGACAGTTTCTTAAAGGCAGGATTCCTTAGTAAAGCAGCAGGATGATAGCTTACGTATGTCGGTATATTATTCAAAATGAACCTTCTCATCCTCATATTGGCTAAACTGTCTTTGAGATTCAAAAGATGTAAAGCTGCTACTTTGCCGAGCAAAACGATCAGCTTAGGGTTTACTAGATTAATCTGTTCCCACAGATAAGGAAGACATTGTCCGACCTCCGCAGGTAGCGGATTCCTATTGCCGGGAGGCTGACATTTGACAACATTGGCTATATAGACATCTTGTCGATCCAAATGTATGGCAGACAACATCTTAGTTAATAGCTGACCTGCTCTTCCAACAAAAGGCCGGCCCTGTTTATTCTCTTCCGAACCGGGACCTTCACCTATAAGCATCAAGTCAGCATGGGGATTACCTTCTCCATAAACAAATTTTATCCTGTTTTTATGAAGTTCACATTTCTCACAATTACTATACTCTTGGGAATTACTCAACAACATCGAAGCAGCTGACTTACTAGTCTTTTGTTTACTCTCTTGATGAGGTTCACCCGAAGATATTGATTCAAGCTTCTGTGGTAAATCAACAGTTTTAGATTCCATTTTAGCTAAAGAATCAACACCCGAATATTTTAATAGCTCCAAATACTGCTTCAACTCTCTGCTGTTATTCATCTTTATCAACAAATATCAATCCAGCTGATAGGGCTTGATAAATAGTTTAGTCAAGCACAGCCAGCAGATATTAAAAATAAACTAACCTTCGTCGAGGTCAATCGAATCTTCTTGATCTAAGATGAAATCCGGGACGTGGTTCTTGGCTACGTTTTCTATTGCCATCTCAGTTATTTTTTTTGGAAATTTTTTTTTCACCGAATAGGGCAATTCACTTAATCTGTTAACTTCCAGGTTTGCTAACAATAGGAATAGATAGTCCATATTATGGGACTCTAAAAATTCCTCTACGACAGGTTTTTTTTCCATTATTTACTACCTCCATAAAATATTGAAGATACATCCTTGTATCTTAGGGATTTATTTTGCTCAGCCATTATTATACTCTTTACTTCATTGATGGCGCACTGAAGGTCATCATTGATAACTAAATATTGATATTTAGGGATCATTTCTATCTCTTTTTCAGCATTATTCAGGCGAACATCGATTGTCTTATTATCATCAAGACCTCTCTCTACCAAACGTGACCTCAAAACTTCCATACTGGGTGGTAGAAGAAATATCGTTATGCAATCTATACAGCTCTGAAAAATACTTTCCGCCCCTTGCACATCGATATCCATTATAACATTATAACCTTTAGCAAAACGTTCTAATATATACGAGCGAGATGTTCCATAAAGGTTCCCATGCACTCTGGCATATTCCAAGAAATCGTTTTCGGATATCTTGTTGCGGAATTCTTCCTCAGAAATAAAGAAATAACTCTCACCATTAACCTCACCTGATCTCGGTGTGCGTGTGGTATAAGAAATCGAATAGTGCACCTCGGGCATACTATCTAAAATAGCCCGGCAAATAGTTGTCTTCCCACCACCTGACGGTGCTGAAAGAATGATTAGAAAACTATTACGATTGAATCTTTTCATCTAACGGTGATTCTGTTATCCGGTTATCTTATATCCCGAATTATCGTTTATTTGCCTTCGACAAACTGCTTGTAATCTTTTGCTGTCATTAAAGACTCTAATTCGCTGGTATCAGTAGCTTCAACTTTGACGATCCAGCCATTCTCGTAAGCTGATTCATTGATAAGATTTGGGCTATCATTAAGGTCTTGGTTTACTGCTATGATCCTACCACTAACCGGAGAAACTAAGTCAACTACTGCCTTTGCAGCTTCTATTGAACCGATAACATCTCCCGCACCGATCTCTGTATCTTCTTCCGGAAGATCCACATAAACAACCTCACCAAGCTCATTTTGAGCATAATCGGATATCCCGATAAAGGCTATATTGTTATCAATCTTGACCCATTCGTGGGACTCTGCATAATATAAGTCGTCTAGTATCTTCATCATTACCTCCGAACTCAATCCTTCATAGATTGAGCATTATTTATTTATTTTGCTTTAATATCCGTTTTTCTTGCGGTGGCTTATGGGGTAAGCAAGAGCTAACAAGCGGCAAATATAACCTCGATTACAAGCCTCCCTATTTTGTCACAAGACATTGAAAAGAGGTTTAATTGTCAAGGGTTTTCAATCCCCCACCGTTTCTCTCTTTCCGTGAACTTATAAAACAGCATCATGGTTTTGCCGGTTTTGCCAATCTGTCATGGTTTGACCGGTATTTATGCCACCTGACTGTTTATAGTTCATGCTAGTGAGATCTTTTATAAATCCAAGAATATTCGATTGTTCTCCAGCTACATTCCTATAACATGAATTAATCATATTTCAGTGGGTTATCCCGTAGTCGGATTAATATGACTACGAGATAACCCACTGAAATATAAGTGTTTAGTTATTGGTAAGCCAGACGACATCTTTCATCCGGATACTATTGGTTATTGAGGAAGAACTATTCCAATATCAGTTTCTGCCGTGAACTCATTATTATCTGTTTGGACTACATCGTGTCTTCAACTAAAATATTTATTTTAAGTGAAATACTTCGAGGATTTCGGCATTTTATGTATACGATAATCACATTATTTAGTTAAGCTCTATGGCTGGATACACTTAAAGCCAACATACCATAAAGCTAAGGTCAAACCGGAGGAATTCGATAAATGGCTTGACTTATAATGACACTGTAACTAAAATATGGAGTGAACGTTGATATAAACAGAATGGAGAGGTGATTATGACTGAATTAGATATAATTAAAAAGGCGAAATACGATATTTCAGCCTTCGAGCTGCTATATGACAAATATTTCCTGCAGATCTACAAGTTCGTACTTCTGCGAGTTAAAGATTGTGACATAGCCAACGAAGTGGTTTCTGATGTATTTTTTAAAGCTATGAATAAGCTGTCACTGTTTAAGTGGCGCTCCATACCTTTTTCATCATGGCTTTATAGAATAGCAATCAATGAAATCAGCAACTACTACCGTCGTCAAAAAAAACAACAAAAACTTATCGGTGGCTTAACCATCGAAGAAGAACAATTCACACCACCGGCTGATCTCGATGAATCCATGTCTTTTGAGTTTATTCATAAGTATATTAAAAAGCTACCTCAACGAGATCAGGATGTTATTGTTTTGCGTTACTTTGAAAAGAAAAGTTTCCAAGAAATTTCGGAAATAATTGGAAAAAAAGAAGGCTATATAAGAGTAATCCTACATAGGGCACTTAAAAAACTCGAAAAAACTCTACCAAAAGAGGTGATAGAAGATGTCAATCGAAAAGTTTCTTGATCAGGTCAATACGCCTAATAATCATCCCGGGCCTATCGCTGTCAAATTGAAGTATGACATTAAAAAACGTATTCTTTTGCGTAAGAGAAAACAGCAACAACTGTTTACTATAGCTAAGTACGCAAATGTTATACTGCTTTTATTTGTGGTCAGCATGATAATTAATCCGGATTATGCACTAGTCATAAACCGTACATTCACCGCTAACACAGATCCAAAGGAACAATCCCTCCATGCCGAAACACAAGATGATAATCTTCCACTTTCCGAAGAGGGTGTATACTTAGGTAGTGGCTTAAGTGCACGAAGTAATAACCAATCACACATTATCCCGGTTTCTACTGGCGGTCAGGCTGCCGGATCATCATCATTTCAGATAATGGATTTGTCAGAACTTGAAGACAACACTCCTTATATCATCCGCAAAATCAACGATAGAAATAATCGTTCCATATACTTTGTAAATGAAATAGCTACGTTAGAAAACAGATCCAGAATTCCTTATTAAATCCTATGAAAACTACCGTACTGACATTTTTCTTAATGTTGACATTGTATTTGTCGGCTGGTGATTCGCCTTATCTGGGAGTTTTTTTAGATGAACAGCCCGGATTTGACGGAGGAGTTTTAATAGATGAAGTGATCCCTCAATCTCCGGCAGCTAAGGCGGGTATATTAGCAGGCGATACCATAATGAAAATTAACGACCTCTCCATCACCGATGGCGAAATACTCAGAGAGATTATACTAAATCACAAAATAGGTGATTATATCAGAGTAGAGGTCGCCTCGGGAAATGATCGTAACATAATGGACATTGTATTAGAAGAAAGAAATGACAATTTCCTACCTGACATCAGCATATTTAATACTAAAACCAGACACTTAGGATTAAAATTGCAACGCTTAACCGATCAACTGAAAAGTTATTTCGGTGTTAATAACGGTGTCCTGGTAGCTGAAGTTATTGCCGATACCCCAGCCGAACAAGCTGGGATAAAAGCAGGTGATATTATTGTCAGTGTTTCGGAACAAAAAATCGACTGTTCTGAAGATGTCCTCAGCATACTGCAAAGAAAGAATCCCGGCGATCAAATCATCTTACAGATCAGCCGTGCTAATCAACATATGTCGGTTGAAGTCGAAGTAGCGGAGACAGAAAGCCTGATAAGCCTTGATATTGACAGTAAAATAATTTTCTTGGGCAAAGATCAAGTTGTTGATATTTCTGATCTCCATAAATGGTTTAGCTCTGTGATTCCCGATACAACCCATAAAAGTATAGAAAGACAGCTAGAAAAATTACAGTCAGATATTGATAAGCTTCGAAAAAGACTATTGACTAAGTAGTTAGTTTTTCAACAAACACTGCCACACTTAAACACAGGCTAAATCGGCCTATGTTTACTTTTTTCGTTATATTTTTTTCGGACGACATGATTACTAAACTTATATCTGTCTTCAATCGACAAACCATGTTCCGACAAAATATTAAGCACTTCCATAAGCTTTTCATACATGTCATTGGCCTTGTATAGATCGATTAAATCATAATAAGCAGGGAAAAACTTGGGAAAATCTTGAATACAGTTTTCTAACAAACTTATAGCTTTGTCGGTCTGTCCGATAAGTTCGGCAGCTGTGGAATACAATTGATAGAACCTGGGATTAAACTCGAATAGCTTCTCAGCCTTGGAAAAATCAACATAGGATTTCAACCAGTTTTTTTGGTTAAAATAGGCACAGGCACGCAGATAATATACTTCACCACTAGGACGTACAGCTTTTTCTGCTATCTTGAGTATACTGATTGCTTTGTGATTTCTTTGTAATTCGATATATATCTTGGCCAAAAGTAGATAAGGACTGAGCGAGTCTCGGGTTTTAGTCGTGAGTTCCTCTAAATCTTTAATTGCTTGGTCACTGCGGTTAAGATAGTATAGAGCAACACACTTATTATAAACAGCTTCCGGTATATCGTCGGAAACCTGTTCAAAGTAGACAATAGCCTTCTCATATTCCTTTTCCACCATATAACAAACAGCCAACTTGAAGATAATGTCACTGTTCTTGGGGGATAGTCTTAATGCACTATGATAAACTTGTATAGCTTTTGAAAAGTGTTTATGCTTAAAGTAAAGGTCACCTAAACTGTCATGAAGACGAGATTCATTAGGATGCTCATTAATGCCTTCAAGAAGTATGTGAGTACCCTTAATCCAGTTATTTTTTGCCTCATACTTTGCCTGTATGATCAAGTTGTTAATGTCATTCATAATACAGCTCTTTTATTAATTCCATAATTTTGTCATGGTTTGTTAACCTATTTACCTTCTCTCTTACCTTGCTGCCGTGTCTTAAGCCTTTTGTATAGAAACAGAGATGAGCTTTCATCTCTCTGACAGCTTTATCTAACCCTTTATTATGTATAGCCAAGTCGAAGTGCTCTTTCAGCAACTCGAATTTCTCATTACAACCTAACGGTTTTATTTTTCCTGTCAAGAGATAGTTCTTTGTCTCATTGAACAGCCAGGGTTTCCCCAAAGCTCCCCTACCTATCATAACTGAGCTACAACCTGTCTCCATAAACATTTTCTTAGCATCTTCGTGATTCCGGATATCACCATTCCCTATAACCGGTATGTAGATTGCTGCAACTATTTTTTTAATAACCGACCAATCGCTGATCCCACTATACATTTGAGATCTGGTTC
>PWNZ01000064.1 GCA_003564135.1 Candidatus Cloacimonadota bacterium
TGTTGCATTCCATTTATATCCGACAAGTCCGCCGACATAGCTTGTCCCGGATATTGTTCCGGTTGAAAAACTTTCCGAGATAATCGAGTTGTCTCTGCTATAACCGCTTATTCCCCCTATATTTCTATCACCTGTAACGTTAGCAGAATTACTGCATCTATTGATGATAGTATCTTCTGCATAACCGATTAAACCGCCAATATTGTCACTGCCGCTAATCTCTCCGGAAACAGAGCACTCTTCAACTTCAGTGTCAGTTGCATAACCGATTAATCCGCCGGTATTGTTGTCAGCGGTTATGTCGACGTTTGTCAGTTTCAATCCGGTAAGATTAGCTCCGTCAGTATATCCGAAAAGTCCTTGATTATTTGTGTCTGGCCGGTTGATATAAAGGCTGTCAATAGCAAAGCCGTTGCCGTTGTAATTACCCTGAAACGGATCTTCGGAAGAACCAATAGATTCCCAGCCTTCTCCTTCACTCCATACCGTTCCGCCGAGGTTGATATTAGCCGTCTGAATGAAATACTTATCGGTATGGTCATCTCCTAAATAGTTCCTAACCCCATTTAACTCCGCTGCAGAAGAGATTTGCCAGGGGTCGGTTTCCGTACCACTACCGGCAAATGATCTGGTAGTAAATGACCAGACCGGAACATCCTGTGCATCGCCTCTGAAAGCTGGGTTGTGGCGTTGTGAAGATGTGTCGTTTCGACGCCGGCTTCTGCTCTGTGAACGGCCATCACTGCCATCTATCGTCGTAGGAATTACCTGCCAATAGTAAGTAGTAGCATATTCTAACTCTTCAGGCAATATCTCGGAGGTTGCATATCTTTCCTGCTCTTCTATATAAGGCACCCAGACATAGTCATCATTTTCTCCGAATTCGCCGTCATCATTGA
Source organism: Candidatus Cloacimonadota bacterium (assembly GCA_003564135.1). Taxonomy (GTDB): domain Bacteria; phylum Cloacimonadota; class Cloacimonadia; order Cloacimonadales; family PWNZ01; genus PWNZ01. Next base: position 900 of record PWNZ01000064.1, read on the forward strand.
AATAGACCAGAAAGCCGATAGGGTTGACATAAGTCGAGTCAACAATATAATCCCAGCTCAATGAGTCTAAAACTATGGAGACACTGTCAGCCTCATGCTCCGGATAAGGATTCTTCGCTATAGCAGGGATATTAGCCAATCTGTTGGAAAAACCGAAATCAGAGAAAACATCGTTAGTATAGACAGATTGAACTGCATAACGGTAAATGCCACCATCCGAATCAAAGAAAGTTGTATCCGCAAAAACCGTATCTTCGACACTCACCAGAAATGTCCATTCATCCTGCTCCTCTTCATCGTCAACGTGAAGTCTGAAAACATTGTATCCCTCTAACTCTCTGTAAGTATTCGACGGATTATTTCTGTTGCTTATCCTGTTTCTGAGTGAACGGGTTGAATTCTTAAAAGCATCCTGCTGTGTTTTATGCCAATCCGTATGCTCTTGTTCTTCTTCCATTTCTCCTAGAAGATAAATGCTGCTCTGCGAGAAAAACATATTTCCATCTGAAGGTGGATAGTTATCAGAGTCAGTAAAAAAAGCCAAGTTACTGCCTTGAGAAGGTAGACTCATAAATGGATTACTTGAAGTTGAGCGGGAAGTATCATTAGATCTTTGCTGCCTCAAGGTAACATGTCGGTCTCCTCGATGATAACCGGCGTAAGCATGAATAAGGAAGTTTCTATCTAGTGTTGTTTCTCTCCATTCGTTATTCCAATAGATGATATTTCCGAAACCTTGTACTGCCGGACCACTGTCAGCGCCTGCAGGGAAGCCACCCGGTGTATCAATATGATATCCAAACCATATTTCTTGATCCTCGGGAATAAGAACGGGATTATCTAAAACTATTTCATTCCAGGACATATTAGTAATGTTTGGTACCAACTGGGAAACAACTTCTTGTCCGGGATTAAAAGGGTCTCCGGAGCCACCAACATATACTTTTAAGGTATATGTGGCATCATTCACTCTCGGGAAAAAACGAACCGCTGTGATATGTAACCCAATTACATCCAAATGATCTAACTGCTCGGACGTAAAACGAGATGCAACTATAAATTGATGAGGGCTGTCAGAACCGATGCCTGTAAAATGTTCTCCATTATCCCAGTGTATCCACTTTTCTTCTCCTTCCATCGGAATAGCTTCATCCCAGACAATATTAGCGGTATTCTCTCCTAATGAAGCGGTTACATTTCTCGGGGACCAAGCTATTTCATCTAACCGGATAACACCTAAATTGATCGGCTCATCCATCACGTTAAGGTTACTTGTGTGGGAATCATAGCCTTCATAAGAGATCGTCAATTGATACGGGATACCTTCAATTTCACCTACAACATTTTCAATCGAAAAATCGCCGTTTTCTCCGGTTTGGGTATTGTATTCTTCATCGTCCGATATTAATCGCACTGATGCACCGACAAGCCCGTCGGGAGCATCATTGCCAATAACCCTGCCGGAAACAGCAACAGTTTGACGCTCAGTAGTAAATGACCAGACCGGCACATTCTGAGCATCACCTCTGAGGGCGGGGTTGTATCGTTGTAACGAGGTGTCGTTTCGACGCCTGCTTCTGCTGTCTGAACGGTCATCACTTCCGTCAATGGTGGTGGGGACTATCTGCCAGTAGTAAGTAGTTGCATACTCTAACTCTTCCGGCAGTAGTTGGGAGGTTGCATGTCTTTCCTGTTCTTCTACGTATGGCACCCAGACATAATCGTCTTCTTCGCCGAATTCACCGTCATCATTGAAATAGACCAGAAAGCCTATAGGGTTGGCGTAAGTCGAGTCAACAACATAATCCCAGCTTAATGAGTCCAAAACCACGGAGACACTATCAGCCTGGTGTAAAGGATAAGGATTCTCTGCTATAGCCGGGAAATTAGTCACTCTGTTGGAAAAACCGAAATCAGAAAAAACATCGTTAGTATAGACAGACTGTACCGCATAACGGTAATTGCCGCTGTCCGGATCGAAGAAAGTTGTATCCGCATAAACCGTATCCTCGACAGTTGCCAGAAATGTCCATTCATCCTGCTCGTCTTGATCATCAATATGGAATCTATAAACACTATAGCCCTCAAGAATTCTTGATGCAGGAGAGTTATTTCGTCTGTTGACAGCGTTTCTGTTTCTTGAGTCTCTGCCTCTGTCATCATCGTCATCTTCTGAAGCCGTGCTCCATCTAATGTTTACATTATGATCAACAACATAAGCAGCTATGTTTGTCGGAACGTAGGTCTTTTCATCAAGTCTAATCGTGCCCAGGTTTATCGGTTCAGTTCTCACCGTACAAACGCTTGTGTATGTGTCGTACCCCTCATAAGAAATCGTCAGACGATAATCTATAGCTTCGACAGCTCCTATAACACTATTGAATGCAAAGTTTCCGTTGTCATCACTGTCTGTTTGGTATTCTATTGGCTCGTCGCCGCCGAATAACATTGCTATTTGAGGTTTGTAATTAACAGTTTGACTTGTTGTTGTATTAGTCATGTCCGAACCGTCACTCCGTACGAATCTCATGCCAAGTGGGGAGTTATATATTCTTTGAATACCGGAACTACTCCAAGGAGTCATTGAAAATGCGGTATCAATAAGAATATTATCTATCCCGTTCCAAATAAAAGGAGTATCTAAAGCTATCATATCCCATCCGCCGGCTGTAGGCATATAGCTTTCCGTGTAATAAGCTGTCTGATAGGGGCCAAAGTCGTGGCTGGAAGCATTCTCAGCATCAGTATGTTTTATCCTGATAGTAAAATCAGGCAATGGGTTATTAGGAGCACTGACAACATAGTAACCCAATTCCATAAGAGGTAATCCGGCCACTGCTCCCGCATCGTAAAGCTCTTCTGCTGTATAAACTGTCTGGCTTCTTAAGCTTCGATAGTATATATTTATCGGGGCTGAACTCATACTTCCATTTACCTCTTCACCGGAACCGATTTCAAGACCTACTCTGCCGGGATAATTAAGTCTTACATTTGCGCCGGCAAGCCCGTCGGGAGCATCATTGGCAATAACCCTACCGGAAACAGCAACAATCCATTGCTCATCTCTTACTACAACATCTTTAATTTCTCCCCATCCATTATCGATAATACCTGGCTGATCATGATGATGATACCATCGTACGTAAACAGTTTCTAGACCTAATAATGATTCCGGAAGCTCAAATGATACATTAAACCAACTATCATTATTAGGCAGCAGCCAAAATTGATCATCTCCGATTTCGTTGGGGTTTCCAAAAGGTATCCATTCTTCTCCGTCAGTACTGTAATAAGTTGTGATAAATCGTGGGCCTGCGACAATTGGTTCATCAAAGAAATCAGTTTCGAATTGTCTGCGGAGTTGCGACTCAAGCATTATGCCGCTTGCTCTGAGTGTAGAGAACTCAATTTGCCAGTATCTGTCTGCATGACCCCAACCATCAGCACGATAAACACCGTTTTCATCGGGGTCAAAATTTTCCAGCAGGTTAGCGGTTGTATTAATCCTGTTAAGAAATTGACCATCATTATCAACCAAGTTTGAGTCAAACAAAACTGTAGGAGGGTCTTCAATAGTTATAGAAGTGTCTACTTGACCTTCAAGGCGTCTCAGAAACATTGCAGTTGAACCACGAGTAAGCACCGCTGTATTATGACCATAATGCCCCGAAGCTTCTCTATAGACTTCTATGTGTAGAGTCTCACCCTCTAACCAAGGTGGATCAGCTCTGAAGTTTCCAACGTTAACCTGAACAACAAAAGAACCACCTTCCATACCCACTCTGGAGCCCGGAGATTGATGGGTTAATAGTATATCAGGGCGGGTTTCGATCCATGCCCTGAATGTTATGGCACCATCGCCATCAGGGTCGTTATCGGGATACTCTTCTCCGCACACATCCCATACTTCTTGGAAAATCTGCTTAGATTGTGCAAAAACTAATCCACTGTATAATGCAATGGATATGATTAAGATACAAATCAAACTAATTTTTCTCATCTTTATTATCCTCCTAAAAGTTAAAAATTCGCCTAAGATGACCGGATACTCCAGTAAACTTTTTTGCGTACTACCAATCGTAATGTAAGTCACCGGTTTAAACTGGCAGCTTTAAAAGTAGTTTTAGATTGGCTCTTCCCTTTGTTTACATATTATTAAAAAGCTTAACTAAATTGAGCTAATCTCGACGCTTTTCATAGTCTAAGTCTATCGATACTCTAACCTCTTGCGACACTTGGCTAACACATTATTACTTGTTAAGTGAATTTTCAAAACAAAATCACCCAAGATTACAAAAAAAGGGCTGTTAATATGTCAAGCTTTTTTCTGACACATCTTTTATGAACCCCTAGAAAACGAGTTAAGTCTCAAACGTTGGTGTAAATTCCAACTCATTGTTTCTCTGATTAATTGAGAACATTATATGCTCTCGTTACTTACTCTATATATAAGCTCAATCGACCAGCTACATCGTTTTTTCACTAATCTAATCCGTCAAGCTTTTTCTGAAACATACCGCCTTGAAGCGATGGGCTGAAGCCCTGTGGAGCTGGCGGAACAGGGCTTCAGCCCATCGCTCGCCAACTTTGACACAGGTATTAGTCTCAACCTGTTTTCTGATATTTTATCTAATGGTTCCGACAGGTAGAGCTTTCCACTTGTCCAATCATCAGAATATCCTTGTAAGATTGCTCCGAAAAGACGTACGCAACTATTCTCATTGGGAAATATACGGACACATCTTTCCCTGCGGCGGATTTCTTCATTCAATCGCTCCAAGGGATTTGTGCTCTTTATCTTTTTCCAATGATCCGGTGGAAAATCCAGATAATGAGAGATTTCATGATAGCTCTCTTCAAGCCAGTCTCGCAGCTTATCTCTACCTTTATTATCTACTTCTTGTGTTAGGTCAGACCAGGCAAGCTCAAATGATTCTCTGCTCACAGAATTAACCAAGTTCTTTAACAATGGTGTAAGCCATAATAGATCTGACTTAGAAACTTTACTTTGGGCATTACGCATCCAGTGTATTATACAACGCTGCCTTAATTGACCGGGAAAACACTCTTCCAGTGCCTTAACAAGACCATCATGATCGTCGCTAATCCATAATTCGCTTCGCTCTAAACCTCGCTCTTTGAGTCTTTGCATAAACTCCTTCCAATTATGATAACTCTCCTTGTTTCCTAACTCAA
>PWNZ01000112.1 GCA_003564135.1 Candidatus Cloacimonadota bacterium
AACCGGTCGAAACAGCCATCAGAGAAAACAGAATCCCAACTTTAGAGCAAATAAATAACAGCATACCTCTTGCTTATGATTGGGGCTGGACGATGGTGATGTGTATTGAAGATAAATATGGTTCTGAGGCGATCGTAAGCATTGTAAAAAAATGTGCTGATGATGATATCTTTAAGTTCCTGGATGAGCAACCGGAAACCTTTGAAAAAAGCTGGAGACAGTGGCTGCGAAAACAATTTAGGAGTGCTTAGGGCAAAGAGCAGAGGCCGTAGGGCGGAGAGCAGAGAGCAAGGGGCAGACGTTAAATCGACCGGGAGGTGGAATAAAGATAAGATTGCTGTATAAACACTTAGCTTATAATACCATATATTCCAGGTGCTGTAAGACAACAACTTACGTCTTGGAAGATTAGTTAATTAGTGCTACTCGTAAAATTCGTGGATAAAAACCTGATATCGTCAGCATTCTTCAGGCTAATCAGATCTTGTCCGGTAAACGATTGCTAACTCTGTTTTTAACTCCTGATAGATTCTCTCTATTTCTGTGAATTTTGTTGCCAGTTCGTCTATCGTACCGACCTGAAAGCAGCTTTCTATCAACTCTACTTGCTCAGCCGGATAATCTCGGGAGCAGTAACGAAGCCCAAAATCAACCTTGCACGGTCTGTACTTCAGATTAAGCATAGTCCCTAATTGACGGACAATGAATTGATAATACATCGGATATGTTTCCACAAAGTTTCTGCGGGCTATATTTTTTTTGATTTCGATAATATGCAGGAAATCGGGTTGAGCAGCGAGGTTAAAAAAGTGTCTGCCTCTTTTCAAAATCTCCTCTTCGGGTGTAGGAGCATTATCCAAAATTTTCTCCTTCTCAAACCAGACCAGAGCGGTTCCATGACTGTCGCTTTCAGTCATCTTAGCAGGGCTCGATTTTTTTATTACAACAATATCCAGATAGAAGAATTCAGGAACATTCTTCACTTGATAAAAGCATTGTGCAAAACCGTGCCAAGTTGGTTCTGGTACTCTTAGTTTCCTGATAATACCCAAATCATTTTCCAGGTACTCATCGAGGATCGGGAAAATCGTTTCCACCGCATCGTCTTCACAGATAATAGACAGGTCTAAGTCGGAGTACTCATCATCATAACCTGTGGCAACGGAACCCCCTTCCCAAACGGCAACAACATCTTTGTTCCGGTAAAGCAACCCATTTAATCTTTCGACTATTTGTTCCTTAGTTTTCATAAACCACCTTATGTTGAGCAGATACTGCAACTTGCTTGAATATTTATGGCACGGAATCTTTCAAGCAGTGGATCAATGTCAATCTATTTCGTGCTGCCGTGACTTTTAAGCCCGGTTAATACAGAAAATGTCAAAAACCTTTATAACCTGACCACTAAATAGTATAGCCTCGAAGATAGTTGTGAACTCAAAAGATTTAGCAGTCAGAACACCTCACGAATCCGGGCAGGAATGAAAATTCGTGGTATGTAGTGAGTGTCTAAGATAAACAACTCTTTTCTTGACTCATAAATACCTCAGGAATAATAGGTGACTACAAAATGTTATTATGAACATCGTTAAGAAATAATGTAATTAAGAATCTTTCAAATCGGGCTATTAACGGAATAGTATCATGCTTATTAAAAGAGGAGATGATATGGAAATAATGCAGAGCAGATTGTTGAGAGAGTTTTTTTTGAAACGAGCAAAACTTCGACACTGTTTTGCTATGAGTGTGAAACATTTCCCTGTAAAAGGCTAAAGCAGTTGGACAAACGATATCTAACCCGCTATAATTGCCTTGACAGATTGAATAGGTTTTGCCAGTAGTAATCTAACTTTTTGAGAAAAGGAGTATTTTATGCTTAGAAAGATATATATTGATAATTACCGGTGTATGGTAAATTGTGAACTCGATTCGAGACGAATTTACAACAGGTAGTTGATAGTAGCAAAGATAATATTAAGGGAGAACAAAAATGAGATTTAACCAATTATTAGTTATCAAGGTGTTCTTTGTAACTGCCTTGTTAATATGCAGTGTAATCCAATTAGAAGCAGAGTCACCTGAATTGATGTGGGCGCAAAGAGCAGGAGGGACAGGTAACTGCATAGGACTTAATGTCATTGCGGATAATGAAGTCAATATTTATGTTTCAGGCATCTTTCAAGGAACTGCATCTTTTGGTGATATAGAATTGCATAGCGTGAATGTACCCGACAATGCCAACACCGGAGAAATGCATTATTTTCCGGAACACGATAAGTTTATTGCAAAGATGAATTCTAAAGGTGAATGGCTTTGGGCTAAAAGGTTTGGGGGTAGGCATGTTAGAAGTGTTTTTTATACTGCCGTTGATAATGATAGTAATATTTATATCGCAGGAGATTTTTCATATCGTGCCGAGTTTGGTGGAACGGTATTGAAAAGTAAGGGAAACTCAGACATCTTCGTAGCTAAATTAGATAGTCAGGGAAACTGGCTTTGGGTAGAACAAGCAGGAGGAAATCATGTTGCGGGTATAACCCTCGACCGGAACGGTGACCTTCATATAGTCGGCAACTTCGTTAGAACGGCTGCTTTTGGACAGATAGAGTTGCATGCGCCGGCAACAAGCATTTACGTCGCAAAAATTAACAGTCAAGGTAACTGGATACAGACTGTAAAGGGCGGAGTTGTAGCTGTAGGTGTAAGCCAATACAGAGCAGATGTCGCAGATATTGCTGTTGATATTGAAGGCAACCGTTATGTGGCAGGCGAATTTAAAAATACTACCGTCTTTGGTACAATCGAACTGCAAAGTGCAAGTGTGCGGGATGTTTTTTTAGCCAAATTAGATAATCAAGGCAACTGGGTTTGGGCGAAAAGAGCCGGAGGGACACATCCTACCTCTATATCAAAAATAGTAGTTGATATTAATGGGAACATATATTTATCAGGGCATTTTACCGATACTGCTACTTTCGGAGAAACCGTGCTCCAAAGTAAAGGGACATATCGGATTTTTATCGCAAAATTAGATACTGAAGGTAACTGGCTCTGGGCAAGACAAGCAGGAAATAGAGCTTCTTGGCATCATGCATTCAGTATTGCAGTTGATGATGAAGGGAGTACTTACATAACAGGACATTTCATAACAATGATTGAGTTCGGTGAAATATTTCTGCAAGGTAAATCTCAAAACCTCTTTATCGCCAAACTGGATGATGAAGGGAACTGGCTCTGGGCAGAAAAAGCGGATGGACCATGTTCGGGTCTAAGTATAGCCGTTGATAGCGACAGAAATGTTTATGTTGCCGGTAGTTTGATAAATGCTGACTTCGGTGAGATAGAGTTGCAAAGTAAGGGGTCGAAGGACATATTTATTGTTAAATATAAACAACGTCCATAAAAATGCTGGAAACAAATTAAGGAGTCGAATACAATCAAGGTTATGCTCCCGTAGGGACAGGACAGCGTACTGTCCACCAAGCGGGGAGTTGCAGCCCTAAAACAAACAAATCAGAGCAAGGATGCTCTGAGCACAATAAAGAAAAAGTACCCGATTATTTCAAACGGTTTATCTCTGAAATAGGTATCTATCGTGTTACTGTGCTTTAGAACTTGACGAACTTGTGAATCAATATTTTCAAGTCAGGGAGTAAACATTAGGTGCAAAAAGGAGAAGATATGTTAAAGAAGATATATGTAGATAATTATCGGTGTTTTGTCAATTTCGAGATGGAGCTTGACCGGATTTCATTACTTATGGGGCCTAATGGTGGCGGCAAGAGTACTCTGTTTGATGCTCTTCACGGTATCAGAAGATTAATCATTGAAAATGAGAATGTAGGAGATGTTTTCCTAAAAGCCGATAAGACGAAATGGATAAAGAAAGATACCCAAACATTCGAGCTGCTTATTGAAGGGAATGAAGGCATCTTTGTTTACAAACTTGTTATCAAGCACGATCCTGACAAAAAGAATCTAAACGATCATTCAAACAAGGTGGGTCAGTTAATTAGGCATTCTCGCAGAAGACAATATATCCAAAGTGAAACTCTAAATTTAAATGGTAAACCTATTTTCAAATTCATTGAAGGAAATATCAACCTATATGACGATATACAAAACAGTGAGTCGGACTTCAGAGCTTATGATGATACACGTTCTTTCCTCTCGATAACCGTACCAAGAAAGACCGATGCCGAATTAATCTGGTTCATCAACTGGTTTGAAAAGCTACAATTCATTAACATTATGCCTCAACTGGTGTTCACTAATTCTGATGAAGCTACTCCATTTTTGTTAGCAGGATGCCTTAACTTTCCTTCCTGGTATGAATATTTTTCCCTTGAGCATCAAGACAAACTCTTTGATGTAATTGACTGCCTGAGAGGTACAATCTCCGGGTTTGATTCTTTAAAGCTTGTAACAGCCGGTAAGGAGAAGATTCTTCAGGTTGGTTTTAAGAATGGTCAAGAGGGGAAAAAAGATTCAATATTCTTTGACTTCAGCCAATTATCTGACGGGCAAAAGGTCATGATCATTCTCTATACTTTGGTTATAGGTCTCAAAGATTTAGGATATACGCTGCTCTTCGATGAACCGGAAAACTTTGTTGCTTTAGCTGAAATACAGCCTTGGTTGATGGAGCTAAATGACAACTGCCAAGATGGTAGTATTCAACAATCTATCTTAATCAGCCACCATCCCGACTTGATTGATTATTTTGGGGCTGATTGTGGTAAATGGATTGAAAGAGAACCTCTTAGTCATTCAAGAGTAAAGCCGCTACCTTCTATAAGTGAGTACAAGATGAACGTTTCGGAGCAAATATCAAGGGGTTGGACTGAATGAGCCAAAGAAGGGCTACCTGTATTATTCTTTGTGAAGACAGAAGGCAGTCAAATTTTGTCCGTCATTGCTTGAAGAAAAAAGGATGGAATAATAGAGAGATTAAAGAAAAAATTTGCCCACCTGCGTTGGGTTCAGCCGAACAATTTGTGAGAGATCAATTCCCCAATGAGCTGCAGGATTTTCGAACAAGAAGCGCCAAAGCAAAGACTATTCTAATAACTGTCGTTGATGGTGACGTAAAGGGGTTCGGCGATCGCTGTGAAGACTTAGCAGTTCCATTCAGAAACGATGATGAAGCTGTAGCTATCCTTATCCCGACAAGAAATATCGATACTTGGCTTTATTATCTTAAAGGAAACAGAGTTAACGAAGAAGATGACTACAAAAACCGGAACGAAGATAAAGATTGTAAACAAACCGCTAAGAAGTTGCTTGAATCTTGCAGTTCTTCAGGATTGATTTCCGATATTCCTCCGTCATCGTTAATAAAAGCTTGTGATGAATACAATATGAGGATCAGACTAATAAAGTAGCTGATGATTATCCACGAATGAACACGAATAGACACGAATGAAAAAGAAAGGTTTAGAGAGTTTAGTGCTTCGCTGTTTAGATTAGGGACAGGCACGGTTGGACAGTATGGTATCCTGTCCCTACAGTATCGCGGTTTAGAATTGTGTAAAGAGAACCGGAACCCTGACTTTAGTCGGCAACATTCTGCCAAAAATGCACGAATTTGATTAATAAGGTACTAATCTGAACAAGCCGGAACTAAAAAGTAGAATAGTAGAATAGTAAAGTAGATTAGTGGATTAACTATTCTACTAATTAACTGTTTTACTAATTAAGTCCTCGCACACTGATTGCACCCCGGTTAAATAAAAAAGAGAAACCGTCTTCCGCAGATTTCGCGGATAATGCAGAGGAAAGAAAAAGAGGGAGGAAAAGATTATGGAAACAAAACCAAATGACAATGAGAAAAAGAAGTCAGGATTCAAGAACGGTACAGGTATTGCTGTTGGTATAGCGATCGGAGCTGCTATTGGTGTTGCTCTTGGTAACCTTGCTGTCGGAATTGGCGTTGGTATACCT
>PWNZ01000107.1 GCA_003564135.1 Candidatus Cloacimonadota bacterium
ACCGATATACCGGGATACACCTTCGAAAAATACGACCTTGCCGGAAATCAGAGGATTGTTGACGGCAGGATTGATCTGGGAGCGTATGAATATCAGTATACAAGTGTGGAGGAATCCTTTGAGCAGGATGCAGCCGCCAAAGAAATTTTTTCGAGAGCGTTTCCTAACCCTGTGAGAGTTAGCCGTAATGCAGGCAATATTCATTGTACTGTCAGGTTTAGTCTGCCGGTGACTGATGAAGTGGTAGTCTCTATCTACAATGTCCGGGGCCAAAGGGTTAAGACGCTTGTTTCCGGTTTGTTAGGGAAGGGAGACCATCAGGTTTATTGGGACGGAACTAACAGCCGCGGTGAAACTGTCGGGACAGGCATGTATATGTACCTTATAGAAACCGAGACTCTCGAAGCATCCGACAGAATCATGATAGTAAAATAGAAAGCTGATTCCGGCTGAAGGGGACGCTGCGCGTCGATTTGTCGATTTGGCGATTTGACGGTGAAACGCTGCGCGTGGATTTGGCGGTGAAAAGTGAACAGTGAACGGTGAACAGTGAACGAAAATGAGAATTGAGAACCGAGCGAAGCGAGCTCGCCGAGGTACGCAGGCAATTGAGAATGGAGAATGGAAAGGCGGGGAGCAGTGAAACAGGAAGATGTACGATGTACGATGAGGTGTCCTGGAGAAGAGGGCAGGAATGTGCATTTATAAATATAGGTTGCATTTTGGTTGCAATATTGGTTGGAAGACAATAGTATAGTGAGGTTTATGGTGACGGGTTAGTGAAATCTGAATGGCCCAAAATAAAATTTTAAAAAAAAATAAAAAAAATGGCGATTTAGTAACCTTGGCCGTTTTCTCTTAGATAGTCAAGGATTTACACGGTTACCTTTGAGGTAACTTTTGGTAACCGCGGTAACCGGTCGCGGAAAAAGCGATGTGGCGATTTGGCGGTGTGACGGTTAACAGTGAACGGTGAACGAAAATAATGTACGATTTACGATGTACGATGAGACTCTGCGCGTCGGTTTGGCGATTTGGCGGTGTGAGGCCTTCGGCCTGCAGAGAGCAAAGGACGGAGGGCAGAAGCTGCGCGTGGATTTGACGATTTAGCGGTTTGAGGATGAAGCAGAACACACTGTTCAGACCTTCCAGGTCTGGATTGTCCCGTCCGTGTGTTCAGGTCTTCCAGATCTTGATTGTATTGTTGGTATTTACCGGAAAACAAATCAGAGCAAGTTTACCCCGTGAACCGCAGCGAAGTAAGCTCGGCGAAAAATGCAGCCAACTTGCGAAGCACATTATTTTTTGGGCTTCCTGTCCGTACTCAAATCTTCTTTGTCCGTGTAATCTTTGGCAGACCTTTTATCAATAAAAATAATGGAGAAAGGTTGACAATAATCTATCAGCAAATACCGTTACATCACATTTAAGAAGGAGTTATTTTGATAACTTTAAAAACTATGTCTGGGTAGATTACGATGAACAGCAGATTAATTACTCTACAGCGGATATCCTTCCCGATATCTTAGAATATGATACGGACTATTACGGGAAAGTCGTTCCTACTGCAATTCCCCCCGAGCAGAGAAACGAACCCGATTCTTCCGGTAAAACCAGACTCTTTTCATCCAAAAAAGCTAATCAGAGTAAAAAGTTTACTCTTCGAGGCGACGCTATAGACTGCCCCGTTTGGACTTTCAGTACCGAAACAGATATATCCGTTGATGAAGAACTGCCGCAACCGGTGACCGAACTCCATAGCGGCTATCCCAACCCCTTCAACCCCAATACCACAATACACCACACCATCGGAGAAAAAACAAATGTAGAATTGTTTGTCTACAACATCCGTGGTCAGATAGTAAAAAAGCTTGTTGACGATATACAAAGTCCCTGAAGATACAGAGCAGACTGGAACGGTATCGATTTTGACGGCAGAAAAGTCTCTTCAGGCCTTTATTCCTACAGACTAAAAACTGCTGATTATGACAGTACAGGTAAGATGATGCTGGTGAAATGAAAAGCCGCTTATACCGGACAAAGAGATGATTTAATTTGACAGTAAAGCGATTATCCTTAAGATCGAGATGTTTTGGAAGACTTGGATTAAGAACAGGTGATGGCCTGCCCTTTATCGGTAATCGCAAGGATTAGCCCCAGACAAAAAGGAACCGATACTAATGATAAAGACTTAGTAACTACTACAGGAACCTTGAGTTAAGAATGAAAGATAATGACTGTATCAATATCGATGATTATATCGGATTAGCAAAGGCAATCGCCGCTAAATATGCAAATTCGGGAGTACCTTTCGATGATTTAGTTCAGGAAGGTATGATTGGTTTGATCGAAGCTCAACAGAGATTCGATTCAAGTAAGAACACTTCTTTTTCTACCTATGCCCAATTCTGGATAAAAAAAAGGATATTAGAAAGTATCGACAAGGAGTATAAGGAAACAGGCAGCAATGTTATATACAATGATAATCTTGATGCCCTAAATGAATCTAACCACACAGACAATGACCGTTCAGAAAACCAGGTTGAACAGAGCCAAATACAGATTCCTGCCGGTTTCCCTGACGAAGAAAAAGCCGTGCTGCACCTACATTTCAATAAAAAAGAACCACTCGACAAAATTTCGGCAACCCTGGGCATATCAAGGGAAAAGGTTAGACAGCTAAAGCAGAAGGCTTTGCGAAGGTTGAGACTATACAGTTCAGATATGTAGTACAAGCCTAAACATTACCCGACATAATCGTTATGGATGTTTATAGAATGATCTCTGATTATTTGGCCGGCAGAGAATTATTTTGACAGATATGAGGGAGGTATTCTTTCAGGATAAAGTAACTGATTAAAAGAAGGAGCCAATGGAAACCAAGCTTATATACATTGTAGATGATGAACAAGACATCTTGCAACTCGTCAATATTAACCTCAAGAAAGCCGGATATATAACAAAAACATTCGAGGATGCAGACCGGCTTATGAGCACAATCCAAGAAAAGATGCCCGACTTGCTGATATTAGACTTAATGCTTCCATTCACCGACGGACTTGAAGTTTGCAAGAATATTCGCTCCGAGCCTTCACTTAAGCATCTGCCAATTATCATGCTTACTGCCAAAGGTGAAGAGATGGACCGCATCTTGGGTTTAGAGTTAGGTGCTGACGATTATATAACAAAACCCTTCTCACCCCGGGAATTAACAGCACGTGTAAAAGCGATACTAAGAAGAGCCAATAATAAAGATACCGGCTCAGATATAATTAAGATCGGTCAAAACGTACTTATCGATACCAATCAATTCAAGGCCAAGGTTGACGAAAAGTTTTTAGACCTGACAAATACCGAAGTAAAACTACTGCAGCTGCTTGGTTCAAAGAAAGGATGGGTCTTTTCACGTGATCAAATCCTTAATCATCTATGGGGCAATGAAAAGATAGTTATCGATAGAACAATTGATGTTCATATTAATCATCTTAGAAAAAAGCTGGGTGAATCGGGGAAGTATATAAAAAATGTCAGAGGCGTCGGCTACAAAATTGAAGAGAGTTAGCCCTTCACAGTTAAAGCTAAAATTAATTAGAGAATTATGATGAAAAACACACTTTTTTTTAAGGCTATCAGCGGGTTTATCATTATCTCATTGTTTTTAGTGATATCAATTTCACTATTTTCCTACAGGATTATAACCAATTACCATCTCGATACGCTCAGAGATTATCTATCGGGCATCAATCATTCGATCAGTATACCCTTAGCAGAACTGATAGAGAAAGGAGACTATGAGCAGCTTGATAATCTCGCTAAAAAAATAGGGAGTGAAGTTGATTACCGAATAACGGTTATTCGTCTTGATGGTGAAGTTTTAGCAGACTCTGAAGAAGACCCCGATATTATGGATAATCACAGAACCCGGGACGAAATAATCCCTGCTTTACAAGAGTTAATCGGAGAATCGCTCAGATTTAGCGATACAGTAGACTCTGAGATGCTTTACCGTGCTTATCCTCTATATAATATTGATAATGAGTTTATTGGTGTTTTAAGGGTCAGCATCTTTGCTGACCAAATAAATAAATTGTTGCACTCCCTGCGGGCCAGTATTTTCCGGATTTCTTTTATTGTAATGCTGATTTCAGCCGGACTGATTTATCTCTACATCGCCAAACTTACTAAGCCTGTCAGAGAACTGACTAAGGCAGTTAAAAAGGTGTCAGGAGGCGAGTTCAATGTTAAGGTCATAAATGACAGTAAAGACGATATTGGCAAGCTGATTAAGGTATTTAACGATATGACAGAATACATTCGTTCCTTAATTACTGAGTTGACCTACCGGAAAGCGTCGCTAGACACTATTATGTCATCAATGAAAGAAGGTTTGGTATTGATTGACGATGATGGGTTTATAAAGGAGACAAACCCCAGCTTCAAAAATATCACAGCCAGAAAAGAGGTCATAGGCCATAAGTACTGGAAAGTAATAGAACACCCCGAATTAGCCGGATTTATCAGGTCTCTCAGCAACTCACAAAAAGATATTACTAAGGAAATCGTCATAAATAGAACCTACTACCTCGGCAGCGGCTTAGTTACTGCTGATGGCGAATTATTAATCCTGCTACACAACATTACTGAGCTTAAAAATATAGAACAGATAAAAAAAGATATCGTAGCTAACGTTTCTCATGAACTTAGATCGCCTTTAACTGCCATAAAGGGATTTCTCGAGACCTTAGAGACAGAAGTGTCCGAAACCGGAAAAGAGTTCCTGCAAATAACCCAAAGAAATGTTGAACGGTTGATTAACATTGTCAACGACCTGCTAAGCCTATCTCGTTTAGAAAGAAGTGATGCCCTTGAATTACAGCCGGTCAACCTTAACTTGATAGTCAATCACGTAGCTGCTGCATTCGAAAAAAAAATTAAAGAAAAAAACCTCTCTTTCAATATAAAGACGGATACAAAACTGCCAATTATTCCAGGTGACGAATTCAAGTTAGAACAGCTGTTAACCAATCTTATAGAAAATGCTCTACAATACACTGATAAGGGCAGTATTTCTATAACTACAGGCGTAGATGACTATCGAATATTTGTCAGTGTTGCCGATACTGGCTGCGGCATTCCGGAAAACCAAATGGATAAGATCTTCGGCAGATTTCATGTTGTTGACAAGTCTCGTTCAAGAAAATATGGAGGCACGGGATTAGGACTGGCTATAGTAAAACATATAACTCTTCTTCATAATGGAGATATAAAAGTAGCTAGCAAATTACAAAAAGGGAGTGTTTTTACCGTCTTCTTCGCTGCCCAAAGCCTATAAGGCCCATAGCCAAAAAGGCCTCGCATGATGCGCGGCTTATATACATTCCTTCCGACAGCAAATAAGAATAAGCTACAAGTCTATTCTTGGTTCTGACCTCATATATTTTGTGACTCTTCTTTGCCCTTATTCCAGCAGTTTGCTATCTTCTCTGAATATCGATGATATTAAATATTGACATAAATCGATATTTTTATAAATTGTCTGTAATTATACGAACAGGAGATAAAATGGAACCATATCAAAAGCTGACTTCTATATGCAAAGCTATGAGTGACCCCACTCGCATACAGATATTAGACATGCTTTCCTGCGGGAAGATGTGTGCCTGTGAGATCTTACAAGGTTTACAGATAAGCCAATCCACGCTCTCGCATCACATGAAAGTACTCATTAGCTGCCAATTGGTTATAGGTGAAAAAAAGGCTACCTGGATTCACTATTCCTTAAACAGAGAAAAAATTTCCGAATTTCATAAGCTCATTACCGCCATAACCGAGCCTAAAGATGAATGCATCTGTAATATTTCTTCAAAGGCAGTTTCCGAAAAAAGCATTAAATAAAGCGATTTTAACAACAAAAAACAAGGAGTATCTAATTATGAAAAA
>PWNZ01000149.1 GCA_003564135.1 Candidatus Cloacimonadota bacterium
CTGAAGCCGGCGTGCCAACCGACTGAAGTCAGCGTTCCATTAATCTGCGGAATCTGAGAAATCTGCGGGAGAAATTTTAAACATAGTAAACGTCCATGACATCGTCAATGAAGAATGAATAATGAAGAATGATGACACCCGAGGAAATGATTAAATTACCGGCTAAAGCCGGCGGACCAACCGACTGAAGTCAGCGTTCCATTAATCTGCAGAATCTGAGAAATCTGCGGGAGAAATTTTAAACATAGTAAACGGACATGATAGTGAAAAATAATTTATAATTTACAATGTACGATGTATAATTGCAAAATGAAAACACCCAAGGGAATGATTAAAAATGCTGTGTTCAGACCTTTTTAACCCGTTAAGTCGTCTATTTTACTTAACTGGGTCCAGGTCTGGGATAAATCAGAGCAAGATGCTAGGAGCACTATACATAATCTGTGGTAAAAAATTTTAAACAAAGAGGTGATGATTAAATGGATAGGTCAAGATATAGTTTTAGTTCAAACTGCTTAGAGTTTTTCAGAAGGTTTATAGTTTCCGGCTCTTTTGGATCTGTTATATTTGTCTTGCTGCTGCTGTCAGCCCCTATAGTCTGTGATGCTTTTTATGTCAGCCGCTCAGAGATAACCCGTCCCGGCAGCGGTTATCATTGGGGTGAGGCTAAGTCAGATGACCGCGATGAAGCGCGCGAACGAGCCAGAGCCGAGCTTGCGTCCAATATCTCGGTGACTGTCAGTTCGGAATTTGAGCATCGCTGGAAAGAGGAGAATGCCAATTATGAAGACTTTATGGAATCGGTAGTAACGACTTATACTTCGGCATCTTTTTCTAATCTGCAGCCTTTGATTGACCGCGATTCGCAGGGTAACTATGTTTTCTTGTTCTTTATCAGTGAAGAAGACCTGCAAGAGGAGTTTGCCCGAAGAAAAGAAGAGATTATCTATATCTATGAAACGGCCAAACAGGCAGAACAGTCAACTAATCTTTCCAGAGCGCTGCAATACTATTATTATGCGGTTATACTGATGAACTCAGTGCCTGAACGTTTCATCGAATACCGGGATAAAAACCTGGTAATCGAAATACCCTTGAGAATCCGAAATATCCTGAGCAATGTAGAGTTCATTTATGAAGGTGATGTCCGGCCTTCCGAGAGCTTACGGACTGTTATTCTGCGTCTTGAATACGAAGGCAGGCCTGTTCAGGAGCTGGATTTCATCTATCTGGAAAGAGGAAGTGAGCATACTGCCGTAGCGAGAGACGGACGGGTAACCTGCGATCTTACCGGAGCATCGGTATCTTACGATAATCTCGATATCGAAATCGAATACCGTTTCGCCTCAGAGCGTGATTGTGTCCCTTTAGTCGCCGAGTTATGGAACGGAGTACACAGACCTTCCTATAATAACCGGCGTACTATCAGTTTTGAAAAACCGCCTGCCGCTCCCGAACCAACCGCAGAAGAACTGCAGCCGTTAGTTACCTCTGACAAGTTTAATATCTTTTTGACCAACAGGATAGACTGCCCGGTAAGTCCGCAGATAAAAAGTGAGAGCCTCAGGTTTCTGGAAGCTTTATCGACGGGAGACATAGAATTGATACGGGATACTTTTGCTGATGATCCCTTTCTGGCGGATAAAATTGCAGCTGTTATGAATTACAACAACCCCCGGCTGGTAGACGAGACTTTTAATGTTGAAATCAATAAAATCTGGTCCGGCTGGGAAATGCGCTCTATACCTGTTGCCTGCAACTACCCTTCTATCCGCAGACAGACAATGGAATACCTGATACTCGATTTCGATGAAGAGGGGAAATTGGTAGATATCGGCTTCAATGTCTTCGACGAACTGCATCAAAATTATGTCAATCGTGACGATATCACCGATAAAGAAAGACTGCAGCGGCAAACGATAATTAAGTTCCTGGAAAAATACCGTACCGCTTTCCTGAACAGAGACCTGGATACCATCGAAAAGATTTTTGCCGAAGAAGCGGTTGTAATCGTCGGAAGAGTTCTGCAGCCGGGAAGTACTGACAGAGAATACAGCATGGAGCGTGATCTCGACGAAATTGAATACATCCAAATGACAAAAGAACAATACCTGCAGCGGCAAAGAAGAATTTTTAACGCTCAGCGCGATATACACCTGGGATTCAATACCTTCAACCTGCAGAAAAAAGATATAGACTCCGACGTTTTCGGTATCAGTATGAGGCAGCAATACGCTTCCAGCGGCTATGCAGATGAAGGATACCTGTTCCTGCTGATAGACTTTCTGGAAGAAGACCCGCTTATATATGTGAGAAGCTGGCAGCCTGGAGAATGGACAAGAGACCAGATGATTAAGATGTCCGATTTCGATGTACTGGAGTAGAGTTGAGGGTTTAGTTTTTAGGGTTGAGTGTTTAGGGAGGCGGTGAAGAGTGAACGGTGAACGTTCATGAATGAGACTATGAAACCCAAAGAAATGATTAAAAAATTACCGGTTGAAGCCAGTGATCCGTCTGATTTGTACGGGCAGGACACATCACTCTCTGCCCTTAGCCCTACGCCCTTAGCTCTATGCTCCATGCTCTTAGCTCTTCGCCCTCTGCAGGCCTCACAACGCCAAATCGCCAAACCGTTAAATCGTCAAACCCTAATCAAACAAGCTGCTCCATTTTTTGCTCCGTTATATTACATTGTCTAAAAGTTATTATAGTCTTTGTGTCTGGTCTAATCTGTCAATGAAATACAGTACCTTTCCAAGTTTTACGCCGTGGTTTCGGCTGAGGGCAGTGCGAGGTGTTCTCCCAGAAACTGTCCGGTGTAGGATTCTTTAATTTTTGGTATCTGTTCCGGTGTCCCGGCAGCAACTATATAACCACCTTCATCACCGCCTTCGGGGCCTAAATCGATAACATAATCAGCACATTTGATAACGTCCATGTTGTGTTCGATGACAATCAGGGTATTACCCATAGCCACTAATCGTGAGAGGACATTCATCAGTTTATTTATGTCGTCGAAATGTAATCCTGTAGTAGGTTCATCTAAGATATAAACCGTTTTTCCGGTACTGGTTTTGCTCAGTTCTCTCGAGAGTTTTATGCGTTGAGCTTCACCACCTGACAGAGTTGTTGATGGTTGTCCTAATTTAATATAATCGAGTCCCACATCTATTAATGTCTGCAGTTTTTGTTTGATAGGCGGGATTGTTTCGAATAGTTTGAATGCTTCTTGGACATCGAGATCAAGTACATTGGCGATGTTGTAGCCTTTATATCTGACGTTAAGTGTTTCTTTATTGTATCTTTTCCCTTTACATACATCACAAGTTACGTAGATGTCCCGTAGAAAGTGCATCTCTATCTGTTTGAGGCCGGCACCTTCACAAGCTTCACAGCGACCTCCCTTAACATTAAAGGAGAATCGTCCTTCCTTATATCCCCTAATTTTTGAGGATGGGAGGTTGGTGAAAAGTTTTCTAATCGGGTCGAAAACTTTAGTATATGTTGCCGGGTTAGAGCGTGGTGTTCTTCCTATCGGTTGTTGATCAATAGCGATGACCTTATCAACATGTTCTAAACCTTCGAGAGACTTATATTTTCCTTCTCGTTCTGACGCCCGGTTTAGTCTGTTAGCTAAAGCGGGGTAGAGGATTTGATTAACTAATGAGCTTTTTCCTGATCCGGAAACACCTGTAACACAGGTCATTACACCAACCGGAAAATCAACATCTAAATCTTTAAGGTTATTTTGTGAAGCGGCTTTAATGCTGATAAGTCTATCGTCGAGCGGAATTCTTTTATCCGGCAGGGGTATTTGCAGGTCACCTTTCAAGTATTGTCCGGTGAGTGACCGCGAGCTATTCATAATCTCAGATTTATTGCCTTGGGCAACAATCTCGCCGCCATAAACTCCGGCTCTCGGCCCAAAGTCAAAAATCTTATCGGCAGCCAACATAATATCTCTGTCGTGCTCGACAACAAAGACCGTATTTCCCATATCACGCAGTTTAAACAGCATGTTGAGTAGTCTAAGATTATCTCTTTGATGCAAGCCTATACTCGGTTCGTCTAAAATATACATTACTCCGACCAAGCCGCTTCCTAATTGGCTGGCTAACCTAATCCTCTGAGATTCTCCGCCGGAAAGAGTTGGAGATCTTCTGTTAAGAGTGAGGTAGTGCAGCCCGACATTTAACAGGAAGGTTAATCTGCTGGATATTTCTTTCAATAATTCTTCGGCTATCAGTTTTTTATTACCTTCTAATTTGAGATCATCAAAAAAACTTTTCAGTCCTGTTATAGTTTCAGAAGAGAGTTCGTGAATATTTTTTTCATCTATCAATACAGATGTGGCCTCGGGTCTCAGTTTTGACCCTTGACATTCGGCACACGGCTTATCGGAGATAAACTGTAAGTAATAGCGCCTCATAGATTCGGATGTTGTTTCGTGCATCCTTCTTTTTAAGGTAGGCAATACACCTTCAAACGAAGCGACATAAGTTCCGCTGCCTCGTTTATTGTTCCACCGAGCACGAAACTTTTTCCCTTTAGAACCGGAAAGTATTAAATCGGTAATATCCGGGTCCAGATCTTGCCAGGGAGTATCTAAGGAGAAAGAGTAAGCGTAAGACAGGCTGGAGACATAGTTAACTGTCCAAGTTTTCTTTTTATCTGAGAGTTTACCCCAAGGAATTAGTGCACCGTCATTAATAGATAGGGATGGATCGGGAACGATTTTTTCGGGGTCAAATTCCATTTTGTGGCCTAACCCGTGACATGAAGGACACATACCCAGAGGGCTGTTAAAAGAAAAATGCTGCGGAGAAAGGTCAGGAAAACTTATTCCACAATCGGCACAGGCGTTTTTTTCTGAGAGTAATTCTGTTTCGAAGTTGTCCTTAGAGTTTTTGTTTCCGTGGAGATATGCTATCTTAACATACCCTTCAGTTAGTCTCATCGAGGTTTCTATCGAGTCAGTGAGCCTGCTTTCAATTCCTTGCTTAATGACTAATCTATCGACAACGATATCGATATTATGCTTGCTTTTCTTGTCTAATAAAATATTCTCTGACAGTTCGCGAACTTTACCGTTAATTACTACTCTGACATACCCCTCCTGACGGATACGTTCTAATTCCTCTTTGTGCTCACCCTTCCTTTCTTGAACGACTGGCGCTAACAGCATGATCTTAGTCCCCGAATCATTATTCATAATGTGTTGTACCATCTGGTCAACGGTTTGCGAGGATACCGGCTGACGGCATTTATAGCAGTGCTGGCTGCCGATACGGGCAAAAAGGACCCTCATATAGTCGTAAATCTCGGTGACCGTTCCTACTGTTGATCTGGGGTTTTTGCTGGCGGCTTTCTGCTCGATGGAAATAGCCGGAGAAAGCCCTTCTATATAATCAACCTTGGGTTTTTCCATCTGATCTAAGAATTGTCGGGCATAGGCTGAAAGTGATTCTACGTAACGTCTCTGTCCTTCTGCATATAAAGTATCAAAAGCCAATGACGACTTACCGGATCCCGACACACCGGTAAAGACGATGAATTTATTTCTGGGTATGGTCAGATCAATATCTTTTAGATTATGTTCTGCGGCACCTTTAATAATTATTTCTTCTTTCATATACTCTCTCATCTGATGTTATATGGTATAGGATAATTGATTCTCCGGTTAATGTCAAACCTGCCGGCTATTCACGCTTCAGGTAGGTAAATAGTTAGCTTCGGAGTTACAGTACTGCGCATCGGCAGTATATTAGTAGCTTATCAATAATATTGACTGTGGCGAGCTCGTTTAAAAAGATCAATTGCCTAACTCCGTTCGGCGAAGAATAATAGTTGCCTAACTCCGTTCGGCGAAGAATAATAGTTGCCTAACTCCGTTCGGCGAAGAATAATAGTTGCCTAACTCCGTTCGGCGAAGAATAA
>PWNZ01000052.1 GCA_003564135.1 Candidatus Cloacimonadota bacterium
AAGAACGGTACAGGTATTGCTGTTGGTATAGCGATCGGAGCCGCTATTGGTGTTGCTCTTGGTAACCTTGCTGTCGGAATTGGCGTTGGTATACCTTTAGGTATTGTTTTTGAAAGTTGTTCAAAGAATCGGCAGAAAAAAAAATAAAGAGATGAATGGGATAGAGTTCTGATAGAATTGATTTGTATCCACTAATGAACCCGAACCGAGTTTAAAGGCTCGATGAGGAACACAGTCAATTTACACGAAAAAAATAAAGTCCACTGATCCACACAGTAATAAAGATGGGCGGGGGTTTGACCGCTAATGCTTGGTGCATAGTTAAAAAGGAGAATATTGATCCACTGATCAACACGAATCGATCAAAAAATAAAAACAACGGACTAAAAAAAATGGAGGATAAAGGAGTTGCCTTATGTTGAGCAGAGAATCAGCAGAATTGAAGCTAAAACAAGTATTCAAACTGGACAGTTTTTATGATTTGCAATGGGAAACAATCTCTTGCCTATTGGAAGGGAAAAGAGTTCTTCTGATAGAAAAGACAGGATACGGTAAATCGCTGTGTTTTCAATTTCCAGCTCTGCTCTTTGACGGGTTGACCGTTGTGTTTTCACCGCTTCTATCATTAATGAGAGATCAGGTAAATAAACTCCATTCTTTAGGGATTCCGGCAAGATGCATAAACAGCGAACAGACTCCGGAGGAAAATCAGGCTGTAATCGATGCAGCAAAGCAAGGAAGCCTGAAGATTCTTTATATAGCACCTGAAAGGCAAGAAAATCTGCAATGGATTGAAGAAGTGCGTGAAATGAGGCTTTCTATGGTAGTTGTTGATGAGGCACATTGTATCTCTGTTTGGGGTCACGACTTCCGTCCTGCCTACAGGAGAATCATTAGTTTGGTGAACTTGCTTCCGCAGGGAATGCCGGTTCTTGCCACAACAGCTACAGCAACAAAACGTGTTGAACAAGACATAGCCTCACAGATAAGCGGTCAGTTGATTATCAGAAGAGGGAATCTGTTGAGGGAAAACTTTCGTCTTTATGTAGTTAACGTTACTTCGGACGATGAAAAGCTAATGTGGCTGGCACGATACATTTCGAAGCTTCCGGGTTCAGGGATTATTTATACCGGAACAGTCGTGCAAACAGAGATTATTTCCAGATGGTTTGAATACTTAAATATCCCCTGCCGTGCGTATAACGGCAGACTCGACAAAGAAACCAGAATAGAAGTAGAATATGGTTTAATGAAGAATGAATGGAAATGCGTTGTGTCCACTAATGCCCTTGGTATGGGCATAGATAAGCCGGATATCAGTTTTATTATCCATACTCAGTTCCCTCAATCGCCAATCCACTATTACCAAGAGATAGGAAGAGCTGGAAGAGACGGGAGACCTACACCCGTTATTTTACAGTACAATCCTACTGATGTAGCTTTGCCCAAAGCTTTCATTGAAGGAAGCAAACCGGACATAGCAAAATACCATCAGGTAATATCACTGTTAAAAGAGGAAATGCTCGGAGAGCAACATTTGATGAGGCGTACTAATCTGACACAAACACAAATCAGAGTCGTAAAGGCAGACTTGATCGACCAAGGTATTATTAGGCAAGTGATACAAGGTAGAGCTAAATATTACTAATTCATTCCCCATTCAAAACCCCTAAACACCGACCTTTTTGATGCCCTCAGAAATGCAAAGATTCAGGAAATGGAAGCAATGATAAGATACGCTGAAACTAATGACCCGAGAATGAAATTTCTTTGTGACTATCTTGGAGATGTTGGTAATCAAAGTCATAATAACTGTGATAACACGAATTTACCTAAAAGAAATTATGTAACGGCAACTGAATGGGTTGATAAACTTAGCGAATTTCGGAGTTCCTACTTCCCTGAACTTCTTGTTGAGTCAAAACACACTCACCTTCGGAATGGGATAGCAGCCTCTTATTACGGTGTTTCTAATGTTGGGGCAGCAATTCATAGATCAAAGTACGAAAACGGCGGAGATTTTCCCGACTTTCTTATTACTTTAGCCTTGAAGGCGTATTGGAGATTTCTGTCAAAAAACAAGTTCGATCTTATATTATACATACCGCCTACAAAATCGGGGAATTTAGTTATGAATTATGCTATAAAAATATCATCAGCCCTGAAAATACCTATTTCTCATTCCCTCAGGAAAGTTCGCCAAACTCAAGAACAAAAAGCCTTTGAAAACTACTTGCTAAAAAGAGATAACGTTAAAGATGCCTTTGAGTTAGACAATATTTTGATGGTAGCTGACAAGAACATCCTCCTAATAGATGACATCTTGGACAGCGGCGCTACCGTAAAAGAGGTCGGTAGATACTTGACGAAATGTGGGGCGTTGATAATTGTACCTTTAGTCTTAGCAAAAACTGTCGGTGGAGATAATGTATAAATCAATAGGAGATAAAGAATGATAAACGATGCAGCATATTGGATAACAATTGCTCATTTACCGAAATGGAGTCATCTCAAGATAAATAGTTTGATCGTTAAGGTATTTGCAGAAAAGAAGTCCAACTTTGAGGATTTCTTTTCTTCCGATACATCGATATGGGAAAATGAGTTTGAACTAACCGGTGATCAGGTAGAAACATTGTCACAAGCTAAAAAAGAGATCGCTAACAATTCCTTTTTAGCCGAATCATTATATAATCAAGGTTATGAGTTAATACCGATTATTAATCAGGAATATTCGCCTCTGCTTAAAAAAAACCTCAAGCTGAAATATGCACCGCCTCTGCTCTATGTCAAAGGTAACAAGAAGCTGTTGCAGGAAAAATCGCTGGCAATAGTCGGTTCTCGTGACGCTTCCGAAATAGCAATCAATTTTACCGATGCAGTAGCCAAAAAGGCAACCGAGAACTATCAGGTTGTAGTGAGCGGCTTTGCTAAAGGGGTTGATAAAGCCGCCCTTGATTCCGCCCTGAAGTACAGAGGACAAAGCATTATTGTCCTACCTCAAGGTATTTTGACCTTTGGGTCGGGGTTTAGAAAGTATTACAAACAGATAATTGACGGTGACGTTCTTGTTTTGAGTACCTTCCACCCTAAAGTACCCTGGAGAGCGGATTTGGCTATGGCAAGAAATCCTATTATTTACGGGCTTGCTGAAGAGATTTTTGTGGCAGAATCCTCAAATAAAGGCGGAACTTGGTCAGGAGTAAATGACGGACTGAAGAAGGGAAGAGTTATCTATGTAAGAAGACCGGATATAAATGAGAACAACGCCAACAATAAACTGATTGAAGCAGGTGCTATTCCTGTTGATACTCTTGGTGAAATGATAGAATCTAAGTTAGCTGTTGCCCTCAGAGAAAAGTCAATAGACCATGCTCAGGATTTCCGCGATGAAATAACAACTCTTCTTGCTAAGGGAAGTTATACGGCTAAGGAAATAAGCACTAAATTAGGTATGGACTGGTCACCGCAAAAGATAGCTTCTTATCTGAAAAAGATTGAGGATGTCGAAATTATTAAGTATTCTAAAGCTAATAAATACAGGCTAAAAAATAAGAACAACTATGAACAAACTACCATTTGGGATTGAAAAGATTCATAGAACTCTGTTTTTACTGATTACGCAGATGGGAAGAGTGCTTAGTCTGTAGTTCTTGCTTGAGATTTTGGACAAGATAGCGACCATGATAACGAAATAGTTTAGAGAAAGGAGTATATATGAATAAGAAAACGCCGTTTATTCAAGTAAGGGTGGGTATTGCAAATGACCATAAGCTGAACAGATATTGGGTGAAGAAAGAGGCTGAAACCGATGTGTCGGACACACAGGATTTCAGGCTCAGGATGTCATACTGCCTATCTTTTCAATGACCCCATTTGGACAGTACGGTGTCCTGTCCCTACAATATTTAATAACGCAGGTCAGGATATCATACAGTTTCTTGATTTCTTATTCGGATAATTCTTTTCCGCTAACAAGAGCATTGAGTCTTGATGTTTTGCGACTTGTTTCCGGATTGTTTCGTCAGTATGGGTTCAGGTTAGTCCTAAAATGTGGTTGACAGATTCAAGTTAAAAATATGTGATTCTCTTTCATGAACATAAAAGGAGACCTAATGGGTAATAGCAGAGCGGTTGAGGGAAAAGTTCAACAGTTAAAAGAGCAGGCTGCGTCAATTATGACATCAGAACCGGAGAAAAGCATTGATGTCAGCAGGGAGGCTTTGAAAATTGCAACTGACGATAACTATATTATCGGTATGGCCTTAGCTCACCAGCAGATAGGTTCCGGCTATTATCATCAAGGTAATTACCTGGAGGCTTTGAAACACTATACTGAAGCTGAGAAGGTATTTGAAGAAACACAGTCATTTCGGGGGTTGAGGAGCATATATAACAACATCGGGATTATTTATACAGAGTGGAATGATTTGGAAAATGCACTCCGCTTTTTCAAAAAGAATCTGAAATTGGAGTCTAAATACTCGGACCCTAAACTTACATGCTCTATTCTGACCAATATCGGCCGGGTTTACTCTAAGCTGATTGATAACGATAAAGCTCTTCAATATTACAAAGAATCACTCGCTGTAAGCAAGGAGCATAATCTCCTGTATGGAGAATCAGTTTCCCTGCTTAATATCGGTTGCAGGTATTCCGTTCTTAATGAGCCGGAAAAGGCTGAGGAATATCTTCTTAACGCAATCGAGATAAATGAGTCAATCAACAATATGTCCTGCTCCGTCAATGCCTATGCTAATCTGTCTGAGTTGAAGTCAGAGGCGGGTCAGTATGATAAAGCTCTTCTGTTGCTTAATAAAGCTCTTAGTTATGCAAAAAATTTAGACGAATCGGCTAAGATTGCAAATATCTACCTTTCATTTGCGAAAATATACAAAAAAATGGACCAATACGACGAACAAGAAAGATATTTAAACTCGTGCATATCTCTGGCCGAGCCTAACGGCTATAAGTCTATTGCCCTTTCTGCTTATACTATGCTCGCTGAGTTGAGCGAAATGAAACCAGATTACAAGTCTTCCTCATACTATTACAAGAAACTACTTGAAATTAAAGACTACCTTAACGATGAAAGAAGGCTGAGAGTAATCCACAGCATTTTAACGAAGCTGGAATTAGAAAGAACTGAAAAAGAAAAAGAACGATACCGGTTGAAAGCATTAGAACTGGAGAAGCAGAACCGCCTGATAGTTGTTCGTAATACTTTTAATAAGCTGCTTAGCCATGAAGGCTTTAGCCAAAAACATCACATTGTTTTTGAAAGTGAGAAAATGAATGAAATCCTGCTTTTAATGGACCAGGTAGCCAAAACAGAGTTTACTGATGTACTTATCACAGGTGAAAGCGGAACCGGCAAGGAATTAGTGGCTCGCGGCATACATCTTTTAAGCTCAAGAAAAGACCATGTGTTTTTTGACGTAAACTGTACTGCCGTGCCGGATAATCTTTTCGAAAGTGAATTCTTTGGTCATATAAAGGGTGCTTTTACGGGAGCTAACTCGTCTAAAAAAGGTGTCTTTGAAGCCGCTAATAAAGGGACTTTGTTTCTCGATGAAATCGGAGACCTTCCGATAAGTATGCAGACCAAACTGCTGCGAGTCTTAGAAGATAGAAAAATCAGAAGGGTGGGGTCTTTAGAAGATATACACTTAGATATCAGAATTATTGCTGCTACCAACCAGAACATCATTAGTAAAATCCAGCAGAATAAGTTTAGAAAAGATCTTTACTACCGCCTCAATAAATTCAACATTCATGTTCCGCCTATCCGGCAAAGACCTGAAGACATTATGCCTATTGTGAACTATTATGTCGAAAAGTTCTGTCTCGCTATGAGGAAACAGCTCAAATATTTTTCTCCTGATACAGCCAATATGCTAACCAGTTATGAGTTCCCCGGTAATGTGAGAGAACTTAAAAATATGGTTGAGAAAGCGGTAATCTTATCTCGGGAAAACGATAAATATTTGCGGATTCATGACATTAATGTGCAGCAGAATTTAAATGGCATAGAGAAATCATACCCAAAAATGGCGGACCTGTCGCCAATGAGGTTGGCTGATAAAGAAAAAGAAGCTATCATTGAGGCTATGAAGAAAACCGGTAATAATAAATCACAAGCAGCAAAGCTTCTAAATATTACCCGCAGCAGCCTTAGACGGAGAATCAATAAGTACGAGCTAACTTTTTAGAATATATTTTGATATACAGGGTATAGTTTTTTAGAAACAGATATCACATATCCAATGCTGGTCGAATGCGGCCGTATTTGGGCGTTACCGACCATTTTAACGTAAAGCACTGCCGGGTATAGTTAAAAACCTTTCGATCATTCTCTTAGTTAAGTCTTCTGGTCTAAATCGACCACTTTCGGAAAACAGTAAAGACCGCCAAATCACCATCAGCAGCGGGTTTTATTGCAATATTTTTACTGGCACGCTTATTGCAAGTAGTTAATCCGATATGATAAATGTAATCCTAAGCTATAAATCTTTGAATGGTAAAGAGCAAATCTTAGAGCTGTTTGAGTATAGAGGGAATATGCTCTGCTTTGCCGGTATTCCTTTGTATTCAGGCTCGGTATCGTTTACCTGGCCACCATTCAAAGCGAGTTTTTCGCTTCAGAATTTTTCGGATATAGAATGTCTGAGGGAAACTTGTTCAGCCTTTGATAATGTGGATATTGTCTTTGAAGCAACTACTGACAACAAATAGGTTGGATACTGCAAGATGTATTGAATCTGAAGAACGATTTAGATTCTTATTTATGGCGAATATCCCGATTAATCGGATAAGAAAGATAATAATTAAAACCAGGAGGTTACAAATGGAAACAATAACAGGAACCGGTTCAAAGACGTTAAGGAGACTGATCTTATCCTTCTTGTTATTAAGCATAGCAATAGCGCTGTCTGCTCAATTCTCAGGTGGTGACGGCACGGAAGGAAGACCTTATATTATATCTAATGCCGAACAATTAAACAATGTTCGCGATTTTCCAAGCAGTCATTTTCGGTTACGGGATGACATAAACTTAGATGTGGCGCCCTATAATGAGGGAGAAGGATGGGATCCAATTGGTGAAGGATTTAACGGTTTCAACGGTGTATTTGATGGCGATGGCCATACGATTGACGGCTTGTTTATTAATAGGCCGGAGGCGAATAGGGTTGGTTTATTCGAAAGATTATGCGGACGTAATGGTCCTGCAGTAATTAAAAATGTTAATCTGATCAATGTAAATATTACCGGAAACAACGAAGTTGGCGGTTTAGTTGGAAGTATGCTGGAAGCGAGCCCCGGCGTTGTTCACAGCGGTGTTTCCGGACGGATCAGAGGCGGCGATGAAGTTGGAGGTCTTGTCGGTGATGCTTTACGGTCATCTATATCAGGTAGTTACAGTGATTGCCATGTTACCGGTGTTGATGATGTCGGCGGGTTAGTTGGCAGTCTGGCTGATAGTCCCATCGAAAACAGCTACAGCAGCGGCAGAGTAATTGGTAACGATGAGGTTGGTGGTTTGGTAGGTTCAAACCTTCGAAGTGCTATTAGGAATAGTTATTCAGTGGCCGGTGTTGAAGGTAACGATCAGGTCGGCGGTTTCATTGGTTATAGCAGAGACAATAATCGTGATGACAGAGAAATATTTCACTGCTACAGTGCAGGTAGAGTTAGTGGTGAAGAGCGAGTGGGCGGATTTGTCGGCAACCATTTAAGAGCTACTGATGTTACTTTCATCTATTGGGATGTTGAGACTTCGACGATGAACGAATCACCTATTGGAGAGGGACGAACTACGGCCGAACTGACATACCCTTATGGCGGTAACCCGAGGTCTTATGCTGAATGGGATTTTGATGACTTATGGGTTCACGATGAAACAGGCACGATCAACAACGGCTATCCTTACTTATATTTTCATCCATTGCCCGAAGCGGGTTTGGATGCACCCATTGTCATAATTGACATTACTGAGTATGAAGGTGACAATGTTGTCCGTTTGAGGTGGGAGGCGGTAGATGATGCACGTTCTTACAAAATCTATGCTGCTGAAGATCTAACTTCAGAAGATTGGGGAGATCCCATAGCAGTAACTGATCAAACAGAACACCTGACCGAGCTGGATGAGACTAAGTTCTACTATGTAATAGCTTCCGCCGAAGAAATGCCCTAATTGCCGAGCGGACATGGCTTAGCGAGAATTTGTTGAGTTGATGATTGGTGTTAGATTTGCAGACCGTGTTTGAACAGTACTTTTGCAGCTATAGGGGGTTCAAATGGTGGGCACTGAGGGACTTGAACCCCCGACCACTTGCTTGTAAGGCAAGCGCTCTCCCAACTGAGCTAAGTGCCCGTGATATCTATTGCTGCGAAATATAATGAGCATATTATTAATATCTTTATTCTCATTACCAGCAATCGACGTTAATTATCGGCAAATTTTTCTTACGAGTCAAATAATAAATGGTGGGCACTGAGGGACTTGAACCCCCGACCACTTGCTTGTAAGGCAAGCGCTCTCCCAACTGAGCTAAGTGCCCGTGATTTCACTTTATGTTCTGCTATGATAATTGGTCGGGGTGAGAGGATTTGAACCTCCGACTTCTTGATCCCAAATCAAGCGCGCTAACCGAACTGCGCTACACCCCGGATATTCGTAACCAAATTTTCCATTTAGGTGTAACGGTCAAGACAAATGTTAAATTAGTGCTGGATTTCATGATCGAACTTGCAGACTAACTATTAGCAGGTAAATCTATCAAATGCCTAAATACAGGGATAAGGAGCACGTTTAGAAAGTGGCTCCGAACTGGAAGTGCGGCTCCCAAGACCTATGTTCTAAACTGTATCCGTAATCAAAACCAATTAATCCTAACGGAGTATGAACCCTGACACCTAAACCGGTTCCTTTTTTGAAGTCCCAGAAATTGAAGTCTCTGAGATTGTTGAAACTATTGCCTGCATCAAAGAATAATAGACCTATGATTTGATCGCCCGCTAAAGGAGCAGTGAATTCGGTGCTATGAATTATGGCACGCCTGCCACCTCCGCTTCTCCGGGAAGGAATTGATCTGTCCATATAGCCTCTCAAGCCGTCAGGTCCGGTACCACCGAGGAAAAACACCTCATCTGGCGGAACTTCTTCGGAGTCTCCATAAGGCGTAACGTATCCAAAACGCCACTTGGAACGGAGTACCAGCTTCCAGAATGTTCGGGTATGCCAAGTAGCTTGTAGTATCTGTTTAAAATAATCAAAATCACCCTGAAGCGGACCTCCGGCAATTTCCGAATAAAGTATCATGTGGGTTCCCGATGTTGGGTAAAATATATTATCCCGGCTATCTCTGGTAAACGTAAGAGATAATGAGCTGGTATTTCTCCATCCTAAGCGGTCGAGCTCCAACAGATATTCCGACTCTTCTCTTTGTGGATTTATAACTTCATATTTTTTTCTGTAGTACGAGTAGTTAGCTACTAACCTTGAATTATCCAGAAAGAACAGCGAACGACCTACCCTGAGACTTCCTCCGGTGGTATAAACCTTATAATTGAACGAAGACCAGTCTCTGCGGGTGTGATATATGTTGAATCCCCCTAAGGTATAGGTGTCAAAAACATGGGGATTGGTAAAATCAAACTGGAAATTCTGAGTTCGGCCACCAAACTCCCAACTAAGCCCACTCTGCCAAGCATTGCCGAAAAGATTATTGTGGGAGACGCTGAGCTGACCTATAAAGCCATCCTGACTGTTGTATCCAACACCGGCATTAGCCGATCCTGAATGACGATCTTCTAATGCAATAAGGAGATCAATATCACCATCTCGATTGACGGGTTGATAATCTAAGTGAATATTTGGCTCGAAGAAACCCAGATTATAGATATTCTGTTGAGTTCTGATTATTCGGGACTGCCGGAAATACTCACCGGGTGAAATAGCCAGTTGCCGACGAACTACTTTTTCTTTTGTTCTTCTGTTGCCGGTAATAAAAATTTTGCGTATCTTTGCTCGGTTGTTTTCGTTAATATTGAGTACCACCCTTATCCGGTCATTATCCCGGATCAGGTCATGGTCAAACGAAGCGTAAATGTATCCCTCTTCATAGTAGTTTGAAGCAATACCACCTATTTGTCTTTCTAATTTTTCGATGTTGAATATCTCATCCTCTTCGAAAACGAAAGACTCCAGCAGTACTTCATCAGTAAAACGTTCATTGCCGGATATGACTATGTCTCCGAAAAAGTATTGCCTTCCTTCATCTACATAAATACTTATCTCTAAATAACTGTCTTCGGTAACATCAATGTCCCAAGAGAGTACTTTGGCATCAATAAACCCGTTTTCCTGATAATAATCGACAATAGATTGGAGGTCATTTTCAAATACTTCTTGTTCGAACCTTCCCGATCTTAGCAGACTTGTTCTTCTGGTTTTCATCCTCCTGTATAATTGGCGATCGGTCATATATCTGTTCCCGAAGAAATCGATTCTTCTGACAGCTATTCTTTCTCCTTCGTCAATTATTATTGTCAGGTCTTTGAGCCCTTCTTCTACTTCGGCTATCTCGAACTCTATATGAGCATAATTATGACCGAGACCCTGATATTCTTTCAAGATATTCCGTCTAATGCGGTTGAGGACATGTGGAGAGAGGTACATGCCTTCTTTTAAAGTAACAATCTCATTGAGCTTATTTCTTCGCATTCTTTTGTTACCTTCGTATTTAATGTTTCCAATGACGGGGAACTCTGTTATCTCTATTATTAGTCTGATACCACCGGGAACTTCCTCTTTTTTGATGGTAATGTCGTCGAACACAGAAAGCTTGTGCAGGTTTCGGATAGCATTGGAAACTCTTTCATCGGTCAGAGCACTACCTATCTCGATATTTATAATAGACTTAATCAATTCATCTTCTATGTTATTGTTACCAACAGGCACTATATCCATAACTGTGTTGGATGACCCGCTAATATGACTTCCAAAGAAAGATAGTACCAGAGCCACGAGAATGATATATCTCATTTTTTTCTCTCCCAAATTTTATTTATTAACCATACTGAATATTCGATGATCCACTCTAATAAGTACCAACGACGTTATACGGCTTAGATTTCAGATGTCATTTTTTTTAGATGTCTAAAAGAGTAAAGCTTTTTCCGATTATGAACAATATCTTAGCCCTCATAAATACTAGACTTTATCAGGCATTATCCGGATTTCTAAAGCTAAAAAAAGGAAGGTAGAGGGTAGCTGTTGCAAAAAAAATAACGAATCTCGTGAAAAAAGCTTGACAATAAAGCAGGGTGTAGATATCAGAGAGGAAAGAATTATTTGATTGTAGCGCCGAATTCGAAAACGGCTATATAAAAAAAAGGAGATGCGACTGGATGTCTGGATAAAGTTTTGAAATTTTCGATAGCTTGTGAACCGCTCTCAAGTAGGGTCGGTAATTTATAAGAATACAATAAAAAAAAGATAATAAAACCGTTTTGGAGGTGACGAATGAAGAAAACTATTATTATTGTGATGGCGATAACCCTTTTCGCCACTATGCTTTCAGCTCAAAGTAAGCAGGTCTTCCAACAGGTATTTGATGTTGATGGAGAGAGTCATCCAAATCCCGAAGAAGATGGTGCAATAACTTTTGAAGCTTGGATCAGTTCTAGACCCAGTTATATTTTAACTGAGGAGTCTACCGGATCTAATGTAGGTATGAGTGGTGGAAGGTTCCTTGTACAAGTTAATGCCGGAAACTTTCCAGGATCAGCAGGAGCACCCGTTGATTGGACAGCCGGTGAGATGCTTACAATAGTCATCAAACAACAAGAAAGAGAACTAATAGCTGAGAATGAGATTGAATTGACTCAAGGGTCGGCGGGCATTTTCATGTATGGTGAAGATGCTATAGCACTTAGGCCAGAGCCCACAGTGTTATTTGACTCTAATGAAGACGATTTAGTCACGACAACAGCTGAGTATGTCGATGGTTATGATCCTAGCGAAGATGGCGTGTATAGAGCTGTTGGTTGGGAGGACGACAGATATTTCGCTATAGAATTTTCGACAATGGAGCACGAAGATATCAGAGTAAGATCTTTATTAAGAAGACAATTTGTCGGCGAAGCACCACCTCAACCCAGAGGACCTAAATACTTTAAGACATACTTTAGTATTGATGAAGGTGAGAACTGGGTTGAATGGGGTAATCCCGAACAAAACAATGACGAATACTATCATGTCTTGCCGGATGATGAAGGATGGTTTCCAATAAACATCCAGCTTCCTCCATCGGCAGCCTGGAAAGAAAACGTGATGGTGAAATGGGAAAATATTAATGATCAAACTAACCAAGATGGATGGGCTGAGATTATGAACGTTATAGCTACCGGTGATGATTCGGAAGAACCACCTTATGCTTTCTACCCACCTAATAACCTTACCCATGAGCGGGAAGGCTATAATCTCCACCTTTCCTGGAGAGAGCCCGCACCTTTTGAACATTTAAGCTATGACGAGGACAATGTTACCGCTGGTCAAAGCTGGGAAGGTGTTACAATGGGTACTCAAATGTCACCGGAAGAAGATTATGCCCAGATATTGAGTGTAAGCTACTACACTTTCTACGAAGGTGAAGGTGACAGCAGCTTTGAAGTTGAGATTTACGGTTGGGCCGGTAATGTTCCCGCAAGAACTCCAATCTATACCGGTACTTATAGTGCAGTTGCCGATGGTTGGGTAGATGTTGAGCTACATGAACATGATTTATTTGTAACCAACGATTTCTTGGTAGGATTCGGTTCAGTTAATGAAACTACAGGAATAGGCGTTGATGAGGAATTAGAAACAAATAGAGCATGGTATTTAGATCCATCAGAAAATGAATGGTATGGAACTAATAACGCTTATATCATCAGAGCAGTTGTTCTTTATCCGGATGACGATCCTGCAGTTATCTACAGCTCTAATGTGCCCAACATGCAGAGCAGATCAAGAAGAGATAACAATACGACATTAGCTAAAAGAAGTCCTGTGAATAACTTTGTCACCAGCAATAATGACATAATCAGGAACGAACCGATTAACTATCGAGATGACCTTGAGGTTATTGGTTATAACGTATATAGGAATGGCGAAATGGTTAATGAAGAGTTGGTCACTGAGATGAACTACTCTGATGAAAATTTAGAGCCTGATAATGAATATAGCTATTACGTTACCGCCGTATACACCTATAATCAAGAGTCAGTACCATCACTCAATACTTTGGTAATAAACTTGCTCAGTGCTGAAGATGAAGACCTGCCGGTATTGGCTAACGCATTAGAAGCAAATTATCCAAACCCATTTAACCCCACAACAACAATAAACTTCTCAATCAAATACGATGAGAAAGTTAGTATTGATGTTTTCAATAGCAGGGGACAGCGGGTTACTACTTTAGTTGATGACCATCTTCAAGCTGGTCGTCATAATGTTGTTTGGAACGGTAGAGACAACAGAAACCGTGAAGTCGGCAGTGGTGTCTATTTCTACAGAATTGAATCTGGTGAATGGACAGCGACTGAAAAGATGTTATTAGTAAAATAATACTTTTGATGTGTCGCCCTCATAATCCGGAGGGCGACACAAAAATTTAGTGCTATATGAGCCTTATTGGATGCGACTTGACGCTTTTTTCGAGCTTGAATATTAAAATAGTTCTTGACAGCAATTACGGCTGTGGTAAACAAGTTCATAGAATCAAAAAGGTAAGATGTTTGTATGGATAGAGACAGAATTAAATCTAGGTCTGTTTTAAGTTATAGTATTAAGAGCCGTGCATTGTATCACGCTAAGGGGATCTGGTGCGCGGAGTTAAGGAGTTTTATGTCAATTTATCGCACGCTGAAGTTAGGAGAAGAATCATGGTCATAAAAGGCACTAGCACAATTATGAGAGCTGACTTTGGCAGTAAAAGAGTTTCTTTTTTTAACCGTCTTGCAGTAGGGTTTCCCTTACTTGTAGGTCAAAACTTAAAAAACAATTCAAGATATTAATAATAGCTATGGAGGCAAAAATGAAAAAGATTAGTTTACTCGTGGCATTGGTTATGGTTTTCACTGTAACGTTAGTTGCACAGGAATCAGAACCAAGTGAAATCGTCGGTTATGTAGCATACTCATGCGTTGAAGGAACGATAGCAAATAATAACTTTATTTCTGTTCCTATGTTCATGGTTGATGCTGAAGGTGACACATTAACAACATTAAATGAGTTAGGTAACCACTTTATCCCTGAAGGTGAAAATGATCCTATGGTCGACGCAATCAGTTTCTGGGTTGCAGAGACACAAACATGGGATGGTATTTCTTGGGATGATGTCGGTGGTCGTTGGGCAGGAAATCCTGGCGAAGATGATTTATTCTCTTTATATTATGGCAATTCCTACATGATAAGTGTTGTTGAAGAGTTGACATTTTATAGTGTCGGTGGCTTAACAGAGCCGGTTCAATATACACTTGAAGAAGGAACAACAGGAAATAATAACTTTATTATGGTTCCATTGGACAGAGCTGATTTGACTACCCTTAATGCACTCGGTGATGACATATCAGCAAATCAGAACTATGCAGACGCAATCAGTTTTTGGGTTGCAGAGACACAATCATGGGATGGTATCTCCTGGGATGATATAGACAATAGATGGGCTGGTAATCCAGATGACGATGATTTATTCCCGGCAGCTATCGGCATGCCTTTGATGGTTAGTGTTACAGAAGAAATTCAGTGGCCTCACAATGGAAGAGCTGATACGAGACGTAGGTTAATCGACAGGAGGATGCGATGACGAAAAAGTTCACGCTAATATCTATACTTGTTATAGCAATTGTTTTATACAGTGGATTGGCTTTTGCTCAATCAAAACAAATATTCCAAGAAGTATGGGATGTATGTGGAGAAGAATATCCTGATAATGATGCTGATGGTGATGGCGAAATCACGTTCAGAGCATGGATTGAAACTCGTCCTGATGTCGTCCTTACAGATGCTTCACCCGGTTCTCGGGTTGGAATGGAAGGAAGATCTTTCGTAGTTCAAGTAAATGTTGGTAATTTTGTTGCAGATCCACCATGGGCAGAAGGTGAAACACTGCATATAGAAGTTTATAGGGAAGCCTCAGGCCATTTTGCGCACAATACCGCAGAACTCACCTTTGGCTCGACAGCAATGTTTTTAAGAAGATTAGAAGGCGAAGAAGATACCTCAGTTACACTTAGAGAATACCCAACAGCACTATTTGACTCTAACTTACTTGAAGATGGTGAATGGGTACATGATGTTGCAACCTCAGCGAGATTTGTCGATGGTTTTGATCCTAACGATGAAGGTCTCTACAGAGCACACAGGTGGGAAGTTGATAACTGTTTTAATGTTCATTTCTCAACAGCAGGTTTCGATGAATTAAACCTTAGCGCAAGTATCAGTCGCGAATATGTTACTGATATGTTTGATAACCCCATCAGATCAGGACCAAGAGTTGTAACTACTGAATATAGTGTTGATAGAGAAGAATGGACACCATTCGGTAATCCTACAGAGCTAGGCGATGACGTATTTTGGATGTTACCGAATAGTGATGCTTGGGTACAAATTAATCTTGAACTTCCCGAAGCTATTGAAGATGAGGAAGATGTATGGTTCAGATGGAGAGTGTCAATGGATGTTGGCATTATGGATGACGGCTTCTTGCAAATTAAAGACGTCGTTGTAACCGGCTATGGAGACGACCCGGGACCAAGTCCGAACCCAACTGTTGCTTCTCATCCAACACCTGAGCATCAAGCTACAGAAGTAGCAATCGGCTTAGAAAGAATCAGCTGGAGATATATTGCCGATGAGGACTATACAGATCCAGTTGGTTTCAGAGTATATTTCGACGATACTGAGGAATTTGGCGAAGAATATGACTGGGTAGCGTATGTACCCGAACAAGAAAATTATGCTATTGACGTTCCAGTTAACTTAGGTTATGAAACAAGATACTACTGGGAAGTTATACCAACCACTACCGATGGTGGAGATGGTAGAAGAAGCGTAAGAAATACAAGAAATGCAGCTTCCAGAGAGTCGACAGCAGTTAGATCTTCCCGAACAAGAGCTACTAGAAACAGCGTTGAGAGAGAAAATGTAGCAGTCAGATCTAGCTCTCCGACAAGAGAACTCAGAGCGAGAGATGCATTCGGAAGAACTAATGCAACACAAAACTATAGAGGCGATGCGCAAAATACCCCAGTTTGGCATTTTACAACCGAAGACGATCCCGGTGTTGACAGATACGCACTTACAATCAGAGTTGACGGAAGCGGTACAACCCACCCATTGCTTCCCGATTCAACTTATTACTTTGAGGAAGGTGCTGATATTAATGTAACAGCTATACCGAATTTCGGCCATAGATTTAATATCTGGAGAATTTATCATGAAGGCGAAGAAGTTGATACATTTGAAACTCCAATAATTGATAGCGAAATGCCAGACGTTGATATAACAGCTACCGCATACTTCAGCATATATGAGAACACCCAAGATCAATATGCTACAGAACCTGCTAATCCCGATGAAGATTACAATGTTGGTGATGTTGGAGATGAAATTGCAATATTCAGTCCTGCTGCTGATGAAGATACCGCAATGCTCTTACGATTAATAACCAGTACGAATCACGAAGATATCGATCCTGTGCAACTGTTCTCGAACCCCGGAGTACTAGGAAGATATTTCAGGTTTGTCGTAGACCAAGGTGGTGTATTTAGAAGCGGTATAGAACTCAAATTGCGATTTGACCAAGAACCTAATGACTTATGGATTCGTCTCGGTGCCGGTGGATGGTCAAGAATTGACAGCGATCATTGGGGATGGGATGCTCCTTATGCAGTGGTAAATGTTGCTGCTTTAGGACTCAACCAAAGAAATGACATATTTGAGTTTGCTGGTGACGATGGTGAAGTCGGTTCTACACTACCTGTTGAACTATCCTCCTTTACCGCAAATACCGCAACTGTCAGTGGCACAGCCCAAACATTTGTTCGCCTACAATGGGTATCCGAAACTGAAACCAATATGCAAGGATATAGAGTTCATAGAAATACTGAAAACTCATTATCTGAAAGTAATGTCATCACTCCGAGTATAATACCGGCTACAAATACTTCAGAAACAGCTCAATACAAGTTTGAGGATATAGAAGTTACACAGGGTAATACGTATTACTACTGGTTAGAGTCAATTGATAATGACCTGACAAATAGCTTCCATGGTCCAGTATCGGTAACGCTCGAAGAAGAAGAAGAAGAAGTTCCGGAAGTTTATGCTACAATCCTTAAGCAAAACTATCCGAATCCATTTAACCCAAGTACAACTATCAGCTTCAGCATTGA
Organism: Candidatus Cloacimonadota bacterium; assembly: GCA_003564135.1. GTDB lineage: Bacteria > Cloacimonadota > Cloacimonadia > Cloacimonadales > PWNZ01 > PWNZ01. The sequence continues at coordinate 17,443 of PWNZ01000052.1, forward strand.
AAGAACTACTGAAGTGTCCTTAGATATTTATAATGTTCTAGGACAAAGAGTTAAGACCTTGGTTAATGATGTAATGGATGCAGGTAGCTATCAAACAGAATGGAATGGTACCGATAATGATGGTAACTCTGTTACCTCAGGTATTTATTTCTATAGACTTTCGACCGATAACTACAACAAGATCCATAAGATGATGTTAGTTAAGTAAAAACAATTAACCTAATAGATCAAAAGGGCAGGTACGATCGTACCTGCCCTTTTTTATTTATAATACTAATTATACTGATGGTCATATCGAATTGATCACGAGACCGTACTTATTTGCTTGCTAAAGAAGTGACAAAGGATCAATATCAATATCAATTTTTATTGATTTGCTGAGTTTCGAACTTCTCTCGATAATTTTACATATATTCAGTAATTTGCCCACATTCTTGGATTTGATTATTATGTGGTAGCGATAACGGTTGTTGACTTTCTTTATGGGAGTAGGCAGAGGCCCCAATATCGAAGACTCAACCGATTCATCTGGCGGACTGAAATGATCAAGAGTTGCTATTTGAAGCTCTTTTTTCAGTGCCACTATGATTTGCTTCATAACTCGCATGTCTTCTTCTAATATCGAGATATCTTTGTGAGAAAAAATGAATCTTGCTATTTTACAATAAGGAGGGTACAGCATCTTTTTCCTAAGCGGGAGTTCTTGGTCGCTGAATAATGTATAATCCTGTTTTCGGGCCGCTTGAATTGCATAATTATCGGGATTATATGTCTGAATGATCACTTCTCCCGGAAATTGTCCCCTTCCGGACCGACCGGACACTTGAGTTATTAATTGAAAGGTTCTTTCGGAAGAGCGGAAATCAGGGACATTCAAACTATTATCTGCCGAGATCACTCCTACCAAAGTAACTTTAGGGAAATCTAATCCTTTAGCTATCATCTGAGTACCAAAAAGAATATCTACAGATCCTTGACTCATTTTGTTATACATTGATTGATAGCTGTTTCTGGTTCCGGTCGTATCTGTATCCATTCGAAGGATACTTGCAGACGGGAAGAGGATGGTAAGCTGTTTTTCTAATTGTTGAGTTCCGGCAGTACCATAGTTTAAGACATAACTACCACAATCCGGACATTTTTGCTTCATTGACTCAATATGGCCGCAATAATGGCACATCAGTTGGTGACTGGTGCTGTGATATATAAGACTCACATCGCACTTAGAACACCTGTTTACTGCGCCACAGTTCATGCATATTACATAAGATGCATAACCGCGACGGTTTAGAAGCAGTAGTACTTGTTCTTTCTTTTCTAAACGGTCTTTAATCATGTCGATGAGCTTTGGAGACAATATAGTGCCGGGCGCCTCACCTTTAAGGTCGATTATACTGACTTTAGGTTTACTGATGTCGTTTGGTCGACATGTAAGAGTTAAAAGTTTATACTTACCTGTCAGGGCGTTATTATAGGATTCCAATGAAGGTGTAGCGCTTCCCAGCACAATGGTAATTTTAGATAATTTTGCTCTGAGAACTGCTATGTCTCGGGCATTGTACCTCGGAGAATTATCTTGTTTGTAGCTATTTTCATGTTCCTCATCAACAATAATGATCCCTAAATTATCCAAAGGGGCAAAAACTGCGCTTCGTGCTCCGATTACAATTCGTTTAGCCCCGCTCTTTATTTTCTTCCATTCCTGCCATCTTTCTCGGTCATTACGACGACTGTGAAGGATAGCTATAGTATCACCAAACACGGAATAGAACCAGTTTTCCATCTGTGGAGTAAGAGCTATTTCCGGGACTAATACCAGGGCTGTTTTATTTACAGTTAAACATTGTTTTATTAAACGGATGTATATCTCTGTTTTACCACTGCCAGTTACACCGTGTAGAAGAAATGTACGAAACTGATCATTATTTAGACAGTAATCAATTTCTTTAAGGACTTTTGCTTGTTCATCAGTCAGAGTAATAATTTTAGGGGGAGCTTCGCTCTTGGACGAGATGATTTTGTCTTCAACAATACGTGGTTCTACGGTTAACAGACCTTTGTTTTTTAATGCTTTGAGGATTGAATAGGTAACTTGATCGGCTATTGCAGCTACAGGTATATCTTCTCCTATACTTTTTATTAAGTCCATTGCTATTTCTTGTTTAGCAGTAAGTGGTTTTTGATCCGGATCGGGAAGATGATGCTTTATAGTGATATAATTTGCAAATTTTGGTTTGATTTTAACGTCAAACGATCTTTTTACTGCAATGTTGTTATTGTTTTCTAATTGTTCAATTATCTTTAAAACGGGTTTTTTGGGTAACTTTTGTCGCAAATAATCGATTCCTGTCCATTCTTGTTTGTCAAGGTTAGAAAGAAAAAGTGATTCATCTGTCGATAATGTAGCCATGTTCGGCAGTTTATCTGTCAGTCGGATTTCTTGGACTATTTGTGGCTGATAAGCCTTAGGTAACATAGAGTTAATGATGATTCCCAAGCTGCAAAAATAGTAATTGCTTATCCATTCTGCTATGTGTAGCAAATCGTCACTTATCAAAGAATTCTTGTCTATGACTTCATGAATTCTTTGGTAGCTAATCCCTTTTTTCAGGTCTTTAGAATCAACTTCATTCCAGGCATATCCGTTAACAAGCTTTTTGTTGAATGATACTAATACCCGGCAGCCTTTAGAGATGATCGTTTCACTCTGATAAACAAAAAGTTTACGGATCCTTACCGGTAGAGCTATTTGATAGTAATGATGCATTTGACCTCATATCTTGCAATATTTTTTACCAAGAGTACTCGTCGACTCATTTAGTCAAACAATTTGGGGGAATAGCCCCCATAAAGAGTAATTAATGATAGGAAACGCTCACGACTTTGAGAATGAAGAATGAAAACACGTGAGAGAATGATTAAATAACCGGCTAAAGCCGGCGTACTCTTTCCTTTACTGTATCCTGAACACGAAATACTTAAACAAGGGCAGGGATGCCCTTGTGACCTTGGTCAAGCTCTGGAAGAACTTGATACATTGAGTTTAGTAGTTAAGTACCATTAATCATTACCCTTTACCGATGATTTCGTTAACTCAACTTTTCTAAGATGATAAAATGGCTTGTTGCCTTGGCAATTTAAAGTGCACCACAACTCTTCATCAACTCTTAAGCCGGACAAACCGGAACCTAATTTTTATCCACAAATGCACACGAATAAAAAAACAATGAAGAAGTTTAGGAAGCTTAGTGCTTCGCTGTTTAGATTAGGGCAGGCACGGCCTGCCTGCCCTGTTGAATCTTCTTTTTTATTCCATCAGGGTAAAATTGCGAAGCACATTATTTCATCAGGGTGTCCTGTTCGTATATCGCGGTTTGGAATTGTGTAAAGTGAACCGGAGCGCTGACTTTTTAACCCGTGAAACCTTTTTTCTGTTTAACCGGGTCAGTCGGCAACTTTCTGCCAAAAAAAAGCACGAACCGAGTTTACG
>PWNZ01000251.1 GCA_003564135.1 Candidatus Cloacimonadota bacterium
TATCATACAGAAAACCCATTTAGTGAAATGATAAAAGGAGAATAGTCATGCCATATTATTTTAACTTACCACAAGTAGATTTGTTAACAAGAGATCAGCAAAGAGCAGTTGACGAAACAGACCCAATTGCGTTATCAGGAGGGCCAGGAACAGGAAAAACCGTTGTAAATTTAATGAGACATATTAGAAACTATGACACTGGGCGTAAAAGAAGTCTATTGGTTACGTATACGAAAACTTTAGAATTCTATTTGTCAAAGTGTGCAGAACTTGAAAATAACGAAGCTGCTGAAAACGTTGAAAGAACTCTATCATGTGACATTGATAATGGGCATGACGAAATAATTATCGATGAGGCCCAAGATGTGAGAATTAGCCGATACAGGGAGTTCAATGAGTTTTTTCCAGAGATAAGTTACAGCGCAGATATTGCACAGAGCCTCTATTTAAACGAAAATGAAGTAGAAGCTTTGGTCTGTGCTTTGGAAGAATTATTTCCGCATAATGAAAGTTACAGATTAAGGGTTAACTTTAGAAACACAAAAGAAATTTTGATTTTCACACAAGCTGTCTTTCCTGACATACATATAGATTACAGCAACATTGAAACAGCTAATAGTGGTAACCTGCCATTAGTGTCAGTTGTTGGCTGGGAAGAAGCCGATATGATCGAAAAAATTGTTGAAATTGCGCAAGAATATGAAGGAGATACATCAAACATTGGAATTTTGCTGCCGACAAAAAAACAGGTTGATAAATTTTATGGACTGTTAAGAAATGAGCTTAACTGTACTTTTTTTCATTCTGATCATGAAGTAGTTGGAGGACTTGAAAACATTCATATTACTACTTTTAAATCCGCAAAAGGATTGGAGTTTGATACCGTCATAATTCCTAACTTTGACAGTTATGACTGGTTCATTAAAAACACGAAAGTAAAAATCAACGAATATTATGTTGGCCTTACCAGGGCAAAAACAAATCTTTTTTTAATTTGTAAGGAAGAATTATCTGGAATCGATAAATCAACATATGAAGCTGAATAAACCATGAAAACTTATTTTATCTCTATCAAGTCTTATAACCTGGCTCACTATTTAAGTCGGGCATTAATATGCTCTGTCAAATATTTAGAAGAAAGAAACACTGATATACAGGATATCAACTCAGAGTTCATAACATTGAGCACACGTAAATTCATTAATGATAGCAACTGTAGCATTGAAGTATATATAACTCCTGAAGAGGAAAAAACAAAAAGCAAGCAGTTATCTGATGTATGTCTCATTTTTGATTCGCCTTTACCGATATCGCGTGTCAGGCATATCTGGTTTACAGAAGAGGATCAAAAAGTAAATACTATGTGGAATATAAATCAAGGGAGCGCATTTTTCCCTGAGCATCTTGTTTCAACCACAGATGAAAAGCCAATTACGGTAGATATTGCCAGACATACGGAAAAAATCGATGATCAATCAAAAGAAAATAAAGTATTTGATCAGTTATTAGGAGGCTTTGCATTAATGCGTCTTGGAGGCGAAAGCTATATGAATTATTCACCAAATTATTTTTCAACATTATCTGTTATAAATGAATTTATTAGAAGAGAACTTAACACAATAACCGCTAAAAATAGGGAAAGAATATTTTTCAAAAAATTCCCATTTGACGAGTCTGTTAGTAAGTACAAAATGTTTATCGATTTGTATGATGACACAAGCAAAGTCAAGCTAAGAAATTCGTTTTATGCTCAAATTGACAATGAAGCGGTTGAAAAATCAGCGAAGGAAGAAAGTTTGACCTTTCAAAAGAAACTTGGCAAATTCGTACTTGAAAGCATAGATAGTGAAAAAAAAACTTACCTGTATGCAATTCTAGCTAGCTATGGAGCAAGTCAGGCTCGTTTATCATTAGATAATTTCATATCAGACCTTATTCGTGATAAAAAATTTCCTAAAGCCAGAAAAGAGGGAATATCCTTAATATTTGGCATTAATAAAGGGTATAAAGCATTCAGAAATTTTTATCAAACCGAAAATTTCAAAGCAATTGTGAAGTTTGAAATGAATAGTTTAATTGATTACCATACCATTGAAAGTGTTTATCAGTATGTGTTTAACAAAAAAATAGTTGATGAGTTATCTTCATTTGAATTTGAGACTCTTATCGAAAAAGAAAAGAATAAAGCTGACAACAAAAAGTATTTATCATATAACATACTTGATAAAGATATAGTTTATGCCAAAAAGCCAAATACCATGAAAGAACTTCTAGAAATCTTGAAAACAAAACTTTTTTTTTCAGAAATAGGTAAGCCTTTGGTTGAGAATTTCTCAACCATTCACAACATTGAACTCACAGAAGATCAGCAAAAAGATAAACTAAACGAGTATACCAAAATAATTGAGAAGCCTATTAAAGGAATGATGGATGAACTTGAGTCTGAACTGTCAGAATATTTCCAGGACTTAGCTAAAAGTAAAGAAATGGAATTAGAAATGCTAAAACAGCAAAGAGTTGAATTCTTTAAAACATTGAAAAAGTTAAACGAAAAACTATACATGCAATGCTTCAAAGATGAGCATGCTGAATTTAGTAATGATGCGCTAGAATCATTCCTGATTGAATTTTGCAAGAACCGGGAAGTTACAAAAGATAATAAAGAGAACAATAGCAATTAACTTTTCAGAAAAGAAAAGGGAAAATGAGCACTAAATACAGTGAATATAAATATCAAAGTAATGTACTTGAAGATCTGAATAAACTCATCGACATTGATGAGTTTGAAGAATTCATCATCTATAATAATATTCACATCCAGGATTTCTTTATTACTCAAAGCTTTTCCGGTATTAAGGCACATAAAAAATTATTTGACGAAGTATTTACAAATAAATTCCGGTTAGTTAAAACGCTAGATTTATCTAAAACATACAATAAGATATTTATTTTTACATTACTTGAAGCAAGTGAGAGATTAAGCTGCTTCTCTCTTTTTGAAAGCTTTTATAAAATGCTGCAACGTTCAGGTGCAGAAATTAGTCTAAAGCATCGTGCTGTTGCAAGGTATGTTATGAATATCCGTAAGTTCAATGATTATCTTGAAGCCTACGAAGAAATCCTAAATTATTTATCTGAGGCCTATGAAACCGAAGAGGACAATCTTGAGTCAGTTGTAGCTGTTTTCCTGCAATATTATTCAAAAGTAATAATTGATTTTGGCCGCTTTAATATTGAAGGTGTCAAAGAATTGCGTAACAAAATTATTAGTACGCGAGACCAATACTATATACTTAATAATTATTGGTTAGACCAGTCACTGAAAATTATTCTTGATGATTTTGTTAAAGCTTATAATGAAATTCAAACACTGATTGATAAAGCACTAAGCCGAACAATCTCTATTCCAACTTATTCTCCGGATTCTTTTCTCATAGAAACCAACACATCATATGTAAGCAAGTTAACTGAGTCTGGAAAATTTTTTATAGATATTAGAGAAATTGCAATAAAAGAGTGGAGAGAATGGGGCACTTTTGATGTATACCGCTCATTAGGGCGCGGTGTAAATATATTAACAGAAGAATCGCAACTATTTTCCTATGTCTATAGTTATGGCAACTTACATCAGGCAAAACTTCTATCTGCTTACGAAAGCCTTTGTTTTGATTCAGAAAAAGTAGAAATTGTTGACTGGGGCTGTGGTCAAGGAATTGCTTCATTAGTGTTCCTGGAAAAGTTTATTAATCTGGATATCAATAAGGTCATATTGATTGAGCCTTCTGAAGTAGCGCTAAAAAGAGCAAGTTTGCACATTCATAACTATGGTTCAAATATTCCGATAAAAACTGTTTGTAAGGACATTGACCACTTAACAATAAAAGATATTACTACTTCACCACAAGTTATTAAAATACATTTGTTTTCTAACATTTTAGACATTGATTCATTTTCATTACCAAAAATGCAGCATTTAATTACAACTTCTCAGAGAAATGATAATTATTTCATTTGTGTAAGCCCTTATGTTAACGACTTAAGAACAGCGCGACTCAATGATTTTAGAATGTATTTTCAGAATCAATATCAAAGCACTTTTAATCAAATTAGCGAAGTTACTTTCAGAGGTACCGTTGCAGACTTATACTGGAATTGTAATAATAATTTTAATGGAAAAAGATGCTTTGATCATAATAATAGATGTGGATGTGATAAAAAATGGTCTCGCGTTGAAAGAATCTTTAATGTAAATATAAGCTAAACCTCATGAAAGTTTTTAAGCTGATTGTTCTATTAATAGATTCAACTTTATGATACAATGACTATGAATGCAGACAATCCTTATTATGCTTTTTAAGAAACAGCATGTTGTTGAACGCAGTTTAATAATCCTGTTTCATTACGCCCCAGGTATATCTTACATTATTCCATTATTTCCATGTCAGCATCGAACAGTAAACCCTCCAGGATTTGCTTTCCCTTTTCTACCCTGTCTTCTGTATCAACATTGTCCTTCTGTTTAATGAGATACTCATACGCCGACTGGTCCTGATATACAACAAATTTGTCGTTGAAACAAGCCATCTCTATATCAGATTGTTTTATTTTCAGCCTGTCTCCCTGGTAGGCATAACCTCCCAATGAAAGCTGGTTGGCAAATTCAGGCTGGTTAAAAAGCGTGTAACAAAAAACCTCCCAATTCTTACCTCCAACGCTTTTTTCAGTATTCATCATAATGATTGCGTAGGGTTCTTCTTTCCGGTTTTTCCAATAATACATGCCAAAGTTTCCTTTTCGCATCGGCTCATATTTCACGAAATAATATCTCCAGTCCTTTGGTGTATTCGGATTGTTTAGAAAATCCTGAATAAGCAACTCCAGGTTTTCATCGTTAATGTCAGACTCATCGAAGGTCGATAATAAAGTATTGAGTATATTGCTCGTGTTGTCAAAACCTTGTCGCTGTTTTGTTGGATGCAGCAAATCAACCCATACGGAATCATTTGTTCGGGCACCAATTTGATGTCGCCATGAAATTAACTGTGAATAATCCCCGACACTCAGTAATGCCCTGTTTATTTGATCTTTAGTGCAATTATTGAATAACAATCTGAACTTACTGAAATGATTACTGTTGTCCAACCCGACAACAGAGACACTCCCTTTTAACAAATCGTGATCCTCTAAATGAAATAATTCCTCCTTCAGATTTGGGTTTTCGTTTAGCCACGCAATTTTACTATGCTCTTCTTCTTTTTGTAAAACGTTATACCCAAGATCACCCCGTTGCGAACCAGGGATCTCCCCGGTTAGCATAATGGTTTCTGTTTCTTTCAGCAATGTCTTCATACGTTCGTCACGAACTTCATCTGGAGAGTTCCAAATCAGATTCCTGATCATCCTGATTCTTCTTCTGAATGCACCCTCTGATATTATATGCTGATTCTGTTCGTATAAATTAACCGCATACAGCAATAGCATTTTGCTCAAAGGAAATTTGCGATTTCTGCCGGAGTATTCACCGTAATTGTCACAACATTCTTGAAAAATATTTACGGTATCCTGGTATAATTGTACTTTTTGATCTTCATAAGCATTTTTTGAAAAGTATTTCTCGAAATAGCCTTCAATATCCGTATTGCACCAACAATCGAAAGCATTTTTAAAGTAGATGATGTTTTCTTTTGCATCCAGGTTGTCTTTACTATACAGCAGTCTGGCCAGTGTAAATTCATCTTTTTCAAGGGGTGCACCGGTTTGATAACAGATGATGTCGCTGACAAAATGAAAATACCGCATGAATTGATCATCGATGATATGATTTTCTCCACGATAAGGGAA
>PWNZ01000215.1 GCA_003564135.1 Candidatus Cloacimonadota bacterium
CACTCCAGCCATCCGCCTCTACAATCTGGGCTTTCGCCTTTTAAGGGTAGCCCCTTAGTTTTTGGATTTTTACTTTTTTACCTTTTTTAAAAAACTGTAAGCGACTAATCCAATGTTTAAGAAAAGTCAGCAAATGTTAGACGCTGCAAAAGCAGGGGGTGCAGGGGGATTTTTCCCCCTGCCGAGTTCCATTTTTTTGTACGGACAGGACAACCAATAATTGTACGGACAGGACAGAGAATAATGTAGGATTTAGGATTTAGAATGTAGAATGATGAATGGCAACACGGATTGAACGGATTAAACAGATGAACACGGAAAAGGGTAATTTATAATTTATAATGTATAATTAATGATTAATAATGTATGATGTATAATGAAAATGTATAATTATTTTAGGGTTGATAAAGATAATGAATAATTAACCACGAATTAACACCCCGATGAAACAGAAAAGAAAGATTTTATATGGCAAGCAGGGCAGGCAAATAAAAGAACACAAGTTGACACGATGAAGAAGGCTTTAGAGTTGAGAGAAGAATATTGCAGGGGCAAGCCCAGCCCTACATTCCGGTTTAGAGCCTACAATCCACACTTGATGGGGTGTAAACTTATGGATGAAGGAAAGCTCTTAGCGGCATGTTCTATGGTGGTCTGTCTTGGCTATAATGAGACGCGGAAAGCTTAGCTCTTGCTTAGTGAGTGGTAGAATAAATGGAGATTTAAGACAGTTCCCGCAATGAAGCGGCATGAAAAAAATACCCCCTCTATATACGAACTTAATCAGGGATTGAATGTGCATTTTCAATATAGAATTGGTATAAGATGCATATAAAAGTATCAGTATCAGGATGCGTAAAATGTAAAAAGCTTGTGGAAAACGTCCGTAAAGCTTTAGAAGAGACCGTTATCAATGCCCAATTAGAAAAGGTTACCGATATGAACGAGATAGCCGAACTCGGGGTGATGATAACTCTCAGTCTGGTCACAGATGATGAAGTAGTGTCTACAGGAAAAGTATTAATACCTAACCCAGACAATCCGGAACCAAATACCTAACCACGAATGCACACAAATAAGCTTCCACTAATAAACACTAATAAACACTAATAAACACGAATAAACACGAATAAACACGAATAAACACTAATAAACACGAATAAAAAGACAATGAAGGCGTAGGGAAAGGATATCATACTGTCCAATTCAGCCGGCAACTTTCTGCCAAAAAAAGCACGAACTTAATTGATGAGGTACTAAGAAGAGTTTAGCTATCCTGAATAAAAATTCATTCATGACCACGAAAAGTGCATAGTATTTGGTGCGGGAGTGCTTGGTCTTAAAACAAGACACCTGAAGGGTTAATAAAAAATCCAGGCTGAAGATGATCTGCGAGCACACGATAAGTTCAGCACTTTGATCAAACCAAGATGCTCCGGATAGATTAGTCAATAACCGGAAGCGGTTAATAAACTAATCAGAAATTTCTATTATGGCACAAATAAAAAGAGGGATCGCACTAACTTATTACGGTCCCTCTTAATCTATTATTTATTTTCTTATACCGATTTTATGGCAGCCAATGGGGATCAATAAATCTTCTTGTATCCCTATCATCATCAACTATCCACGGACCGTTGGGAAGAAAGTAATGAAACCGAGCATCTTTTACAGCAAAGTTTTCTGTAGATACGGCTGTAATGGTTGTATCGGATAGCGTATAATTAAAGTAATTTTGCTCAAGCTTATCACCTATATTCAGCATCCCTAAATCAAATGCCCAGTAATCATTCTCCTGTCGGAACTCGGCATTTGCCCGTATAATGATTCTCATATCTCTGATTGCTTCTCTAACCATTTCATTGTTTCTGCTGTCTTCTCGCAACGGTATTATGAAACTGAAGACGATCCCAACCAGCATCACGATCATCAGCAGATCTATTAATGAGAACTTTTTCTCTAACTTAACTCCTTGGTTATCGCTCATTATCTTCCTCCATTAAACCATTATCATAATAATAATGGCTAAGTAAAGTTAATGGGCTAAACTGTCAAATAATTTGTTGAAACAGGGGCATAAAAAAGCGGATATATTGCTGATATCTCGTAGTTATTTAGCAACTTATAAATGAAATTTGTGCTTTTTTTGCGGAATTGTGTAAGGGCAAACCTTGCAGCTGCCCAACAAGGGAAGGTGCAAACTCCGTCCCTACTTGGGGTTTGTTCAGGTTAAGTCAGATATGCGGTAAACACGAATCTCCTATTTATATTTCAGGTGAAAAGCAATTGCTTATTGGTAGGCAATGATATAGATGCCCTTAATCTTTAGTAATTGTCTATCTTGCTATCAAAAAAAATGAATGGAATCATCCACTGCTTAGCTGGATTGCCGACTGTTATGTGGCTAGACAGTTGTGCATAGCGTGAGGCAACACAAATAATTTTTAGAAAGCTGAAATGCTCCTTCATAATGGAGGGTAAGTGGGGTGAAATGGTGAAAAAGATTGACAAAATAGTGAGAAACCACAGGTAAATGGGAAAATAACAAATTGTCTTTTGTCCCAAAAAAAGGAGGTGGATAGAGTATGGGAAATAATCTTCCAAGCTTGAAGATAGACGATCTTGAAGTCAGAATACCGATAATTCAAGGTGGGATGGGTGTAGGTATTTCTTTGTCCGGTTTAGCTTCAGCGGTAGCTAATGAAGGTGGGATAGGAGTGATATCTACTGCCGGCATAGGTATGCTTGAACCGGATTTTTTTACTAATTTTGAAGGAGCAAATAAAAGAGCATTGCGAAAAGAGATTCGCAAAGTAAGAGAAATGACAAATGGAATCATAGGAATCAACATCATGATGGCTCTAACTGATCACGACGAACTATCCAGGATAGCTATTCAAGAAGGTGCCGATATATTATTTCTTGGTGCCGGCCTGCCCTTAAAATATCCTGACCTTTTAAAATTGGGTCAAAAAACAAGTTTTAATACAAAATTTTGTCCGATTGTTTCTTCTCCGAGAGCTGCTAGGATTATCTTCAAATACTGGGCAAAGCATTACAATCATGTACCTGATGCAGTTGTTGTTGAAGGTCCTCGGGCCGGTGGCCACATCGGTTTTAGAAAAGAGCATATTAATGATCCGGAATATACTTTAGAAAAGTTGGTAGCAGGCGCATTATTAGCTATCCAGCCGTATGAACAGCAGTTCGGGAAAAGTATTCCTGTCATCGCTGCGGGAGGTATATATACAGGAGCAGATATTTATCGTTTCATGAAACTAGGAGCTCAAGGGGTACAAATGGCCACCAGATTCGTTGCAACCACTGAATGTGATGCTTCGATGAAGTTTAAGCAGGCTTACATCAATTGCCGTAAAGAGGATATTGTGATCATTGATAGTCCCGTTGGTTTACCTGGCAGAGCAATTCAAAATAGCTTTATCCGGTCAGTTAGTAATGGCAAAAGAAAACCTTTTAAGTGTCCTTGGAAATGTCTACAGACCTGCGACATTAAAAAGGCACCGTATTGCATAGCTTTAGCGCTAACTAACGCTAAACTAGGTAAACTCTCAGAAGGTTTTGCTTTCTGTGGAGCAACAACTTATCGAGTTAGTGAGATTGTTTCGGTAAAAAAACTCATAGATACGCTGATCAGTGAATACAGTGTAGCAGAGAAATAAGAAATCTTCATGACAGACTAGCTTGACACCCAAGAGAATGATTAAAACGCAGTGTTCATACCTTTTTAACCTGTGAAGTCGTTTTTTTTCTTCACCGGATCCAGTTCTGGGAAGAATCAGAGCAAGTTTACCCCGTGGAGTCGTTTTTTTTACTCCACTGGGGGATGCTATGAACACTGGACATAATCTGTGGAATCGGTGTAATCTGTTTACCTTTGGACAGTACTATCATCCGAACGGGTAAGGAGCGAAGGCTGATGATTCCTTGTTTTGCTCAGCGCCCGGATGAAACATTCCGAGACTTCAGGCCATAAAAGAAGGTTGTTTGCAACTGAATAGCAGATTAAGGTGTGGCAAACCTGTCACAGTTTTGAAAAAACGGACGAATAACATGTTTATTTACTATTTGACAGCAATTCCTAGATGCGAATGCTGGTATGAGTTGGGAATAGATGTGAAATATCTGTCGTGACTACTTAATTATAAGGGAGATAACATGAATGATAAAATCAGAGTCCGTTTTGCACCAAGCCCTACAGGCTATCTTCACGTTGGTGGATTGAGAACCGCTCTATATAATTATCTGTTTGCTTGCAAGAATGATGGAACTTTTATTTTGCGCATAGAAGATACTGACCGGAAAAGGTATGTGGAAGGTGCTGTGGAGAGCCTTCTAAACACATTGGACATAGTTGGTATACATCACGATGAAGGGCCTGTCTATCAATCTGAAAGAACCGAGTTATATCAAAAATATGCCCGTAAACTTTTAGATGACGGCAATGCGTATAAATGTTTCTGCACTCAAGATGATTTAGAAAAAATGCGCGGAGAACAGCGTGCCAATAATAGAGACGTCCGCTACGATGGAAGATGTAGACACCTCACTGAAAAAGAGGTTCAGAAAAATATCGAAGCAGGTAATCCTTACGTGATAAGGGCAAAAATTCCGCAAGAGGATAGTGTGTCGTTTGACGATGTTATTCGAGGTGAAATCAAATTCGCATGGAAAATGGTGGAAGATCAAGTCCTGATTAAGTCTGACGGCTATCCTACTTATCATTTAGCTTGTGTGGTGGACGATCATGAAATGGGGATTACCCACATTATTCGCGGTGAAGAGTGGGTTACGAGTTGCCCCAAGCACATTTTCCTCTATAGGTCTTTTGGTTGGGATGAGCCTGTTTATGCTCACTTACCTCTGCTGCTTAATCCTGATAAAAGCAAGCTCAGTAAAAGGCAAGGTGATGTGGCAGTTGAGGATTTTCTGAAAAAAGGTTATCTCCCCGAAGCGTTGGTTAACTATGTCGCTTTATTAGGGTGGAACCCTGGCGATGACAGAGAAATGTTCAGTATTGATGAGCTGCAAAAAGAGTTTTCGCTCGCAAGGATAGGTAAAGCGGGAGCTGTGTTCGATTTAGAAAAACTCAAATGGATGAATGGTCTTTACATAAGGCAGCTACCCACTGAAATCTTAGCTGAAAAGCTGAAGACATATTTCATTGAAGCTAAAATAGACATCTCTGATGAAGGTAAATACTTGAAGGTTATCAATTTCGCCAAAGAAAGAATCAACCTGTTGCCGGAAATCATCGAGCAGTCTGAAATGTTCTATCGAGACCTCGATTTATCAAAAGCAGACCACTCAATAATTAGAGATGAGACCAGCAAGCAGATGTTTCAATATTGGATTGATGAGCTTTCAGCTAATGCTGAACCTGATAGTGAATTTGTTTCTACGTTAGTGAAAAAGACTACCGAGAAACTCGGAGTTAAAGGAAAAAAACTATATTTTCCGTTAAGGTTAGCTCTTTACGGCAAAGAACATGGCCCGAATATACCACAGCTTATAGCAATTTTAGGGCAGGACGAGTCTATCAAGAGGTTTGAGCAGCTGCTTGAATTGTAAAGACCTCAATAAGCATAGGAAACCTCATGTCTTTGAGAATGAAGAATGAAGAATGAAGACACTTGGGGTGATGATTAAATTACCGGCTAAAGCCAGCGTACCAACCGGATGAATCCAGCGTTCCGGAATCACTGGTAACTGGTAAATCGATTTTAAGCATAGTAAACGCTCATGACAGTGAAAAGTAATGTATAATTTACAATGTACGATGTATAATTTTAGTGAAGACAGACACC
>PWNZ01000267.1 GCA_003564135.1 Candidatus Cloacimonadota bacterium
AGAGAACAGAAATACTTGGTGGGCCACAATACGTACTCAATAGTGTTGCGGAAAATAACCTCGCATTATTGGGTTGAAATGAAAACATTTCAAAGGGCTTGTTAAGTAAATAGGCTTTAGAATGTACGGACTAAGAGACAAGCTAAACGTGGTGCACTTTAAATTGCCGAATATAGTGCACTCTTCATTACCATCTCCACAAGGTATCTTATAAGAGCTTTGTTAACGAAATCATCGGTAAAGGGTAATAATTAATGGTACCTTGACTACTAATCTGAATGTATCAAGCTCTTCCAGAGCTTGACCAAGGTCTCAAGGGCATCTTGCCCTTGTTTATGTATTTCGTGACCAGACACATTTTATGGGTAAAGGAAAGACTTTATCCGGTAATCTAATCATCGCTTTGAGTGACAGTACCACCAAATAGTCTATATCCACTAATTAACTGATAATTGGTAACTGGCAACTCCCTAAAGTCTTTCCATATATTCTCCGGTTCTGGTGTCAACTTTAACCCTGTCACCCTCTTCAATAAAGAAGGGGACCGTAAGCTTCAGGCCGGTCTCTGTGACAGCATTTTTACCGCTGGAAGAAGCTGTATTCCCTTTGATATTAGGATCACTTTCCTCTATCTTCATCTCTACAGCTATCGGAAGCTCTATACCCAATATTTCACCATCGGGAGTAATCTTCATAACTAAATCTATATTTTCGGTCATGAACGGCTCTAATTCACCAATAACCGACTGAGGTACATTTATTTGCTCATAAGTTTCGTTATCCATGAGCACAAAAAAATCGCCGTCCCGGTACAGATACTGCTTCTTAGTTTTTTCTACTCTTACTTCAGTCAACTTCTCGCTGATACGAAAGTTGTTTTCTAAAACCTGTCCCGTTTTCACGTTTCTCATTTTGGTTCTGACAAAAGTATTCCCTTTGCCGGGTTTAACGTGTAAGAAATCGACTATCTCGTATATTCCGTCCTTATATTCGATCATCATTCCATTTCTGATATCAGATGTTGTCGCCATAGTTTGTTCCTTTATATTTCATTTTTTTGGAGAAGTGACTTATCATGACACTCTTTGTACAAGTCTATCAATGAATCGTTAATCGTCAAGATTTTTGTGAAGGATTGAGACCGAAGGCCACAACCCTAAACCCTCTCTATACTCTTCTTCATTGGTTATTAGTGTCATGATTTCATCCATTCGGCGGTTTTCCTTATTCCGTATTCGAGATCGTATTTAGCTTTGAATCCCAAGATCCTTTCAGCTTTTTCAACTGACGGTATTCGCAGTTCCACATCCGCTGATAAGGGCGGCACAAATACAATCTTCGCCTTGGAATCTAAAACTCTCAAAACAGTCTGCGCCAATCCGTATATCGTTACTACCGCTCTTGAATTACCGATATTCAAAGATTCGCCAATCGCTTCTTCTTTTTCCAGACACAGCATCAACCCTTCTACAAAATCATCTACATAGCACCAAGCTCGAATCTGATTACCATCTCCGTAAATCAGAATATCTTCATTCTTAAGGGCTTTTTTAATAAATATCTGCAAGGCACCTTCTCCGGTTTGTCCGGGGCCATAAACATTGAACGGCCTCACTGAAACGACCGGCAATTGAAACTCTTCGAAATATGCCATTGCTAAATGTTCGCCGGCGAGTTTGCTGACAGCATAAGTCCATCTCGCTTCACCGGCCGTACCGGCTATGGTTGAATCAGCTTCTGCCGATTTATAGGCCATCGAGCCAAACACCTCTGAGGTCGAAAAATCAATGACCCTATCTCGAATCTGACGTCTTTTAGCTGCCTCTAAAACGTTGGCTGTTCCTATCATATTGACCCGCATCGTTTGGGTTGGGCTTTTTATGACAGTATCAATTCCGGCGATAGCCGCTGCATGTATAACTATATCGCAACCTTGCATCACTTGATAGACCTTGTCAAAATCTAATACATCACCTACAATCAACTCCAGGTTAGGATGATCAGCACACTTGCTTTGGGCTAGACTATTCCTATGCAGATTATCATAAGCAATAATACGGTTATGCTTTATCATCCTTTCAATCAGTATAGTTGCGATAAAACCGGCCCCACCGGTTATCAATATTTTTTTATCTTGTATCATAATTCTTCCCTATTCAGCATAATATCATGTAACTCTTTGAATAAGCTCACCTGATCAACTCGTTTCCAACTCTCACAATATCCTCATCGGTCAAATGTTGACCTAAGGGTAGTGTTAGCCCTTTTTGGTAAGCGTAAGTTGCATTAGGGAAACTCCTCTCTTCAAATTTATATTTCTCCCTGAAATATGTAAGGCAATTTAGTGCCTGTGCTCCTATATTAGTTTCAATTGACCGTTCTGCCAGTCGGGAGATTAGCTCATCCCGCGTGCCTGCTTCTATCAGAATGTGATATGACTGATAAGCATTCTTCCTGTCTTCATATATTCGGGGTGTAGTGATACCGGAAACATCCTGGAAGAGGCTGTTATACAATATCGCTTGATCGACTCTCCTGACTAACATTTCATCAATCATCTTCAGCTGTTCAATACCTATAACTGCCTGCATCTCGGTCAAGCGATAATTTAAACCGGGCAGTAGAAAATCTAATCGACCGTCTATCTTTACAGACCCGTTATTTCTAAGCAGCGAAATCTTTCGGGCAAGCTCTGTATCTTTTGTTACAACAATCCCACCCTCTCCTGTTGTTATCGCTTTTCGGGGATGAAGGCTAAAACAACCGATATCACCGAATGTGCCGACCTTTCTACCTTCGTATTCGGAGCCTAAGCCACAAGCAGCATCCTCAATAACATACAAACCATGTTTTGATGCTATCTCCAGAATCGGACTCAGATTGGCGGCTTGGCCAAATTCATGGACAATTATTATTGCTTTTGTCCTGGATGTTATAATGGCTTCCAGCTGCCGGTAATTGATGCAAAAATCGGTAAGGTTGATATCTACAGGAACACTTCTTGCTCCACATATTTCGACTACATTAGCTGTGGCAGGATACGTGAAAGCCGGGACAATAACTTCATCCTGTGGCTGGATCCCGATAGCCATAACCGCTAAGTGAAGAGCCGCTGTACCACTGGAAACCAGCAGAGCATTATCTATTCGCAGATAATTCTCCAACGCATCTTCCAATTCTTTGACATACTTACCCTGTACCAGATTACCAGACCTAAGAACTTCATTAACCCGGTCAAAAGCATCTTGGGGAATAAACGGCTTTGCTAAACGAATTTTTTTTTCTCTCTCCATAACCATAATCACTGTTTATAAATTACGCACCTAGATTCTCCTGCGCCCATCCCGGACAAGCCGGAACCAAAGTGTTATCAATATACAAGAGCAGGGACCCAGTTAAGTAAAAAAGACGACTTAACGGGTTAAAATGCTCTTGAGACATATAAATCAAGCTCAAGGATGAGCTTGTTACATACAAGCCGGCTTCCTGTTTTCTGTGTCAAGTTCATCAGAGTTCCCTCTCTTTTTTCACCCTCACACCCTCAAACCGCCAAATCGTCACACCCTCAAACCTGACGCGCAGCGTCTCCAAATCCTCAAACCCTCAAAACCTCAAACCCTCTTTTTTCCCTGTTCCTTGCCGCAGGCTTACATTCTCCATTAATTCTCATTCTCCGTGCTCTCAGTGACCTCTGTGGTTAAATATTTTTTTATCTGCGCTCATCAGAGATCCCTCTCTTTTTTCACCCTCAAAACGTCAAAACGTCAAAACCTCAAATCCTATTATTATCAGCCTTCTCATTGGTCATCACTTTTTTTTTATTTTTTTATTTAATTCTACATTCTAAATTCTACATTCTACATTAATTTTCCATTGCCCTCAAACAGTTCCTTTTCCCAGCGCCTTCACCTTACATCCTATTTTTTTATACTCGTTCAATTTTACATCATCTACAAAGTTGGAACAATCAACTATCAGCGGTTTCTTACCGGCCATCTCGACTATCTTTTGCGGTTGGTAATTTCGATACTCATTATGCCCCACAGCAAACACGACTACATCGGCATTTTTGACCGCTTCCCGGATATCGTCTAATACCGGTACATTTTCCATCTCAGCCCAAAAATCCACATAAGGGTCATGAGCTTTCACTATTGCCCATGACTCATTGAGAAACCGAACCAGTGTTTCTGAAGGTGAGTGTCTGGTATCTCCCAACTCTTCAAGATAGGAAACACCTAAAACAGCAATATTAAGGTCACGCAGATCCGGGTATTCTTGTTTTATCAATTCTATCGTATGCAGCGGCATGGTATCGTTAATATTCACCGAGTTAATAGCAACATCCAAAGATCCTTCTAGATCAAAAATCGCTCCCATCGACCAATTAGCTAACACCGGATCTTTGGTTAAGCAATAACCGCCAACTCCTAAGCTAGGTCTCAACAAATTATCGTGAGTGCCCTTTCGCTGCCTAATAGCTTCTCTTACCTTGAATATGTCGACGCCAATCTGTTCGGCAAACTTAGCCCATTCCAAAGTTAAGGCGATATTTGTTGCCCGGTAAGAATTTTCCATCACCTTAGCCATCTCAGAAGCGTTGGTATTATCAAGTTCAGTTAAAGGGTAATCTTCCGTATCCAAAACGCCATTAAGAAATTTGCGGGCAAGCTTTTTACTCTTTTCATTGACGCCTGAAAAGACACGCCAGAAATTTCTGATTGATTTAACATAATTTGAGCCCGGCATTACTCGTTCATAAGAATGCGCTATCAACGGCGGATTTGTTTTAATATCTATCCCTCTTTTCATAAACTCTTCTTCTATAATAGGCTTTACAACTTTCTCACATGTTCCCGGCGGCACAGTAGTTTCCACTAAGATCAGGCAGTGTGGTTGGATATGTTTACCTAAGTTGCGCATCCCGTCTCTAAATGCTGACAAGTCACAATACCCTCTTTCAGCCTCACCAAAAGCCGGCTTAGTAGCATCTAACTGGATGTCTACTACTACAATATCGGCAACTTCAAAGGCATAGTTGAGCCAAGTAGCTCTAAACGTTTTTTTGTCGCTTACCGTACTCTTAAATATCTCCGGCACCTCTTTATCAGATGATTTGACGGGCGGCTCTCCGCTGTTAATCACAGGCACCTTCCAATATGAACGCGCAGAAGCCCTCTGTTGACCATGCACAAAATAGAGTGGCTTTCCCCTATTGTCCTCAGCGTCTGCAACCACAGCCGCCATAACGCATCCAACAAAACCCATCCCTTGTACAGCTACAATCTTTCTGCCTGAGCTTTTTTGCTCTGCAGTAATCTTTTCTAAAGTTTCTCTCTCTTCCTTACTCTCTTCTTCAGTCGGTAAAATATACTCTACCCCATTGGGCGACAATGAAATGTTTTTCATATTTTCTCCTTCAACTGTGCGCACAGATTTACCTGATCACACAGATATTTATGTTTTATTTTACTTAATATTTAATTATACTATTCTTCAAATCCGTACAGTTAAACTCAACTAAAGGTCCCAATATTTTTCCGGTCAATTATAGATATATTTGAAGCTGTTATGGGTGTATATATTGTAAACTTTCTGTCGGATTAAGTTCTATTAAAACACTGTCTTAAACCAATATATCCATTCTAAACCCGACACCCAATTTCTCTCCTTTCCCCCTAATCAACTAATCCCCTATTCAACCAATTTTCTAATCAACTAATCTACTAATCTACTAATCTACTAATTTACTAATCTACTAATCTACTATTTCACTATTCAACTAATCCACTCTTTCATTCTATATTCTACATTCTAA
>PWNZ01000174.1 GCA_003564135.1 Candidatus Cloacimonadota bacterium
ACTTTTTAACCCGTGAAACCTTTTTTCTGTTTAACCGGGTCAGTCGGCAACTTTCTGCCAAAAAAAAGCACGAACCGAGTTTACGAGCTCGCCGGACGAAGTACGGCAACTAATCTTTTTACGAGCTCGCCGGACGCAGTCAATATTATTGATAAGGTACTAATGCTTTAGGCTATTTCAGTCCCACAAGATGAACTATTTTCCCTCGCCAATATCTTAATTAGCACCATACCTAGCTAGGCGATCAACACTGTCGGTTCTAATAATAATCAGGGTCGATGATGCCATCTGTAGCGGCATATTCCCTGCGGGTAGGCGGGATCCATGAGCATCTCAATTGTAAATAACTGAATCCCAGGTTTTGTCAAATAAAGTTGGGAGATTACTTTAATAGTCGGGATTAGTAGAACTTGTAAAGAAGAAAAATATTGCTATCTGCTTTATGTTGTTTTGTTAATTTATAACAATATTCATTTATATACTTCTCTATGCCAATCTTTATTTAAGTGTGTAGTGCCCAAGATTGTGCATTAGTGCTTGATTAGTTGTTCTTGGTGTGCATTGCGGTCTCATTATTTGGGTTGACATCGAAACGTTCTTTTATAGGTTGTTCGTCAACTTAACGGAGAGTTGCCGGAGTGGTTGATCGGGGCGGTCTCGAAAACCGTTGTGGGTTTGCGCCCACCCAGGGTTCGAATCCCTGACTCTCCGCCATTATCCCACCGTAACTATCTTAAAGAAAGACAATCATCAAAGGCCAAACTAACATAAAACAAAGCTAAAGGTGCAGATTATGACTAACAAAAGTAAGAATATAGTTTTAGTCAGTTACTTATATTGCTTCATCGGCATGTTCTTCTTTTCTACAACCGAGTTGGTAGGAAAGTTTGCCGGAATAGCTATTTCTCCTGTGGTTATCACTATTGTCCGGTTTTTCATAGGCTCTGCACTGCTATTACCCTTCGCGTATAGCCAACAAACGGTTAAAAAAGGTACAATAAAGATCAAAGATCTGGTTTTCATGGGTTATCCGGGCATAATAAATGTTGCCGGAGCAATGTTGTTTCTTCAATTCGCTATTTACTATGGTACAGCTTCCACCAGCGCCTTACTGATAAGCAGTAACCCTGTTTTTGTGGCTATTTTAGCGGTATTTGTTTTAGGGGAAAAGCTTAATCTTGGGAAGCTGCTGGGGATAGGGTTAGGCTTGGCAGGAATTGTTTTAGTTATTAAGGGTGATGATCCGTTAGGGTCTACTGCCATTGATCCGTTCTTGGGTCTGTTGTTCGGCATTTTAGCTTCATTCTTTTTCGCTCTCTATACGGTATTAGCTAAAAAAAGAATTGCAATATACGGCAACTTTTTCTTCAACACGATCTCTTTTGCAGTAGGATCCTCGGCTTTATTGATAATCTCTGTAGTGTTAAAACTCGATTTCACCTTCATCATTACCCGAGCTAACATTCTGCTCTTGATCTATATGGGGGTTTTTATTACCGGGGTGGCTTATATTTTCTTTTTCGCCGGTCTCAAGAATATCCCCGCTGCTAATGGGTCGATGTTTTTCTTTTTCAAGCCGATAATTGCTGTAGTACTTGCTTCGCTCTTTTTAGGTGAACAGGTCACTGTTTGGCAGGTAACGGGAATAGCTTTTATTTTGTCAGGCATCTACATAACCAATATCCGCAAGAAGCCTTCTATTCGACGGGCTAATCGATCTTCTCTCGCTTGATAAGTGTATAATAATTGCCGCTATTTTTCTTAGACACATTTCCCTGCGGAACTTCTGTTAATTCTATTTCCGTCAAGTAACCATAGACAGAGAACTCGATCTTATCATCAGCTTGGACTGTACTGCTCGCTTTGACCGGCTCACCATTAATAATCACAAGTCCTCTATCACACAAGTTCTTTGCAATATTCCGGCTTTTGAGCAGGCATAACTTATTCAATAGAATATCTACTCGCATTAGATCTCCTCACAATTTTTTAGAGAATATTTTTGTCAGCTAACTGTTCTTGTCAATCTTAGTCGTGCAAAGTGGTCAGTAGAAAACAGATTATTTATATTGACATGAAGAGAAAGGACTGCTTGGTGTCTAATTCTATCTACGTGATAAAGGCAAAAATAAAAAACTGGAGATAACATTATGAAAGTAACCATTTTTAACGGAAGTCCTCGCGGAAGAAAAAGTAACAGCCACATAATCGCTGAATCAATCTTGAAAGGGGCAGCTAAAGCAGGTGCCGATACGGAAGAAGTTTTCCTTATAGAAAAAGATATCAAGCAATGTCGCGGATGTTTTGATTGCTGGGGCAAGACTCCCGGAATCTGTTCAATTAGAGACGAGATGGCCGAACTAATAGAAAAGTTTTTAGGTTCCGACTATGCCGGTATGGCTACTCCTGTGTATGGAATGCTGATGACTGCATTACTCAAGAATTTCACCGATAGATTCCTTCCATTGGCGACACCGCACATTAGACGCAATCAAGACGGTAGTTTTTACCATGACGGCCGAGTTAAGCGATTCCCCGGACAGTTTTACATTGCGAACTCCGGTTTCCCCGGCGAAAATAACTTTGATATGCTTAAAGCCTATATGCAACTACAACACTTCGTATTAGAGATATACCGTAATTGTGGTGAAGCACTACAGCCAACCGAAACCGAAAAACCGGAGATTGTAGATTCGGTCAATAATTTTAAGCAGCTATTGGAACAAGCTGGCGAGCAGATGGTTCTTAACGGAACAGTTTGTGATAAACTGTTAGATAAAATTCATGCTCCCTTGATTAGCGATGAAGAATACATGGAACAAGCAAATAAACAGTGGGACGAGCAATTAGGTAAGAATGGCAGATAGCATTATCAAAAAGAAAATCTAAAGTAGTAACAAACGGGTGATAGATTGGAGCTAGAGCTTTATAGCTTTTATTTTCTGTACAGTTTTCGGGCAGCTTTCTGACCCCGGTTTGATATTATATTGACAAATAACAAGGCTTCAGCAATCAGTTTTAACTAGTAAAATTCTGGAGTCAACGTATCTGAATTATTTTAGCAACGAACAATGGTTCAATGGAGATTAAGAAAATAGATGTTCACTTACTTGGATGTATTTAAGAAAAACTTCTACCGCAATAAAGGACAGAAGCTGCTACTGCGCGGACGTCCTGAACAAGCATATCCTTATCTGGAAGCAGCTTTGATGATGGATATAGATCCCCACAATATGTATAACCTAGCATTAGCTTTTTTAGCTATGCAAAAGTATGACGAAGCCGAAGCGTTTTTAACAAAGATAGTAGAGAGAGCACCCGATAACGCCTTAGCCGTTCTTACACTATCTGACCTGTATACCCAGCGCAGGGATTGGGACAAAGCTTTAGAGATCATGGATAGACTGTGCAAGGCATATCCTAATAATCCGGTCTATAAGAAATATTTGCTTGTTATCTCAGATCCCAAGCGGAGAGAAAATTATATCAAGGCTAAAGAGTTGTTAAATAAGGGCCAAAAAGATATTCTGTCGGGTAATGTGGATGCAGCTTATAACAGTCTTAAGCAAGCTGTGAAGTTAGACCCGGAAAACCCGTATATACATAACAATTTAGGGTCGATATGTCTACGAGCTAAAAACGATCCCAAAAAGGCTTTTGAGCACTTTCATAAAGCATATCAGTTGAATCCAAATAGCAAAGCCTTCAAAGAAAACTTAGAAAAAACACGAAAGCTGATAGCAAATTAGAAAAGTGGGCAGGAAAAGAAAAAACAAACGTTTAGCACCCATTTTGTGGATTATACTACTGATATTTTTAGTTTATAACCCTGTATCAGTTAGAATTATGGCAGTCACTGCTGCAGCTGCTCATGGAGTGGATACCGTTATCTTTTACAGTTTAATAGCAGCAGAGAGCTCGTTTAACAGCTTTGCTTATTCCGGAAAAAGAGCTATAGGTTTGGGGCAGGTGTTGCCTACAACTGCGAGATACATATACCGTTATTACCTGCCAGGGATATTGTTTTTTCCACCTGCTAACTTGCATATATCAGCGAAGTATTACCGTTATTTATTGGATAAGTACGGGGGTAATCATTCACTATCCTTGGCTGCTTATAACTGGGGTGAAGGTAATGTTGATAGGAAACTTCGGGAAGAGAGTATTTTTATATCTCCTGATGCGGATTATCGTGTTCTGTTTCGAGGCGTACCGGAAACCTATCATTACATATATAGGATCCTTGACGGTAAATGATTTAATAAACGAAGGTGTAAAAAATGAGTAAGATCAAAGTTTTAGCCGAAGAAGTTACTAATAAGATCGCCGCCGGTGAGATAATTGAACGACCGGCATCGATAGTTAAAGAGTTGGTTGAGAATTCCATAGATGCCGAAGCCTCTAAGATTACCGTTATCTTAGAAAAAGGGGGTAAGAAACGGATCGAAATCATTGACGACGGTGTGGGCATGGATGAGGAGGACGCCTTATTAGCCTTGGAAAGGCATGCAACCAGCAAGATCCGTAAAGTAGAAGACATAATCTGTATATCTTCAATGGGGTTTAGGGGTGAAGCTATGCCCAGTATTGCTTCCGTCAGCAACATGACAATAACAACTAAGACTGATAGTTCTCAAACTGCTACTAACATCGAAATCGATGGGGGAAGGATACATAATGTCCGGCAATGCTCGGCCAATAGAGGGACAAATATTAAAATTACCAGGCTCTTTGAAAACCTGCCGGCCAGGAAAAAGTTTCTTAAATCAGAACCGGTCGAACTGCGGCATATAACCAACTATATTCATTATCAGGCTCTTGCTTTTCCCCAAGTTGGTTTTCGTTTGATACATAATGAAAAAGAAAGGTTACATTATCCGGCAGTTAGAGAAAACATGAACCGCTATACTGCCGTTTTAGGGAGCAGTTTTTTGCAAGAAAACTTACTTCGGATAGAGGAACAGATTGATAAGGTCTCTGTTCACGGCTTTATATCGTCTTTAGAGGAGAGCGGTAGCAAGATGAGTGACTTTCGTTATCTTTTTATTAATAATAGGTTTATTAAGGACCGGATAATAATGCATGCTATACATATGGCGTATGAGCCGTTTATTAAGAAGCTCAGAATATATAACCAAGGGAAGCTACCACCATTTATACTTTTCTTAAATATCGACCCGGAATTGGTTGATGTAAATGTCCATCCGGCCAAAAATGAAGTTAGATTCAGAGACGCTCAATTTGTTCACAGTTTTGTCAAAAACTCTATCACAAATGAGTTGTTGAGATATCAAGAAGAAAAATTCCAGCTACCATCACAAGATAAACAAGCAAATGAAGAAACCACTGGTGAGGAACTTGAGCTAACGGAAAATGCAGAGAATAATCCTGCTGCTGAAAAGCCTACATTGCCAGCCAGCGAGTATGGTAGTCAGGCAGATCTTATGGTCAAGAAATTCGGGCATAAACAGAATATTTTGCAAGATTTATTTCAGCCTAACATCTTTACGGGTAATCAGATGAGACGAGATCCGGTAATTCCGTCTTTCGAACATAAAGGACATCCGTCAGACATTCATTTGCCGGAAGAAGAGGAGTTGGTCAACCCCTGGCAACTTCACGAGTCTTATGTACTAATGCAATCTGAGGATGGCTTGATAATGATTGACCAACATGCTGCTCACGAACGCATTATATATGAAAAAATACTTCATAGGATGTCGGGTACACCCGCTACATCTCAGCAATTGCTGTTTCCGGTTGTGATCGATATTCCGCCAATTTTGGCCGATACAGTCGATCAACTGTTGGAAGATAATGCCGATCTTCTGACTAAGATTGGATTTATACTGTCATCTTTTAGCGGGAACTCAATAGTGATCAATGAGATACCTGCTGAACTAAGTGACTTCGAAGGTGGTGAAATATTTAAAGACTTACTATTCCAGTTACAAGATGAATTTAATCAAACAAAAGATTTTCGGGATAGTATAGCCAAAGCTGTGTCTTGTAAAGCAGCCATAAAAATCAATAAGCGGCTAGGAAAAAAAGAGATGCTAAAATTAATAAATGACCTCTTTGCTTGTCAAGTGCCTTGGTTTTGTCCACATGGCAGGCCTGTTTTGATCAAAATGACCTTGCAGGAGTTCGAGCGGCGATTTAAGAGAATATGAAAGAACTTATACCTTTAATAATCATAGAAGGGCCAACCGGCAGTGGGAAAAGTGGTTTAGCTATGAAGTTAGCTAAATTTCTTAATACGGAGATCATATCTGCCGACTCTAGGCAGATCTATCGTTATATGGATATAGGGACTTCCAAGCCTACAATTAAAGACAGAGAGGAGGTTAGCCACCACTTAATTGATATTATTGATCCCGACACGGAATATAGTGCCGGTAGGTTTGTTTCTGATGCTACAGTTGCTATCAAAACTGTTCACGATAAAGAAAATCAATTGCGAAGTAAAGACCAAAATAGCAGAATACCAATCATAGTCGGAGGAACAGGGTTTTACATCCAAGCATTGTTGCAAGGGCTTTGTGAAGCACCTGCTGTTAATGAAGGCATCCGCCAAGAACTAGACCGCTATGAACATGAGAAAGGATCTGAATATTTGTATTCGGTTCTGGAGAAAGTCGATCCTGAATCGGCCCTTAAGGTACACCCAAACGATACTTACCGTCTGAAGCGAGCTTTAGAAGTTTGGATAGCTACGGGGAAAAAGCTTAGTACACACTGGATGGAGCAGGAAAAGCAGGAGAAGAAATACAATGTATTTAGAATATATGTTGATATTGACAGGGATGAACTCTATAGACGAATCGGGATTAGGTTGGAAAAAATGATAGAAAAAGGATTGATTAACGAAATTAAAAAGTTGCTTGACAAAGGATACCGATATAATGATCCGGGACTTACATCTGTTGGCTATAAAGAGTTCTTGCCATTTATCTTAGAAAACAAATCTTTCCTCGAAAGTATGGAACAAGCTAAGAAAAATACAAGAAATTACGCAAAACGACAGGTGACTTGGTACCGAAAGCGGAGCTACAATTTAAAGGTCAACCCCTGTAAGGTGAAGGTCAAAGAAATCCATGAACTGATAAGAAACTACTTTGACTGAATCAAATAAGGTATTACCTTATTTAGACGACCTGCTAAAATTATAAAGGGAAAAGAGATTTAAGGGATAGAGGTAGAAATGACACTAATCAAGGTTGATGATTATGAAATAACAGAACAGGAGTTTTGCTCCGAACTGTTTACGTTATGTAGAGATAAAGGGATAGAAAAACCAGACCATAAAACCATAGAAGAAGCTGTTAATAACCTTGTTGAGGGCTTTATAGTGCTTAAAGAAGCACGGGCTAAGGGCGTTGAAGTAACTGAAGATGAAGTCGAGAAAGAATTGTTAGACCTTATGGTTGGGTTCGATTCACCTGATCAGTATAATGAGTTCTTAGAATTCTTAAAAACATCGCCTGAAATAGTTGAAAAACACTTACAAGACAAACTGATTATACGTAAGTTCCTCAATGCGAATCATGATATGTATTGTACCTGTAGTGAAGAAAAATTAAGACTATTTTATGAAGAAAACATCGACTCCTTCAGATTAAAAGAAGTTATTCGAGTCTCTCATATTTTGATCAAACCTGAAATGGGAATGGAAAAAGCTGTACAAGTCAGAAGCAATATTAAAACTCCTGAAGATTTTAGCCGGGTAGTGGGCTGCTGCTCAGATTGCCCTAGTTGTTCTCAGGCAGGTGACTTAGGGTATATCCAAAAAGGTAAAATGGTGCCCGAGTTTGACCGAGCAGCCTTTAGTTTAGATGTGAACGAGATAAGCAAACCTATTGCCACAGAGTATGGTTTCCATATAATTATGCTTACTGATAAGAAAAAAGAAATAACTTTGCCTTTCGATCAAGTAAAGGACCTCTTGAAAAAACGGCTCTGTAAAATAGAAAATGAGATAGAAACAATCGAAATGATCCAAGAACTAAAAATGAAAGCCGCTATCTTTGTTAGTGATGATATTTGGCTTTATGCTAATGAATAGTCCTCTTAATAACAACAGGTTTTTTCTTAGATTAATTGTCGCTTAACAGCGTATCAATGAGTCTTATCAAAAAAATCACTATACAGGATTGCAAGAGAGGTTTTCTTGGTGTTAAAAAATAACACAATAAGGAGATGAAATGGCAGAATTAGGTGTAAATATTGACCATGTTGCCACTTTAAGGCAAACTAGAATGGGATTGGAGCCCGAACCGGTTTATGCTGCTATGATTGCGGAACAAAATGGAGCCGATCAAATAACAATTCACCTGAGAGAAGACCGAAGACATATACAACTTCGAGACCTAAAAACATTGAAAAATACCATCCAGACCAGATTGAATTTAGAAATGGCTCTGACTACCGAGATTATAGCAATTGCTAAGTCCGTTAAACCTCACACAGTCACTCTTGTCCCGGAAAAAAGAGAGGAACTAACTACTGAAGGCGGGCTTAATCTTCACATCAAAAACATCGAGGGGAAAATCAAAGAGTTGCAAGACGCCGGTTTAGAGGTAAGCCTATTCTTAGAACCGGAAGCAGAGATGATTCGTCTAGCAGATCGCTTAAAAGTTAGCGCAGTAGAAATACATACGGGTACCTATGCTAATACTAAAACACTCCAAGAGGCTGAGAACCAGATAGCACGTATCGCTAAAGCAGCTAAGCTGATTAAGTCGTCCGGAATGAGAGTAGTTGCCGGACATGGTTTGAACTATCATAACGTTCAGGCTCTGGTGGATCTGGGAACTATTGAAGAGTTTAATATCGGGCACAGCATTGTTTCCAGAGCAGTTTTTACCGGTATGGCTGAAGCTGTCGCCACAATGAAAATACTCATTAGCTAACGAGTCAATAAGCTCAGCTTATCCTGTTAGCAGGTAGATTTTGAGGGGGCATTATTTGCCCTCTCAAACCAAATCAGCACAATAATTAAGAAAACTTCTTCGGTTGTCACCATTTACGCACTTTTAAAAGAACGAGATAACTACTCTCTAACCGCTTTAACTCTATAGAATCTACTTCTATTGTTAATGGGGGCTCTCCACTTTTTTCTGCCGGGATAATCAATAAACTGGCCTTCATCGGTGTTATCGATAAACTCGCCATCTAGATAGTCGGCAGTTTCTATGGTGTATGAAATCGCATAAGAGACTTTCTTCCAACTGATAATGACTTCATTATCTTCAAGTGTAATGTTGATCTTTTCCGGTCTTCCGAAAGATCCCTCTCTATCTACTGTAATCCTATATGGGTCGTGTAGTCCCATGTATGGAGCAGTAACTGATCCACCATTTACGTAGGCTGCTTTGAAGTAGTAATAAATATTATCTCCCAACTCCGGTTGTTCTCCGATGGCACTAATAAACGAATTCCCATGGAAGTGTATCATAGCGTTAGCATTGAATTCTTCATCGGCCTCACTTTTCCAATACACAAACAAAGAGTCTGTATTGATTTCTTGATCACCGTAAGCTGTTATTTTAGCTTTGACAATTATTTCCACACCGGAACAGACATCTTGAGGTTGTAAATGCTCTACACTCAGCATCTGTAGGTCAGGTATCGTGTTAACCCGCGAATATATGGCATCATTACTCTCCCAGTTCCCGAAAACTCCAATTATTTCATATCCGGGTAGTGCTTGTTGGTATGTGTCGAGAGCGGTTTGGTCATTTTCTCCTTCCGTCAAAGGCAGATACACTTTGTCATTAACTATTAAGGAGTTAATATATGGCTCATTTTGTGGAGTTGCTATACGGTATATTCTCCAGGGCGATCCTAAACTGCTTAAGTTGTTGCGGAAGTATCGAGCCATGTCTTCCAAGGTGTCATAGTAAGGGTTCTCCTCCGAAACTTGCCGGATCATAACCTTATCTGTGCCTAAAAACTTTATCCAAGTGTCAATATGCCCTAAACTTAAGTTAACAGGGCTTTCCATGATCAGATAATCGGTAACCCCTAGATATCTGAATACAATGTTTTCAAGCTCAGTAATACTAAGCTCGTGATTATCTCTAATTAGACCGTCTGTGGACACTGCTAAACCACGTCCATCACTGATAATATTTCCTCCGGAATGGTTTAACGGTAATTGAAAGGCATCTAAATCTAAATACTCAGCAGTGCGAATAGGGATGGCATTGTCGGCATGTCTTGGTCTGTTGTAGGAAAAGTCTATTGTAGCGATATCGTTGTTACCGGTCTTAATAAACCAAGCTCCATAATCTCTAATCCATACTGAATTGGTTGGAGCTATGATGAATTCACAGTTTTCGAGATCGACATTGTTTTGCGAATAACTATTGATAGCTTGATTCATGGCGTTTTCATCGGGAACGATTGTATATACCTTAGTATGTTGGGAAAAAGATTCAATCAGGTGATATGGTATTCCAACGGGATATCTGATTAAAACTCCATCTACAGGATCGAAGCCGGGAATAAATCTTGAAGGAGGTATTGGGAGATCAGGATTATAGCCTGATGATGTAGTTTCAACCGCGAGTGATTCTCTGACCTCAGGATTACTGTCCGATATAATTCTGATATTGGTATTATCTATCATTATTCCATCATCTTCTAAAAAGACTTTGATTCGATAGAAGCCTGACGCTTCAGGTTGTATTGTATCGGTTACAGTTATCGCTCCCTGTGGTCTATTAGTTGGGTATCTTTCTACTCTGTTGTCACTCCTTTCAGTAATGATAGTTTGCCAGCGATTATTTTGGATTTCAAAACGATATCTATCGGGCAGTAATCCTTCATTATTGACCTGAAAATCATAGGTAACTGTTTCACTGAAATAACCGTCTCCCTCTAATCTGTCGGGTGTAATCTCGAAACTATATAATTGTTCGGCAGCTACTACCGTCAAATTGATTGGTATTGACACTAATCTGTTATATCGGTCATTCGACCTGACCAGCAAATACCTGCTGTAATCGCCAAAACCGATGCTTTGAGGGTCACAAGAGACTTCGACGAACAATGTGTCTTCGGCAGTGATAACTCCTTGAGATGGCGTTATTTCCAGCCAGTTGTTAAGCTCATTATAGACTAATATTTCACCGGTAATATTTTCAGGTTGGTTGTCCGGTTCGACCTGTTTGACCCTATAGGGGAGAATGAGATCATGCTCAATATCCTCTCTAACGGTAATGTTAACTACTGCGGTAACGGTTTCTCCAGGATAAACAACTGCTTCGTTGTGATCATTTGACCAGATAATCGGTATGTTTTCTCCCGCAGCTTGATTAGGGTTCAAATCTTCACCGGCACCTCCGCTAAATGGAGAGGCTTGATTGACTACAATTCCTTCAGGAAAGCTTATCTCCAGTTCGGTGATTTGTGTCTCGTCTTCATGATCATTGTAAAAGGAGAAAGACCAATCGTAAGTTGAATCAGGCTGAAACCCGGGATATGAACATACAAGAAATGTTTCTGTTGCTTCCGGTGGTTGATCCCCTAAATGCTGACGATTATGTATCGCTAGGTCTTCCCTTCCTCTATTAGTTATCTTTAATGTCTTGTTGATAAGACTGTCGGGAGTAGCGATCTTTTCCAAGGAATGTGGATCTAGGACCATATATGGATAGTCAGGTTGAGGGACTATGTGCACAGGTGAGCGGTAAGTTTTGTAGTTCCGAGCGGTGACCGTCAGAGTTAAAGTAATTAATTCTTCTATTGGCTCTGCAAGCTCAAGCAGGATACTCCCATTTTCTGATGTTCTGCCGGCTGTAATTATGTTTAGAGAATCATCTACGAGCGCGACATTCGCTCCGTTAACATTGGTATTAACTTGATAGCTTGTTTCGCCAATATGCATTCTTCCGGCGTGATTGACCATCAATTGACTGGGAGTATCTGTTCGGGTTTGAAGCGAGACATCACCGAAAATATTCCAGTTACGAAACTCTCTGACGCCTTGATTACCCCATAAGTCCATCATTCTAACCGATCCGCCGAACAATAGCTTACCGATAATAGAGATCTCTTCCGACACTAGTAAATCAACCGCTGCGGCCTGGGCAGACATAGGTGGATACCAAGCTTGGTTGATTGATTAGGCATAGATATTAATAGCACCTGTCGGGTTTCCTGTGATGCTATTCGTTGCTCTCAGCCAGGTTTCAGCAAAGCAGGTGGTAGAGGTAAAGTTGCCGTTGACACAAGCAACCGAAATGATAAAGGGCAGTTTATTATCATTAGTCAGTTGATTGATATCTGTTGATGAGAAACCGGTAGTTGTCCAACGATGAGAAGAGCCATGACCGGCATAATTAATAAAACTTCTGCCGCTGTTCAAGGCTCGATACACATCGTTACTTGTTGCATGAGGTGCATAGGTGCGATCAACATGCTCATAACCATAATTTAACAGATTATCCCGTATAGCATCCATGTGGTCTATATCCGACGGATCATCTCCTTCCGAAGAGGCTATTCCCGTAGCTCTTCTAAGCCATTCCGCATCAGTTGACAGGGATTGCTCGTAGTAGACTGATCTTTCTACCTGAGTAGCAACTTGGGCAGCAGTTTCACCTGAAAACCTGCCGACAAGGATGTCAGGATAATAATCATCACCTTCTAACATTGAATAAGTCGGGTCTGAGCCACCACCGTTGACGATGAAAGAAGGTACCTGGTCATGATCACCAATAAACTGGACATAAACCAACCCGTCGTCCAGGTCATACTGCTCACTAATGAAGCCTTTAATCTCGGCAGCTCTATCGCCAATCTCCGAAACAGAATATTTTTCTGTCGGTATCCCTTTTAATATCTTCCATTCCTGAAAAGTAGCGGCCTGTTCCTGAAAATCGTCATAATAAATAACTATCATCCGACCTCTACTATTTCTTGTCGGATAGCTGTTAGGGGCGAAGTTCAAAAAATGGTTACTGTAAATTTGCCCGAACTCCGGTTGATATTCGACTCTCTTACGGTTCTTTATATTATTAGCGTTTATGGCGGTATATGTTATTTCCAGTTCCATTGTTCCGATGATATCTAATTGTCTTGTCACCGGGTTATACCGAAAAGGGAATATTCTGAGCGTTTGTCCTCGGAAATCTCTCAAAATATAGGGATCACCAACCTCTACCATATTATGAGGATAAAAAATATCTTGATCGTAGATATCGGAAAAAGTATAAGCAACATCATCCGGGTTGGTGTCCCTCATGATAACACCTTTTGAGGGAACGATATTTAATGTCTTTGTTGTCAGTTCCAGCACCGAAACATTGACCTCTGCCTGCAAATTGTCTGGTATGATGATACTTTGCGACAAGTAAGGGAGTTCGGGTTTCCCTTTTTCATGAGTAAAAGCCTGTCCGGGGATTCTTAGCCGAGAATATTTATTTTGATCAATTATAACGTTGCTTTTGTTAAAGTCATGCAGATTTATCCGAAGTGTTATCGACTCTTGATCTTCGTGTAAAATTTCAATCGAATAATTATTGCTCCCCGCTGATAGTGCCGTGAGATGGCAACTAAACAGAGCTAACAGCAGAAATAAGATAGTCTTTATCATATAGCAAAAAACTCCTTTGCAAGATTGGCTTATCGAATTCTAGACTTTACTTTTGTCAAATTATTTTTAGGTTGGGCGAGCACAATCTATAGTTTCATCTTGTTGGGTGGCGCACTTTATTCTATGACTTGTATTTATCAGTTGACACTTATAGGCTTCGTTTTTAATGTATAGAGACTAAGAAAATAACCGGAGACAATATGAGTGAGATCAAAGTTCTTGATACCAATGTCCTTATTCACGACCCGAATGCCTTTTATAGTTTCAAAGGGTGTCGTATAGTTATCCCAATGACCGTCATAGAAGAGTGTGATAAGTTTAAGAAAGGTGTAGACGAGAAAGGTCGCAATGCACGACAAATCAATCGTTTTCTCGATCATCTAAGAGATAAAGGATCTCTTCAAGAAGGAGTCCCAATCGACGAAAACGGCACGATAGTGCAAGTAATGATGAGCAAAAAGATCCAAGAGTCAAACAAAGACTTCATTTTAGCCGACGAGAACGATAATCTCATTATCGGTACAGCTTTATTTATTCAGAAGAGCAGTAAAGATTCTGAAGTAACTTTGATATCGAAGGATGCTAACGTTAGGATCAAGGCAGATGCAGTTGGCCTCAAGGCTACCGACTATCAAGAAGATCGAGTTAAGTTTGATGAACTGTTTACCGGCAATACCAACATAGAGGTTGACCAAGAAATAATTGATGATTACATAAGCAAGAAAAGTCTAAGTTTACCTAATAAAGAAGATAATGAGCAAGAAGAGATTCCTGAAGGCGAAAACGATCAATTTAAGGTTCCTGAAAGAGCGTACAGTGAAAAAGAAGTGCCTGATGCGCTGAAAAGCACCTTTCACCCTAATCAGTTTGTGACACTTTTAAATAAGGGTAAAAAAGGAGAATCTTATCTGACATTTTACGACTATAAAGAAAAAAAGTTGACACCGCTCAGATATTACCGTGATGACGACTATATCTTCGGGATAAAAGCCAGAAACACTGAACAAAAGATGGCTTTTGAGCTCTTGTTAGACGATACTGTTCAAATGGTTAGCCTAATTGGTAAGGCAGGCACAGGGAAAACATTATTGGCTATGGCAGCTGGCTTACACAAGGTTGTTGAAGAAAATCGGTATAGCCGCTTAGTTATTTCACGGCCGATTTCACCTATTGGGAAAGACATCGGATACCTGCCGGGAACTAAGATGGAGAAGTTCAATCCCTGGATGCAGCCTATTTATGATAATATGGAAATACTTATACACAGCCACGATGATCCTTCTGAGAATAAAAGTGGAAAGATATTTAATAAAAAAAGACCACTTTTAGACGACTATCTAGACAATGGGTTTATTGAGCTGGAGCCGCTTACATATATTAGAGGACGGAGCTTGCCTGATCAATTCATTATTATTGATGAAGCTCAAAACCTTACCTCTCACGAGATGAAGACAATAATTACCCGTGCTGGTGAACGCACAAAAATAGTGCTAACCGGTGACCCTTATCAGATTGATATCCCTTATCTCGATTCTGAGAGCAATGGTTTGAGCATGTCGGTTGAAAAGCTAAAAAGGGAAAAAATAACCGGCCATATAACGCTCGAGAAGGGCGAAAGGTCTAAGTTGGCTGACATAGCCGCAAGGCACTTCTAACAATATGAGATAGATACCAACGGCAATAGAAAACAGAAATACCATGACTTACGAAAGAAGCCGAGTTGAAATAGATTTAGATAATTTCTCTCATAATATTCAACAACTAAAACGATTCCTGAGTCCGGAATCAGGGTTCATGCAAATAGTAAAGGCTGATGCCTATGGACATGGAGCCTATGAGATAGCAACAAAGAGCATCAAGATGGGTGCTTGCTTTTTAGGGGTAGCAAATGTCGAAGAAGCGATGTTACTCAGATATCGCAACATCACAACTCCGATACTTATACTTTCACCATGCTTCACCAATGAGATTGAAAATATAATCGAGTATGATTTAACTCCGGCAATATCATCTTTTAATTTCGCTAAGGAATTAAACAAAGAAAGCGAAGGGAAGAAAACAAAGATACATGTTGATATAGATACCGGTATGGGAAGAACAGGCATTCATTACAAGGAAGCTTTAACTAAGATTCGGGCAATTAGGCAGTTGAAAAACCTTGAAATCGAGGGACTCTTCAGCCATTACAGTAGTAGCGAAAGTGATGCCGAGTTCACGGAATTGCAAAATCAGAGGTTTTATCAAATAATTGAATGCTTAAGTATTCGGGCGAAATACATTCACATAGCTAACAGCGCAGGAGTAGTGACTAACAATTATAGAATAGAAAATCTCGGCCTCTCTTCCAAGAAAACAAACTTAGTTCGATTAGGTCTTTTGTCTTACGGTGTCTATCCTGACCAGTCTTACAGGAATCTGATCGATCTAAGACCTGTTATGTCATTCAAATCGAATATTTGCCGCATAAAGATCGCTAAAAAGAATGATTCCGTAGGCTATAACCGTACTTTTAACGCCAAACGTGAAACAAGATACGGGATAATTCCGGTCGGATATGCCGATGGTTATGACTATATGCTATCTAATAAAGGAACTGTCAAGATTAAAGGTAATCTTTGTCCCGTGATAGGCAGAGTCAGTATGGACATGATCAGCGTTGACATTACAGATTATCCGGCAATAACTATAGGTGATGAAGCTATACTCATAGATGGAGGAGGCTTAAAACCCGAGAAAGTTACGGAGTTGTATAGCGGATTATCATACGAACTGATGTCGCAGATAGGACGCAGGGCAAAACGATTTTATCGTGAAAACGACAAAATAATTGCTACTGCCCCATTAGCGAGAAGAGAATTTGTGTCACATGATTTTACTGACAAAAAACTCAACCTCGTTATCGAGTCAGCCATCAGTCAGCGATTACAAAGTAAAGAGATAGCAAACATGCTCTATAGTGAGATTCTCAGACGGTTTTTCTCCGATAGAGATCGAGATATTTACTACCGTAAAAACTTCCGACACTCAGTAGTATTTAAACTGCCAGAATCCGAGGAGATAGCAAAGCGGAAATTTTTTGAAGCTGAAACTACACTCTGCTTTACAAAGGTACTACAGCAGAACTATTTTTATGTCGCCTGTGCCAACTTGATGGCAGATCTAGAAAATTATTTCAAGAGAAGAGATGTAGAATACCGTTGGCTGTTGGACAGCAACTTCTCGCTGAGTTTAGATTTATTTCGAGTTACCGAGGTCTGTGTAAATAATATAACTCTAAACCTTACTTCCTATAAAAGTATAAACGATCAGGGTCATGCCAACCTGGAGATCAAGTGCAGCCATCCCGATCTCGACAAATTGGTAGGCAAGGAAGTAGATTTTTCTATATCTACAAGAACATACTACCCTCGGCATTCTAAACATCTTCCTATTTATATCACCGAACTAACAAAAGGTGTCGATATCAGTTTTCATTATCCGAACCTCATTGATGAAGTTGAGGTCGTTACTATATTTTCAGGGCAAAGTAAGTACCCCAGCATAATTAGAAAAAAGAACCATCTACAAGTAATATCCGGTCAGGATGAATGGGTTTTCCCCAACAGTGGTATAGTGTTTTCTTTTAGTAGTAAGTAAGAGGCGATATAAGATATTGTCTGCTAAAAGACCCGTCAGATATTTAACATTAAAAATTAAATAATGCAGTTGATTTCCGGAACGCCGGATTTATTCGGCAATTAGCAACTTTTCTTTACCGCCAAGATGAATTGAAATAATATGTCGCCTGACCCGGTGTAATAGAAAAAATGATTACACAGGTTAAAAAGGCGACGTTCCGTTACACTTATTGCAATCAATACCGGGTTTAGGCCTAACTACCGACCTAACTCTCAGGAACCTTTTAGCCTGAGATAGGTAACAAGGCGTCAGACCAAAGGTACATATTTGATCAACTGTTCGTTGAAATAGCTATTCTTTCACCCATTTTGACCTCTGTTTCATAAGAATACCTCGAATATTTCAATAGTTCATCGTCAATTTTTATAACTCCCTCCCTAAATATCAGAGCTACACTTGAACCTCCAAACTTGAAAAAACCTTTGGGATCGCCTTTTTGATACAGTTTGTTGGGAGTATAGCATTGATGAATAGACCCGACAAAAGTTGCCCCAACTTCTGCCATAATTACTTTTCCTAAAGTCCTGTTTTCAATAATTGTATATTGCCTTTTGTTTTTTCTAAAGGTATTAGTTTTTCTATGGATTGATATTGGAGACACAGAATAATATCCCCCTCTTATTTTATGAGAAATCGAGGGAATGCCAGTAAACGGGAAATGGAACCAATGATAATCGGCCGGAGCTAACCGAACAATTATCATACTTCCGTTAATGTACTCACTAGCTAAGCGATGATTATTCAAAAACTCAGGCAGGGAGAAGTTGTATCCTTTGATACGAAAGTTTTGGTTCTCTATCAGCCGATCAAAAGCTATCAGCTTGCCGTCTGCCGGTGAGATTATAATATTTTCGTTAGTAGCAACATTTCTCTTGCCGGGTTTTAACTTTCTGGTAAAAAAATCGTTGAAGGACCGATAGTCATCTACTTTATTCTCATATTCATCCATATCAATATCAAATAGATTGATAAAAGGGTCAATTTTATTCACAGAACGCCGACTATCCATGTACCTGCCATAAACTCGTGATATCCCTTTGCGTTTAACAAAGGATTCTAAAGCGATATTGCCTAACAAGCTGCCATAAAGCCATTTCAACCACTTTTCGGCGGGCACCTTTTCTTTCTTTAGCCTCGCACTGGAACGGTCAAAATAATAAACGGAATGGGTTTTTTTTTGTAGCCGATGCTGTCTGGTTGATCTTCTGTTGAAGCGAAGAGATTTGCGTGGTTTCATTAGCTTCATTATCTCACTTGGGCTAAATGTGTTTTGCAAGATTATGGGAGGATAACAGCGTATCCTCCCATAAGATATAGTTCATTGTAGTCTTTGTTTTATTATTAACTATCACCACTATGAAATAGTCTGATTAAGTAGGCTACAAATCCATCTGTTTTGCTTCTTTCCTCTTCTCAGCAAAGTAACCTACATTACCGACGATGATGAATATAATCATCATTAGATGAGCTGCCGTCTGGGAGTTCATACCTATACGTGCGGTTCTGAAAAGTATGGGAACATCTTCATCTACGATTGAGACATGTTCACTTCTGGCTATATCTCTACTGAAGGGACGTCCTCTGGCAGCGAAAAGATCTACCATCTTTTCATACTCAGCAGCCCCTTTCAGGCCGCCTAAATGTCCAATTAGCTGGCCGGTTTGTAGGTATGGGTAGGTGTCGGGTGCAATAACCGCAGTGATACCTGAGGCAACATTAACACCATACTGAGACCTTGCATACATGAACCAGGCCTGACCGAAGTCTGAACCTGAGAAATGAAGAACAAGATTCATTTGATCATAGTTTCTTATACCTTCCATCATCGGTAGGTCGGCGATGTTCCGACCTTCAGCGTCTGTCTCTAATGCCTCGGCAATATCATCTCCCATACCTAATATTATGGGTAAATAGAGTGCCGGTGGCTTAAAGCCGATATTTATATAATGAACACCGGAAACTATTTCAATATCGGGATGCTGCTGCTGGAGGTCTCTTTTGACGTTATCTATGGTCAAGTCAATCAGAGGAGCGGCGGTAGTGAATATTGTAAAGGTAAAGACCGGTACTCCCCGAAGGAATGCGTGCCTGAGTATCGCTACTTGCATCGGTCCTAGCTCCGGAAGAGTTGAAGCATCATGTTGGAAGTTCATAAGTATTGCCCGTCGCTCATCGCCTCTTTCGTTGATTTCGGCGAAGTTATCGATCATTTGGTATATATTTTCAGTAGTCTCTGTTGTATGTGTCGGCGAGTCATAAACAAAAACAAGCGGAATACCGACCGTCAGAGCTACAAGCAAATATATCCAACGTCTATCTAATTTTTGTATTCTCTCGAAAAAATTCACGTAAAAACTCCTTTTTGTTTATTTACTGGATTAGTCCTAACCAATCACCGACTAAGAATTGTATTCTTCCGATTAGCAGGGATAGGCGGGCCATAACGGTGTATCCGAATGAAGCGCCGAAGCCTATCATCATATACCATACTCCTATACGGGTGAACGATTTATATGTGCCTTCATGAGCTTTAGAGAAGAAGAAGTAAAACAGAATAGTGACTGTACCCACGAAGATTACCACTAAATTAATGTTAGTTAATGGCAGCATTGATGATCTCATTTGTACTAATGTGTTAGCGTGGAGTGACATTGGAACTCCTAATCCTACCATACCCATACTAAACGTTATCGGGTAACGTGAAAGCCATGAAAGCTTGCTATGGAATCTGAATACAAACAAGAAACCAATGAGTGAAGGTATGATAATAATAAACTCATGCCTCAAAAATATCGGTGTGTAGACGTAAGGGATGAACACATTATGGTAGACAATAGGTAACCCATATCCCACTGAAACGCCTATAAATAGGTGTTCGACAAAGCGATAGAAGGGGTTATCTTTATACAGGAAGGAGAAGATAGACAGTGTACAAAAAGCTGCCACCCAAGTTCCGATTACTTCAAACATTGTTCCTCCTCATAGGACTACTATTGACACTAAAGATGCTGATATCATCTTTATTTGTGGAGATTATATTGATACGGTTATTTATGTTTTTTATCTTATTCATTAGTCTGACCCCAAATATGTTCTTTCGATTCCTAAGAGTATGCGTACAGATACGGACATGCCGCCTAATCCTACACCGATAAAAATCGCTCTGGTGGCAGCCATATTGGGGACGCTCAATATCCATTGTGAAATATCCGGTATCCATCTGCTTATAGCCATCCCTAAAGGTACTTGAGCTATCATAACAATCACCGCTGCTACAAGTAGAACAGTAGCTTCGGCAGATCTTGCCCTAAATGCTTTGTAGGATGCTGATGCAATATAGAATGCTAAAAGCGAAAAGATAGTTGCACCGGTAGGGATCTGAATGTTTTCGAAGATCCACATATAGATTGTTCCAGCTTCTCTACCCCAGTAGAAACCAGCAAATGCGGTGAATACCAGGCCTATAAAGGTTACAACACTGAAATACCAGTTAGGAACTTTTCGCTTAATTCTTGTCCAGTGATTTTTGCTGAAACTCATGATACCTAAGAGAACAGCGAAAGGTGACATAGACCGTGACCAGGTCAGGAACCAATTTCGGTAGTCTTCGGCAATTCTATGAGGAACAAATGCATACCCGACAAATAAGAAACCAAGCACGATAACTATTGCTAAGGGTAGCCGATTTTTTATTAATTTCATTATCTAACTCCTTTCTATTGTTTCGGGAACAGGTTTATAAAGAATGTCAAATGGACGGTAGAGAGTATTGTTCCCGTGATTATGCAAGTTAGGATGAGGATTTTCATATAGTCGACTGCCTTTAATGTAGCCATTAGCATAGGTTCTCTACCTAAATAGGCGGCAGCTCCATAAAGCTCCTCACCGATTAATGTATAGTCACAAGTTGTGATAAAGAATGGAACTTGGGTAATAGCGTCGGTTCCTGCTATCTGGATAGCACCTACAGTATTACCTACCTCAGTCATAATAAGTGCTTCTGCGTAATAAGCACCCATGTAGAAGGCAGTTGCACATTTCTCTCTAACCATGATACCACTAACTCCAGCAACGAAAGCGAACTGTTGATTTGCCAGGAAGAAAACACTATTTTTGTCAAACGTGTCTGGTCTTCCGGCTTCGTAGTGTGCTTCCTTAACAATCTCTTGTGCTATAGGAGTAACAATAAAGTCCCTACAAGGCACGATAATGCGGGTATCGTATTCAGCAGCTTTCTTTGCTACTCTGCTCAAAATAGCCAAACCGGCCAAGGTAGGCACACGGCTAATTCCATCAAGACCCGGATTGAAAAGTATCGGACGTCCCATCTCTGTTGCTCGTCCAATCGCATTATCAATTTCTTCTATACCGGCTATAGGACGGATGTACATCTCTTTACCCTGTTTAGCTTTTCTAACCATAATATAGACTAAGAAGCCAAATATCAGCGTAGCAAAAAGGGTTACGGTTCTTCCCGTATGAAACCAGTTACCTTTAGGGAAGAAATAGGTGTTGCCTTCTTCGTCTTGGTAAGGGTCAGTTTCTACAAATAAACCATGACCATCAGTCATGATCATCTTATACTGCATTGATCTCGATTCACGCTCTCGACGGCTGGCGATCATACGCATTCTTGCCTTGTCAGTGGACTGCTGATTAGCCTCAATCATAAACTCATGCTCATTATCAGTTATGAGCTGGTTATACTCGGCTTTGACTTGCTCTAATGTTGCTGAAATTTCGGCCAATTCCTCAGCAGATTCGGCTTGATTAATTTGTGAATTCAACTCATCTACTTTTGCTCTTTTAAGTTCAATATCTCTTTCTACTAAAGAGTAAAAGAGGTGTGTGTTAACCGGACGCTTATTCTCTTTATCGTAAAAAGCATTGATTGTAGTATTGAAAAGTAAAAGCTGTTCTTCGGGATGAACATCAACTACCGGACGGAAAAAATTGCTCTTAAATCTAACTGCGTCTTCAGCTTCACGCATGATACCTGATATTCTGCTACTAAAGCTATAGGTTTCTCCAGAGTATGGCTTCTTATAAAGCCTATAAAAGAAATTTTCGACAGGAGATCCCCTCAGGTTAAGGGAGCGAGGGCGATATGACATGTAGTTCTCATCGAAAGCTAACTGCTGTTCGAATACATAGTCTTCAGGTAATTCATTTCCGGATACTCGAAAATGCATCCTAAAGTTTATTGGCCGGTCTATTTGATATTCAGGCGAATCCAATCCGTATTTATCGGGGAGAGTAACTCTGAAGAAGAGATTTTGATAGAACTCGTTAACAGTAGTTATTTTTTCCCATTCATCATCATATATTTCGAAGTAAATATTGTTTACTGTATACTGCTCGTTTGTTTCAAATTCATAATTAACTAATAGCCTATTTCTATTTTGGTTTAAAAAAGACGTGTCCATCAGGATCACAGTCGGCTTATCCCAGTAAAGGATGTTGTGGTCTCCTTCACAGTTAGGCCTGTCTTTGACTACAAAATCAGGCTCTGGGGGGAGTGCTTCTGTGGTTGCTAATCTTATATCAGATGGCATACCATAGTTCTGTAAACCCCAGAAATTGCTGTATCCTTGCACTACATAGAAGTCATTAATGTCGTGCCTTCTTTGATCGAAAACTACATTGCCTTCAACATTTCTAAGTACACCATCTTCTAAGTCAATATAAGTAGTATTTTTCTGGGTGAAACCTTCAGAGTGAACTAATCTGGCCGGATTCTGAATAGTTGGCTCAAAAGGTTCCAAATCAGGGTCATCCATACGATCAATCCTGTTTTCTTCCGCCTTTTTAACTTGGTCTATATACTGCTCATACTGCCCTATATCGTTGTTGTGCAGCAAGAAAATGTTTGACGCAGCTATGCCTCCCGAAACAAAAGGCATAAGCCACTCAAATTGAAGACGTCCACTATCTTCCAAGTATACTGCATCTAATCTTCGCGGCATTTCCGGGTGGTTAATTCGTGGAATTCCAGCGACGGTTGGAGCATGTGGCATCATCCTTCTTCTCTGGTCTACGGCCACTACCGTATAGTAGTATGTGTGATCTGCTTTCATTTGCAGCATAGTTTGTTGCAGTTGTCTATCCCTGAGACCTGCATAGAACATACTATCTCCACCATCTTCT
This sequence comes from Candidatus Cloacimonadota bacterium, assembly GCA_003564135.1. GTDB lineage: Bacteria > Cloacimonadota > Cloacimonadia > Cloacimonadales > PWNZ01 > PWNZ01. The sequence goes on from PWNZ01000174.1 coordinate 23,429, forward strand.
GAGGGAATTTCAATTTTTCTGGCATTATAGTATAATTGCTTCTTGGGGATAGATGCTAATATTGAATAATTATCGAACTTATGTGCCGTAAGTTGTAAGTCTCTGGGTATACTCCGGTATAAAGGACTATCCTCAGGTTGGTTGTCCTCATGTCTTAAACCTCTTGGCGAGTTAACATTGGCCATTAAGTTATATCCGGTATCGTGATAAATAACTCTTTCACCCGGGAAACCGGTCTCAGGATTAATCTGGACATTCCCGATATAGAAAAGCTGATCTTCAGTACTACCGCGATAAACTCGATACTCAATTATTCTTGCCTCGGGATCTAAAGGTTTCCAACTGACCATAAGGCCGGTCCCTGTGTCGTTGGGAATATCTTCGACCCTTAAGTCTTCAACTATGAAATCTTGATAATCAGCTGGATCAAATCCGACCCTGGCAAGGCCTGTCAGTTGCGCCGAGATTAGCACAACTAAGAAAAGCAGTGCAGAAACCCTGAACCACTTTATCCTATTTACTTTAGTCATAAAACAACTCCTTGATCAAGTTTGCTTTCTTATTTTGAACCCCTTCTCAGAAGGGTACTTTGTGTCAAGTCTTACGTTAATCAATTGCTTTGAATGCTTGTTTGATCTATTTGGTGTCAATATAAGTTGACTATTGATGCAACACTTATTCTGATGCCTGTGTCACACTCAATGGTAACGAAATACCCACTTCATCGTTGGGGGTATCAATTAAATAGTTAGCTCTTTCGACGATTTTTCTGAAGTCAGGCATAAGCTTCTCAGGTACCGGAGGCCCCGCTACATTCTCCATCTTGAGAGGGTCAATGGCTGTACCGTGATGATAAACGGTATAATGAAGGTGAGGACCTGTGGCCAAACCTGTTTGACCAACATAGCCTATAACCTGATTCTGCTCAACTCTGACACCTCTACTAATACCAGGCCCATAACCATTAAGGTGACCGTATAAAGTTTCATAATTGTTATTATGTCTAATCATAACGGTCTTTCCATACCCGCCTTGTCGTCCGTTAACAGTTGGATGGCCTCCTTTCCAACCGCGATGAGAAACTATACCATCTGCGGAAGCTACAACCGGTGTTCCCATAGATGCAGCATAGTCAACACCATTATGAGGCCGGACAATTTTTAGAACTGGATGATAACGCCCCTTGGAAAAACGAGATGTAATTCTGCTATAATTTAGTGGAGAACGCAAGAAGGCTCTTTGGAAAGACTCACCTTCACTGGTGAAATATTTTGCGTGGTCATCATCAATTTCAAAACGATAAGCACGTTTATCGTAGTTACGGCTTTCGTATTCAGCCACTATAATATTGCCATATTTCACAAACTCATCGCCTAACATGTATTGTTCATAAACTAAACAAAAGCGATCACCTTCACGGGGGTCAATCAAAAAATCTACATCCCATTGAAAGATCTCGGCAAATTTACCAATAAGGTAAGGGCCTTCTCCGAATTCTCGCAAAGAAGAATACAATGATCCGGAAATTGTGCCTTCAGTTTTTCTTAGTACCATCTCAACCTGTAAGGTGTCAATTGACGGCACATAAAATCCTAAAGAGTCTAGGTATACGGAAAAGGATCTAATCCTTTCTCTTTGTGGATAATACGATAGTCGATGAATGACATCAAGAGTATCCATTTGCACATGAAAGCTGTCAGCAGGCATAAGCCGCCTTAGATCATATAACTTGTTCAGTTCATTAAGAACAGGCATAAACATGCTGTAACCAACACCTCTTTCTTGCAGTGCTTGAGCCAATGTTTCTCTTTCTTGGAGAGATCCGGCAATATAGATGTAGGGATCTTTTTCCTCAATAATTTCGACAACATCACTACTGCAGCCGTGAGAAAAGAGCATTAACGAAATCACAGCTATAATAGCTACTATTGACATAAAGTGAGCAGGACTAAAGCGTGTCTTACCTGTTTCATAAATCCATTCAGCTTGAACTATGAAACTATCTTTTTTCTCTTCAAAACAATTGTTTAGTTCCATCAATCCTCTGAGTTTATCTTATTATTTCAGGAAAAATTTGAACTTTAGTGGTTATTTGTGTCAAATAAAAAAACGGCCAACTCATGATTTCTGCTGATAGGCTCAGTTCTCACGCAAAACTTCTGAAACTGTATAAATAGATCCGGTAACGACAATGACATCATCATCGAATGAATCTGCAACAGCTTGCCGGTAAGCATTAATTACTGATGAACATACAGAACAATTAATGCCGCTGCTGTGGACTATGTCAGCTTGCTGATGGGGATCCGCAGCCCTATCGGAGGTGTTTTTTGCAATATATATTCTTTTTGCAATACCACCCATTTCAGTAATCATTTGATGAAAATTTTTGTCTCTGAGAATAGACACAACAAACACTAACTTTCTACATGGGTAGAGCAACTTGAGGTTTTCAACTAAGTTTTCAATTCCTTCCTCATTATGAGCACAGTCAAGAAAAGTCAAAGGTCGTTTATTAATAACCTGCATTCTTCCTAACCATCTTACCTGCTGAAGACCTCTCGACATGAAACTGAGGTCAATATTTTCTCATAATTGTTGCTTGTATAAAGAATATGCGATCAAAGCTATGGCTGCATTTCTGGCTTGATGCTGACCAACAAGGTTTGTTTTTAATCTAAGCATTCTTTTTGGCAAAGGGATCCTATCTGAGTTAATCATTATATCGAAAATTGTTCCCGGGGTGTTTCTCAAGCTACTATTAGTGCTAATTGCATCCGCTTCAAGGTTGATGTTCTCTACTTGGTAATCTTTTCCATAAATAAAAAGAGGCGCATTTTTTTTAATCGCTACTTCTGAGATGACCTTCAAAGCCTTGGGGTTGATTCTGCCTATCAAAATGGGGATATTTTCCTTAATAATTCCCGCTTTTTCAAAAGCGATCTTCTCAATAGTGTCACCTAGTGTTTTCTTATGGTCAAGTGATATAGAGGTGATCATTGTTACCGTAGAGTTAAAAGGATTTGTGCCGTCTAAACGTCCTCCTAAGCCAACTTCAAAAACGCTTGTATCGAGATTTTTCTCTTTAAACAAGTGAAACGCTAAAGCTGTTGTAATTTCAAAAAAAGAAGCTTGCCATTTTTCTAAAAGGGACTCCCATTTTTCATAAGCTGAAACTATCTCTTCAGTTGAGATATTCTGTCCGTTGATTCTAAATCTTTCCCGATAATCAAGTAGATGTGGTGAGGTATTGAGGCCACAAGTTTTCCCATCTGCAAGGGCTATTGCTTCGCACATAGCAGCGGTAGAACCTTTGCCGTTTGTCCCAGCCACATGGAATCCATTTAGAAAGCATTGAGGATTGCCCATGTCGCCTAACAGGTTAACAATCCTGTCCAGACCATAGCTAACATTTCCGGAGAAACGGGTGTATATTGAGCCTAAAAGATCTTTATATTCCAAAATCTGGGCACACCAAGGTATTGGTAACTATTTTCAACCTTATTAATTACTGTCAGGTAATATGTGACCCGGATATTCATCGGGATCTTCCAAGTGCAGTGGGCATCTGACAATTATTTCTCTGGTGTCCTTGTTGCCTTCTATATAGTAATGGGATTCGGGAGTACCACTCGGACATACGTATATCGCTCTTCGTAGGTGTCCTGTTCTGTGCAGGTCTTGGGTATCGCCGGAGAAATGTTCATCTCTTTCGTTCATATAGCGAGAAACAGCGTCATATATTTCCCGCATATTGTTGACACATTGTTCTGCGTTCTCTCTTCTTTGGATGTCCATAGCTTGTGGCAGTATCAGGATAAAAGCCAGAGCCAGCAAGCCCACAATAGAGATTATTTTATACACACTTATGCCTTTGTCGTCCAGTAAGTGTCCGGTTAGGGCATTCTTTTTAATCGGCATATTTGCTCCATAATTTATTTATTCAACGTTAGGAAACCAATTGCCCGAGCAGGGATGCTCCATAGACATATAAGCCCAACTCAGGATGAACTGGGTATCAATTTCAACCGAATTTCCTTTCCCGTTAGCGTATATCAAAGAAAAACCTGTATTTCCCGTCAAGTTTTTTAGAGTTAAACAGCATCTGAGTTGTACTCAAACACCAGTTATTTATGAGGGCAGACAAGGGATCTAATAGCATTTAGCTTTCAATGAATTAAAATGTCTCGCACAGATTTCGCTGATTCCACAGATTAGATACTCTGCCATACAGAAACCCTAAACTCTTCTTCATTCTCAATTCAGCGTAGCGTCTCAACCCTAAACTTTTCCCAGCAGAGATCCTATTTCTAAAATTGATCTTATACAGGTTACGAAGGTAGCAGAAAGCAACAGATCCTGTTACCTTGTAAATCATTGACTATCAATCACTTAAGGGCGAAAGTAAAAAATCGCCCATTTTTGATTTTCAGTTTGATTATTTTATATAGAGCCTCAATATTGGGGTTAATTCCTGGCTAGCACTTTGACCAGCCACAAAGATTGCACTTACGGCAGCCTTCACTATACTCTATAACACCGCCACAGTCAGGACAGGATCCACTGATTTTTCTATGCTGGCTAAGGTTGTTGCTGCTTTCTTCATTACTTGCTGCTCCCGGAACCGAATCGCCGTTAAATCCATTAAGCTTACCAGCTTTATAAAGTTTTAAGTATGAGTCTAAAGAGCGTGCAATAGCATCAGCACAAGAGGTGACAATAGTACCTTTAAACCACATAGGCGAGGGGCAGTGGATTCCTCTAAGTTGCTGGATCATTGACTCAACTTTAACATTTGACCGCAAACAAAGTGAAGCTAATCTGGCGAGAGCTTCTAATTGCGCTGACGGGCAACCCCCGACTTTGCCCATTTGTGTGAATACCTCAAAAGCACCTGTTTCGTCTGCGTTGATTGTAATATACAAGTGACCACATCCGGTTTCTATTTTTCGAGTAACACCACTCATGAATTCTGGTCTGGTTCTTGGTGTTATTCTGTCATCCGGTTCGGATTTGTCGGATTCTTTCTTCCCTACGCTCAATACTTGGTTTTGTCTACTGCCGTCCCGATAAACGGTTACACCTTTACATCCCAACTCATAAGCTAACAGAAAGCTTTTTCGGATATCGTCTTTAGTGGCTTTTTGTTTGAAGTTAATAGTCTTTGATACGGCATTATCACAATACTTTTGGAAGGCAGCTTGCATCTTGATATGCCATTCTGGAGTGATATCGTGCGAGGTAACAAAAGTCTTCTTGATTTCCGCAGGAATTTCATCAATATCAGACAACGAACCTTTTTCGGCAATTTTTTCCATCAATGATTTAGAATAGATACCGGCTTTCTTGATTCTTTCTTCTAATACCGGGTTGACATAGAGTAGTTTTTCACCGTCCATAACGGTTTTAACATACACCAAAGAAAACTGTGGTTCGATGCCACCGGAGGTATTGCAGATCATACTTATTGTACCTGTAGGCGCCACAGTGGTCACAGTAGCGTTGCGAATACCTTTTTCTTTGATCTTTTTTTTCAAGCTATCCCAGTCATTATTTTTGCCGTTTCTAATTAGCGAGCCTGTTTCGTAAATACTACCTTTAAAATTGGGGAATGTATCTTTGTTTACAGCAAGTTCGATCGATTTTTCTTTAGCTGTATAGTCAATAGCCTCCATCAAATCCTCCGCAAAGATAACAGCTTCGTCGCTATTGTATGGGATGTTCATCTTGAATAACAGATCGGCAAAACCCATAATACCTAAACCAATTTTCCTGTTTTCTTTGGCCATTTTATCAATTTCCAATAAGGGGAACTTAGATTTGTCGATTACACAATCAAGAAATTCCACAGCATCGCCAACAACTTTTGTCAAAATATCCCAATCGAACTCGTTATTCATAAAAAACTCTGAAACGTTTATTGAGCCTAAATTGCAAGCCTCATTTGGCAGTAAGGGTTGCTCGCCGCAGGGGTTTGTTGACTCTATCGCTCCTATGTGTGGGGTAGGGTTGAATCTATTTATACGGTCGATAAAGACGATTCCAGGTTCACCATTTTGGTGAGCTAAATCTACTATCAAGTCAAAAATATCTTTTGCCTTGAGAGTGTCAGTTACCGCTCCTGAATGTGGAGAGACAAGATCAAAGGAGTTGTCTTTATATAAGGCCTCCATGAAGCTGTCGGTAATGCCGACACTGAGATTAAAGTTAGTTAGTTCAGCTAGGTCGCTTTTTGCAGTCACGAATTCTATTATTTGAGGGTGGTCAATGTTTAGAATTGCCATATTGGCTCCTCGTCTCGTTCCACCTTGCTTGACTGCGTCAGTCGCCGAATTAAAAACTTTAATAAAGGAAATTGGTCCGCTGGACACACCACTAGTGGTCTTAACGCGGGCATCAGTTTCTCTTAAACGGCTAAAGCTAAAACCGGTGCCGCCCCCTGATTTATGAATTAGCGCAGCATTTTTTATACTGGTAAAAATGCTTTCTATGCTGTCTTCAACTGGGAGCACAAAACAGGCTGACAACTGTTGAAGGTCATTTCCAGCATTCATTAATGTGGGAGAGTTGGGAAGGAAATTTCCGGAGTCGAGTAGGGAGTAAAATTTATCATAAAGTTTGTCATCTCCACCACTAATATTATCGGCGACTCTTTGGATCATTTTCCCCCAATCCTCTATGAGGTTGCCTTTGTTGTCCTTTTTATAGTACCTTTTTTCCAAAACGATTTTGGCATTTTCTGAAAGATTCATTGCTTAACTCCATTTATGTATCTAGTTTTTCAATTTATTTAAAAACCGTCGCTCAAGAGCCCTTACAAAGCGGGATGAGCACGAAAAGATTTCCCAAAACAAACATAAGAACCCGTCTTCTGGCACCCTAAGTAACAGCTGAAACTCTATGTCAGATATGGAAATCTTCTCTTTATCTATAGATTAATCGAGATAGATTGTTCAAGTTGGTTTTTATGTCAATGACTTATCACAAATTTCATCCAAGGTGATGAAGGAGCCGTCTTTTTTAGTCCCATGAGAGTATATCTTTTTAAATACACTTTTTCGATAAGCGGTTACCCTAATGCAGTCAAGAAGGTGGAGTGCTGTGTAAAGAGACTTTTTTTTGCGACTGAGTTTTATACTATTCGCTTGATTGTCGATTGCAAAGATCTTTTCAATAATAGAGATAAAAAAAGTTCGGTCTTTGCTTTGAGACTCTTTTGTGTCAGACATTTTAATAGCTTTTGCCGGGGGGATCTCAAGAATAGGATAAGGCCGGTTTTCCCGGATGTTGAAAGGTGTGTAAGGAAGAGCAGTGCCGGCACGGTAACCTCTATTATTAAAGAAGAGAGAGCAATCATAAGCGATGCTCGTCTCTTCAAGAATATCAAGTAGCTTAGAATAATGGGAACCAAGATTAATGTGACAAAATCCACTAACTAAGCTATCATCACCGCCATATATTTCTAAAGAGTTGTTAATAGCATCGGTCTTAGGCATTTCGGTGGTAAAAATTGCTATGTCATGATGACTAAGGTTTTTTTTCTTGTTTTTTTTATCTATTTTTATCAAACTGTGAACAGCCTTTATCGAAGAGGGGATCTCTTGTTCAACCCGAATTAACGGGAGGAAAAAAGTCGATGATATGCCCTTTTTGTTTTCAAAATTCAGGATAGCCTCTATCAAACGAATGACTTTTTTTAAGGGAGGTGGGTTTTCTTTATTACTGTAATTTAATAAGTCAGAAATGTGGGCTAAGGACAAGGAAAGACTAGTATCCGTTAAAAATTTATTCTCTCTCTGATAACCGACCATAACTTTTCTTACCGCATACAGGAAGATCTCACAATATCTGTCAACTACTGGTAGGTCAGCAAATCCGGATGTTATAGCCGTGTTAAAATCTGCGGCCAGCTGTCTTTTTTTTTGCTTGTATCCATGAGTATATTCATCCCAACAGCTTAAAAAGTAGAAGGCCGAGGCTATAATATCTTTCCTCAAGATTATTTTGTCTTTAGGGTAGTGAAAGATAGGGCCTTTACGCGAAAAAAGGAATGGTAGATGTTCATCATGGAACATATAGTAATGAATGTTTCTTGTTTCATAAGGACTTCTATTCTCGTAAAAGAGGGCTGTGTTAGGATCATAACGAATCTCTATCGGGTAATCTTCTTTTGTTTCTATGCCATAATAAATATGGATATCATCTAAGGAAAAACCGTAGAAAAACTCAGGCTGTAAACCTACCGTCTTGCAAAAAGCACGAAAGATATACTCTGCTTTTGGCACGTAGCTTTTTTTTACATTAAGCAGGATGTTTAGTTTGCGGCTTACTTCATCCATTAGTGCTCACTGTTTCATTTGATTCATCAACAACATGTTTTAGGACTTCTGTATACTTGTCCACAAAAACTGTTTTTAGACCTCTACGGATGTCTATGTCTAAATCTTCGTAATTGTCGAGGTTGTCTTGAGGTAAGATAACGGTTTTTACACCTGCTCTTTTTGCAGCCAACAGCTTTTCTTTTAGACCTCCTACCGGCAAAATTTTTCCTTTTAGCGTCAGCTCTCCTGTCATAGCAATATCCGGTTTAATCCTCTTCTCTGTCAAGAGTGAAACAATAGCTGTTGTTAGGGTTATCCCTGCTGAAGGCCCATCTTTCGGGGTGGCTCCAGCCGGAAGGTGAATATGAAAGTCCATATTGTCTAAGTCTTTCGGGCCTATCTCAAAAACATCATGGTTACCTTTAATATAATTGAAGGCGATTGTCGCCGATTCTTTCATTATCTCGCCCAGTAAGCCGGTTAAGATCAGATTTCCCTTTCCGGGAATTTTTATTGCTTCGCAAAACATAATCTCACCGCCAAAGGGTGTCCAAGCCAGACCGGTTACTACGCCTATTTCCGGTTTTTTAGAAGCTATTTCGACAGAATACTTTTTTCTGCCCAAGTAACATCTTAGATTCTTAGCGGTAGCAAAATGCCTTTTTGTTTCTCCCATGGCTTTTCTTTTTGCTACTTTTCTCATAACAGAAGCTATGATCCTTTGCAGGTTCCTTACCCCCGCTTCACGAACATAGTAGCGGATCATTTCTGTTAGAGCTGATTCACTAAATCTGATGTCATTACCGGTTAGGCCGTTATTCGCCAATTCTTTCGGGACTAAATATTTTTTCGCTATATAGACCTTTTCATCTTCCACATAACTGGTAAACTCCAGAACTTCCATACGGTCTTTTAGAGCTGGGGGTATAGTGTCAAGCGTGTTAGCGGTGGTGATAAATATAACTTCCGACAGATCGAATTTGAGATTAAGGAAATTATCGGTAAACTCCGAATTTTGTTCCGGATCAAGAACCTCTAGTAGTGCAGAGGCCGGATCACCTCTAAAGTCTGTTCCTATTTTATCTATTTCATCCAACATAAATATAGGATTTGCTTTGCCACACCTTTTTATCTCGTTTATTATTTTCCCTGGCATTGCCCCGATATATGTTCTTCTGTGACCTCTGATTTCCGCTTCATCGTGAATCCCGCCTAAAGAGATTCGAGTGAACTTGCGATTGAGCGACCTGGCAATAGACTTGCCAAAAGAAGTTTTACCGACTCCGGGAGGCCCCACGAAGCATAATATAGGGATTTTCAATTTACGAGTAAGCTTTTTTACGGCAATATATTCGGTAACCCTTTCTTTTACTTTTTGCAGTCCATAATGATCAGTTTCTAGTATTCTCTCAATTTTTGGGATGTCCAATCTGTCTGTTGTATAGTCAGTCCAGGGGAGGTTTACTATCCATTCTAAATAATTTAATATTGTGCTATACTCCGGAGATGCCGGAGACATAGTTGCCAGTTTATCCAGCTCGCCAAACGCCTCATCTTCTACATAGAAAGGAAGGTCAGCTTCTTCAATTCTTTCTTTCCAGAGGATGATTTCCTGGTCATATTCCTCGGGTTCTCCTAATTCTCTTTTAATAATAGCCAGTTGTTCTCTTAAAAAAAATCTCTTTTGGCTCTCTTCCATCTCTAATTCAATATCGTTTCGGATGCTATTTTCTAATCTCACCTGCCTGATCTGTTCTGCTAAGTACTTGTTAAGTTTCTCGAATCTCTCTTTCAACGCGACAGTTTGTAATATGTCCTGCTTATGATGCATGTCAATCAGGACATTCCCGGCGATTATGTCGGCCACTCTGCCGGACTGATCAATGTTTCTTAGGCTAAGAGATATTTCGTTATATGTGTCCTGTGTTTCGAAACTTAGCCTCTCGATTAGCTCCATAGAGACATTTCTTAAAGCATTTATTTTTGGTGAGTGTTCCAGATTTTCTGCAATAGGGTGAACGTCAGCTATCGAAAAAGGAGATTTTTGGATTTCCTGCTCCACCTTTATTCTGGAAACTCCCTGAAACATTAAACTGATCGAATCATCATTGTTCCGAACCATTCTCAAGATTGTTGCTGCTGTACCGATAGTGTGATAATCACACTCTGACTGGCGGCCGATTTTTCTGGAGTCTTTTGTTAAAAAGAAACCGATCAACTCTTCATTTGATAGTGAATACTCAATAATTCTCTTCAATTTTGTTTCTGTTACTGTCAGAGGGATAAGCAGGTAAGGAAACATCACGATATTATTCAGATTTATAATCGGTAATGATCGTGGTATACGGCGCTTGTCTGGGACCATATTATCATACTCCATTGGTTTATGCTAAAATGTAGTCAAAGTACTTTTCTGATAACATCTAGCGGCTGCATATTATTGATCCTACGAAGAGGTAAAAGGCTTGCAGAGTAAGTTATAATTAGAACAATTAGTGAAACAATAGCAAAATCTCTGCCGGAAAAAGATACCGGTAGCCACTGAACAGGAAAACCCGGTACAGGAATCTCTACCAGCTTATAGTTGTCCTGAACAAAAATAAATACTGATGAAATTACCATGCCTATAATAGCTCCTGTTAAGCCTATGACCATATTTGCTGCCAAAAAGCTGCGGCTGATCCTGCTCTGTTTCATTCCTATAGCTTTCAGGACGCCAATCTCCTTTTGCTTTTCTGAGACAAGTCTAATTGAAGAACAGGCCATATTGAAGCCGGAAATTAGAATCATCAAGGTCAGTACTGTCATCATAACGGTTTTCTCTAAGCGCATAGCAGCAAACAAACTTCGATCAAAACTACTCCAATCTTCAACCATATAGTTATCGTTCAATTTATTAGATAAACTGGTGGCTACTCTTTGGGATCGATGTGGATTGGTGATTTTCACTGATAACATATCGACCTGGTCAATATTTCCTGAGAAAAACTGACCGGTCGACAAAGGAATATATGTGTATCCCTTATCGTACTGGGGCATGCCGGAAGAAAAAATGCCAACTACCTTAAGCTCTCTGGTCTTGGGAAGCATCCCGAAAGGCGTAGGTCTTCTGTTCAAAGGCGAAGAGACTCTAACATATTCACCGACTGTCGCTCCAATTTCAAAAGAAAGATCAAGCCCTATAATGATAGTATCTTTATTGTGCGCAAACTCCTCCAGTGAGCCAATCTGTATTTGGCTGTCTAGTTCAGTGACAGTTAGATGCTTACTTGTTTCTATACCAAAGGCTTCTACTACGGCGATTTGCTCTCCCTTTTGGATCAACAGCTCATTTTTGACAACCGGTGAGACACCCACTACACCCCGAGATTCAGCTATTGCGGCTGCAAGCCGGTGGTAATCGGCAATTGGCTGATTATTCTCTCCGTAAACGTGGATTTCTGCTTTTGTGCCTATTATTCTGTTCATCATGTCATCCCGCAATCCGTTCATAACGCTGGAAACTATTAACAAGGCAATAACTCCGATAATAATACCGACGAGCGATAAAAGATGAGTTGACTTCAGCGTCTTACCCTTGCCAAATAGCAATCTTTTAGTTAGAACGGAGGACATAAATAAGCTTATTTTTCCGGCTTCATTTGTGGAAAGAGAATTACCTCTTTAATTGACGTATTGTCTGTGAAAAGCATTGTTAGCCTATCTATACCTATGCCTAAACCTCCTGTTGGAGGCATCCCGTATTCTATGGCCAGCAGAAAGTCTTCGTCCATTGGGGAAGCTTCTACATCGCCGCCTTCACGCATCTTGGCTTGAGCCAGCAATCTTTCTTTTTGGTCAATTGGATCATTCAACTCACTGAAGGCATTGCCTGTTTCTTGACCGGCGATAAAAAGTTCAAACCTTTCGACAAACATGGGATTATCATGTCTGCTTTTTGCTAATGGTGATACTTCTTTGGGGAAATCTGTAACAAATGTCGGTTGAATTAATTCCTTTTCAACGTAATGTTCAAAAAGTTCGATTATCAAGACGCCCGGTGTAGTCTCAGAAGGAATCTCTAAATCGTTTTCTTTGAAGAAAGCCAGCATTTTATGGCTGTCACAATCAGAGACATCTAAACCTGTCTTTTCTTTTATGAGCTCTATCATACTTCTTCTTGCCCAGGGACGTTTAAATGATATTGTGTGTTTGCCAAACCGGATATCATCACTATTATTAAGCTCAATTGCTAAGCCGTTGATCATCGCTTCGGTGATATCCATCATCGTATTGTAATCGCCATAAGCTTCATATAGCTCAAGCATAGTAAATTCGGGGTTGTGAGATCTGTCCATCCCTTCATTGCGAAAGTCTTTACCTATCTCATAAACCTTTTCAAAACCACCGACAATCAATCTTTTCAGATATAGCTCGGTCGCAATTCTTAAGTATAAATCAATATCCAAAGTGTTGTGATGGGTGATAAATGGCCGAGCGTAAGCCCCGCCGTAAATGGGCTGGAGGGTAGGGGTCTCAACTTCGATGAATTCTTTTTTGTTGAGAAAATTCCTGATAAAAGTAATGATATTGGCCCTTTTGATGAAGGTGGATTTAATCTCCGGATTCAGTAGGATGTCTAGATAACGACGCCGATAACGCAATTCTATGTCGGCAAACTCATCATACCTGACGGCTTTACCATCTACCATCTTTTCCTTTACTGTCGGGATAGGCCTTAAAGTTTTTGTCAGGATCTTTACGCTATGACACAAAAGTGAGTACTCGCCTCTCTCGGTGACGACAGCTATCCCTTCCGCTTGAACAAAATCGCCCAGATCGCATAATTTGTATATTTCATAATCATCAGCTCCAACTTTATCGTATCTGACGTATAACTGAATCTTTCCCGACATATCTTCAATATTAGCAAAACCGAGCTTCCCATGTCTCCTGATGGCGATAATGCGACCTGTGATAGTGACGCTTTCTTTATCTTCAAGCAGCTGGTCTTTATGCTTATGAAGGTAAGATATTTTATGTGTTCTTTCACTGTTATTTGGGTAGGGGTCTATACCTAGTTTCCGTATCTTTTTGAGCTTATCTCTCTTCAGGTTGATGATCTGCGATTCGTTTTGCATGTGTATCTCCATATATATTTGTTATTAACAGCCACCCTTGATGCCTCTAAAAATCACAACAGGATAACTTCACAAGTCATGTTAATTATTAATAGTTAACTCTAACCGAACCAAAGATTTATCTCTCACGGGTAATGTCAAGAATTAAGAAAAGATCTCTAAGAAGACTACTCTGTTTAAAAGAGTCACCAGTGACTTGTCCCGCAGCCGCATTGAATGATCTGCGGGATAAACTAATTGTAATAGGTGAATCTATGGCTCGATTGATGCTGATAGGAAAAGCGTTTCCCTAGATATTGGATGTTGGTGGTCAAGGTATTCAGCCCATACCATTATTTTGACAAAACATAGGGAACACTCATGATAGAAATATTTGATACTCAGGGGAATGATTAAAATTACCGACTGAAGTCAGCGATCCGGTTCACCTTACACAATTTTAAACCGCGATCTGTACGGACAGGACACCCTGATGAAATAAAAAAAGAAGATTCTCCAGGACACCGTGCCTGTCCCTAATCTAAACAGCGAAGCACTAAACCTTCTAAACTTTTTCATTCTTCATTGTTTTTTCATTCGTGTTCATTTGTGGGTAAAAATTTGGTTCCGGCTTGTCCGGTCTAGGACCCTTGACAAACAACCTGTAACCAAATAGCAGTCTGAACCGACCGTTGCTGATGTCGAAGGTCAGTCCTCTCTTTCAGCGGTAAATCCAGATTTGCAAGCAGACCTTATTGATTATGACATTTAATGGCTAAAACGGATTAGAGAGTGCTTCAATGAAGGCCCAAAACACCCAGCATTAGTCGTCCACTCAGGAGGATAAGGTTTTAGGCCTTCAAAAGTCCATGCCTCACTATTTTATTAGCAGCATTTTTTTGACTTGCTCAAATTCTCCTGCTATTAATCTGTAGAAAAACAATCCCGAACCGACTATATTGCCATTAGCATCCTTTCCGTTCCATCTAATGCTGTGATTACCTGCCGCTAGGTTATTGTCCATGAGTGTAATAACTCTTCTTCCTCTACTGTTATAAATAATGAGTGAAACTTCTGCTTCTTCAGCAAGACTGAAGCTGATGTTAGTGTTGGGATTAAAAGGATTAGGGTAGTTTTGGTCAAGTCTGGTAAGTCTTGGCGTTGAGAGATAATCTACGCTTGTATCGGTTTCTGTTGTAAAAGACCAGACAGGATTATCTTCCGCATCGCCCATGTTTATTAACGCTTTCTGCTGTTCTCTTCTTGTATGGTTATCAGCCCTTTCTTCTAAGTGTTTTGTTGTAGGCACCACCATCCAATAATAAGCTGTATCGTGGTCTAAAGGAGAATAGCTCCCGATAGTTAAAGAATAGTGGATTGTTTCCTTATCATAATCAACCCAATAAAAGTTTTCTGGTTCATTAAAATGATCATAAGTACTGAAATATATCCTAAACCCTTTAGGAGGCGTGAAACCTTCTTCGTGAATATAGTTCCAGAAAAGGGTGTCAATCTTTACCAGTACGTTAGCCATCTCATGCTTAGGATAAGGATCAGAAGCGACGTTCGGATATGGTTTGATAACAGGGATCTGCCATTTGAGCACCGGATATCCATCATTATAGAGATTGTCGGGATCAAAGCTCCAAATTTCTTCGAAATCCCACTCAGAAAAAGTGTTCTCATCATAGGGATAAGTCATCTGGATTGTTGTCCTTCCTTCACCGCCCGGAGAGGTTTCCTTTTGTGAAGCTTCAACATCCCAATAGCTTCTCAATATTCTGCCCGAGAAGAGATGTCCCATCAAGCCTCCGACATTATTTACACCGTTTACTTTGCCAGTAGAGAAGCTGTTTTGAACGGTGCCATCAGTATTCACGCCAACTAGCCCGCCTACAGCATTCTCTCCATCGACATTCCCTCTGGCGTAACTGTCATAGATGAAAGCGTTATCATTTTTCCCGACTAATCCACCTGTGTCGTATGTACCTTTAACATTTCCTGTAGCAAAGCTGTTTGTAATGTAGGTGCCATTTCTCAGACCGGCAAGACCGCCGGTGTTATTCAGTCCGCACCCACCAAAGGTGTAGTTGTTGCCAACTAAACCTCCAATCTGGTAAATACCAGTGACATCAGCACTGCTGCTTGATTTATTAATTGTAGTTTCTGTGCTTCCTCCTACTAGTCCGCCGATATCTGTTTGACCGGTCACGGTGCCGGAAGCATGACTTTTGTCTATAGTTGACCACATAACTAATCCTGTTAAGCCTCCTGCATAATAATTGGTCCCTTTGACTTTACCCTCAACAGTACAGTTTACTACTATACTATAATCGGTATTGCCGACTAAACCGCCAACGTTGTAAGATCCTTTTACATTCACACTTGTCAGGTTGATGTTTTTCAGTTCTGCATCATGAATAAAACCGAAAAGACCTACAGACCTTTGCTCTTGACGATCGATATACAGGCTCTCTATAAGATAACCATCTCCATCAAAAGACCCGTAGAAAGGTCTACCGATATTGCCTATTGGCTCCCAACCATCTCCGGTGTTGAATGGTTCAATATCCAAAGAGATATCACCTCTTTGGCGAAAATATGAATTAGGATATTCCCGGACAAGGTCTATATCGTCAGGATTTGATACTATAAAAGGATCATAATCAATTCCTCGCCCACCAGAAAACTGGGCTGAAAGATTTGATCCTGTAATCACAAGTAAGACACTTATTAATGCCACTATCAGAATATATCTGTTGCTCATATAACCTCCGTTATTTGTACACTTATCAAAACAATAGACTTAACCAAAGTATATGGAAAAGATAGCTTATTTATTCTCGCCGCCAACTTTTCTAGTTTAGAGAGGTGGTGTGACAGTTGTCCCATTTAGGGGCACTGATTGAACATTAAATCTGGTTAAAAGTTCTCATAATGGTTATGAATGCTGGATCTTTTTCTGCCGAAGATTAGTTCTCTATTGACATAAACAACTGGTTTGACAGTTTGACCGATTATGGAAATCAAAGAATCAAGTTACAAAGGTGTTAATTTCTGCCTCAGATGCAGTGGCAGGATGAATTTAGTTAAGGACCGAGAAAATAAGCTCAGGTCTCGATGTAGCAAATGCGGTTGGAATTATTATAAAAACGCCGTTCCGGCGGTAGCTTGTCTGGTAATCAATGAGGCGAAAGAGATTTTGATAATCAAACGGCTTGTTGAACCTAAGCCCGGATTTTGGGCTTTACCCAGCGGATATATCGAAATCAACCAAAGCCCTGAAGAAGCAGCTGTAGATGAATTGCAAGAAGAGACAGGGATTGTCGGAGAGGTAAAAGAGTTTTTAGGTTATTATGATGGGACCTCACCGATTTATGAGAAAGTGTTATCCCTCGGATTCTGGTTAGACATTAAAGGTGGCCACTTAGAAGCGGGAGATGATGCAGGTGCAGCGAAATTTGTTCCATTTTCTCGTTTACCTAAACTAGCTTTCGACGCCCATACTTTTTTCGTTGATAAAATTCGCCGGAAATTGTAAGTTTTTGAGAGCTATCTTTGTAATAAGAAAACCTGATAGAATAAAACTATGAGGAATAGTGTCTGCCAACAAGCAAAAAGGAGTTTACTCGAATGAAAATCGATAAGACATATAGCCCTTCTGATATCGAGCAGAAATGGTATCAATATTGGGAAGACAATCGGTACTTTACTCCTCCTGAGAAAATAGACAAGGCTAAAAAACCCTTCACAGTACTGATGCCTCCACCGAACGTGACAGGCATATTACATGTAGGTCACGTTTTGAATAATACTTTGCAAGACATAGCCGTTCGCTACAAGAGAATGACAGGAGCTCCGACTTTATGGATACCGGGAATGGATCATGCCGGCATAGCGACTCAAAACGTTGTAGAGAAGGATTTAGCGAAGGAAGGGATTGATCGGCACAGCATAGGTCGGGAAAAATTAGTTGAGAAGATTTGGAAGTGGAAAGACCAGAAAGGTGGGAAAATTGTCGAGCAATTGAGACTTTTAGGTGCTTCTTGCGATTGGACACGTGAAAGGTTCACTCTAGATAAAGGGCTCTCCCGTGCAGTGAAAGAGGTTTTCGTAGACCTCTATGAAAAGGGATTAATTTATCAGGGAGAGTATATAATTAATTGGTGCCCCAGATGTATTAGCGCACTTTCTAACGATGAGGTTGATCACTACGATGAAGTGGGCAAATTATGGTATATCCGCTATCCTATTGATAAGGAGAATGGAGAATCAACTAGAACAGATGTGCCTGACTATCTCACGATAGCTACTACCCGTCCGGAAACTATGTTGGGCGACGTAGCGGTAGCGGTTAACCCTGATGATCCGCGCTATTCACAATTAGCGGATAAAAGAGTTATCCTGCCTTACACGAACCGTAAAATACCGATTATATTAGATGATTATGTTGATAAAGACTTTGGAACAGGTGTTGTTAAAATCACTCCGGCTCATGACCCCAATGATTTTGAAGTAGGACGACGTCATAAACTTTCTCCTATAGTTGTTATGGATGAACAGGGTCGAATGAACGAGGCAGCAGGCGAAATATTTGCCGGTATGGACAGATTTGAATGTAGAACGAAGCTCATTAAAATGCTTGGTGATGACGATTTGATAGACAAGATAACTGATCATGATCTTTCTTTAGGAAAGTGTTATCGCTGTGATAGTGTAGTAGAACCTTATCTTTCCAAGCAGTGGTTTGTTAAAATGAAGCCTCTCAGCGAAAGAGCCATCCAAGCGGTTGAAAACGGTGAAATAACTTTGCAACCGGAAAGGTGGAAAAAAGTGTTCATGCATTGGATGAATAATATCCGCGATTGGTGTATATCAAGACAGATTTGGTGGGGGCATCGAATACCGGTCTATTATTGCTCTGATTGTGACCGGATAATGGTTAAGGTCGAAGCGCCAGAATTATGTCCAGCGTGCAATAGCCGCAATATTAGGCAAGACGAAGATGTGCTGGATACTTGGTTCTCATCATGGTTGTGGCCGTTCTCCACGATGGGCTGGCCTGAAAAGACTAAAGATATAGAATATTATCTGCCGACTAACCTATTGGTGACAGCCCCCGAGATCATTTATCTCTGGGTTGCCAGAATGATAATGGCTACTTATGAGTTCTGCGATAGCAAACCATTTGATACTGTATTACTGCATGGTACTGTTCGTGATGAAATAGGTCGTAAAATGAGTAAGTCGTTAGGTAATTCCCCAGATCCGATAAACATTATAGAACAGGTCGGTGCGGATGCTCTAAGATTCAGCATGGTGTTCAATGCACCTAAAGGGGCAGATATTTATTATTCCGAAGCTGTGTTGGAAAATGGCCGCAATTTCTGCAATAAGATATGGAACGCCTATCGTTACATCATGACTAATGCTGCTGATATTTGCTCTAATGATGACAAATGTATCCCCCAATCAACAGAACCGATCACCATGACAGAATTAGCCGATCGCTGGATCTATAGCCGGTTAAATCAAGTTATCAAACAGGTAGTGGATTATTATGAAGATCTTAGATACAATGATGCAGCACAACTGCTGCAAGAGTTTATCTGGAAAGAGTTTTGCTCATGGTACTTGGAGCTGACCAAGCCGAGAGTTTATGCTAAAAAAGAGGAAAGTGATGATTCCTTGCAAATACAACGACAGGTTATTGCTATCCTCTTGGATGTGCTGCAAAAATCAATGAAGCTCCTACATCCGATCATGCCATTTATCACTGAAGAAATTTGGCAAGGTGTGCAACAAGTCCGTCCAACTGACGAAGAAGCACTGATCATCAGCCGGCTACCTCAGTTTCAATCCGAAAAGACTGACAACGATATTGATGAGCAGATGAATCTGATTCAAAACAGTGTGACGGCAATCAGAAATCTGCGAAAGCAGGTTAATATACCACCAGGTACGGAGGTTTCCGTGCTGATTCGTGTTTCCTCACAGGAAAGAGCCGCTGTAATCAACAAAAGTTATAAGTATTTTAATAAGTTAGCTAAGGTTTCTGACTTGCAAGTAGGGGTTGCTATATCCAAGCCTAAGGGATCAATCGCATCAGTCATAGGAGACTTAGAGGTATATTTAAAGCTTAGCGGTGTTATTGATGTCGAGAAGGAAAAACAGAGGTTGAATAAAATATTAGTGAAAACCGGCAAAGAACTGGAAAGAGCTGCTAAAAAGCTTGCTAATCCAAACTTTTTGACCAAAGCCAAAGAAGATGTCGTTGAAAAAGAACGAGTTAAAAAAGAGGAAATGCAATTAACATTTGACAAAACTAAACAACTTTTAAATGATATCCAAAACCTATAAAGGAGGCTGGTGATGACTACCAATCACAAGGAAAAGGAAATGATTATAGATCCTGATGTAACTGGTGATGTTGACTTTGAACAGCTGGAAAAAGTCAAAGAACATATTGCTAAAGACGAAAAGAAAAGGTTTCTCTTCTACGAAAAACTGAGAACTAAATTAGCAGACAAAGCACCGAAAACCAGTGTTATGAACAAGGTGACAGACTATCTTTTTCTGCTTCCGGATTTTTTTATGTTGCTCTGCCGGTTGATGGTTGATGACCGGGTGGAGAACAAGACTAAGGGGTTTATATTAGGTGTTATCGGGTATGTTATTCTGCCTATAGATATTATACCTGACTTCATTCCCGTGATAGGGTTTGTTGATGACCTGATAATCGTGGCTTATGCACTGGATCAGATTCTCAAGTATACTGACGAACAGATTTTGATTGATAATTGGAGCGGTAAAGCCGATTTAATCCTATCCATTAGAAAAATCATCGCCGTTGTGGACAGCGCCGTAGGCCAAAAAATCATCATGAAGATCAAATGTTTTTTATTTAAAAATAAACAAAGATAATCTTTACGAGTTGGAGGGATATTGAAAGCGATAATTTCATCCCGGAACCAAGACAAAATTCGGGAGATCAAGAAAATATTATCGGATCTCGACTTGCAGTTACTTTCTGCTAATGAATATGCAGATTTGCCCGATGTCATCGAGGATCAGGAGACGTTGCTTGGCAACGCCATTAAAAAGGCAAAGGAAATCGCAAAGCTAACAGGGATGGCTACAATATCCGATGATACCGGTCTTTTTGTAGAAGGCTTGAACGGAGCACCTGGCGTTAGATCGGCTCGATATGCCGGTGATGATTGCTCTTATAGTAAAAATAGAGAAAAGGTCTTATCCCGCATGCAGGGTATAGAAAATCGAAAAGCTGCTTTTCGCACCGTCGTTGTTATGGCTTTACCTGACAGTGGTTACACCTATGCCGAGGGAGTTTTAGAAGGAATCATTACCGATCATGAAACAGGGAATCAAGGTTTCGGGTATGACTCAATATTCATGATCCCCGAAAAAGGGAAAACCCTAGCTGAGATGTCCTCAGAAGAAAAAAACAGTATCAGCCATAGAGGTAAAGCGTTTAGAAAATTGGCTGACCAAATCAAAATACTCCTAAGTGGAGAAGCTGAAACAACTTTTAAAGATGCTAAAGTCTAGTTGTTGCAGCATATAAAACCTTTCACTCGGGAGGTTTGACTAAGCTATAATCTAAAGTAAAAGGAGATGACGAAATGAAAGTTAATAAGCTAATTTTTAGAGAATATGATGTCAGAGGGGTAGTAGATAAGGATTTAACCGATGAAACAGTATATCTCTTAGGCAGAGCTTTTGCACGTTTCTTAAACAAAAGGGGCTTGAAAACAGTAGCGATAGGTGGTGATGCAAGGATCAGTACACCCAGATTTAAGGACCGGTTCTCTCAGGGACTTATCGATAGTGGTTGTCAAGTTCATGATGTTGGAATATTGGCTACACCGACACTATATTTTTCGATCCAACATCTAAAAGTCGATGCAGGTGTAATGATCACCGGCAGCCACAACCCACCCGAGTTTAACGGCTTCAAAATGAATGTAGGTTTAGGAAGTATTTATGGGAAGGATATCCAGGAAATATACGAGAGTATCGTTAATGAAGACTTTGTCGACGGTAAAGGTAAGGTGAAAGTTGTTGAGGGGATGGTGAAAATCTACCAAGACTATATCGTCGATAATATTGATTTAGCAAGGCCGGTTAAGGTTGTTATTGATGCCGGTAATGGAGTTGGAGGACCTATCCTCCCGGACATATTGAGAAGAGTCGGCTGTGAGGTTACAGAGCTTTATTGTGATATGGACGGCAACTTCCCTAACCATCATCCGGATCCAACAGTCGTTGAATACATGCAGGACTTGATTAAAACAGTTTGGGATAGTAAAAGTGAATTAGGAATAGGACTTGATGGAGATGCTGATCGTTTGGGAGTCATTGATGAGAATGGTAAGATGTTGTTCGGTGATCAGGTATTGAACATCTTTGCTCGTGAATTCTTAGAGAACTATCCGGGAGAGAAGGTTATAGCAGACGTAAAATGCTCAAAAAACCTATTCGATGATATCAAAGAACAAGGCGGCGTACCTATTATGTATAAAACCGGTCATTCTCTTATCAAAAAGAAAATGAAAGAGGATAATATAAAGTTTGGCGGTGAAATGAGTGGCCATGTATTTTTCTACGATCGCTACTTCGGATATGATGATGCAATTTATGCAGCATGCAGGTTTGCAGAAATAGTTTCTAAGTCAAAAGCTAGAGTCAGTCAGATGCTGACCGGACAGCCTAAGATGTTCAACACACCGGAGATCAGAGTCGATTGTCCGGACGAAAAGAAATTCACCTTAGTCGAAAATATTAAAAAGCAACTTATTAGAGAGGGATTTGAAGTTAATGACATTGACGGTGTGAGAGTCACCTTCCCGGATGGCTGGGGTTTAGTTAGAGCATCAAATACTCAACCAGTTTTGGTAATGAGATTCGAAGCTCAAACAGAGAAGAGGCTCAAAGAGATTAGAGACTTAGTAGAAAACACAATGTTCCTTTTCTGATAATAAATTTTCAATAATATTAAACTGATGATGGGGAAACCATGAAAACTATATTAGCAATTGTCGTGGTGCTGTTAATCGTAGGAAGTATTACAGCACAGACCGGTAATAAAGTATCGGTCATTGAAATGGATGGTATGATAGCAGGAGGCTTCCTCTCTTATTTAGAAAGAGAGATAGACCATGCCGTAGCTAATAATCATGTTGCATGCTTAATCCTGTTGAATACACCCGGAGGTTTAGTTAACACAACCATCAAACTCAATGAAGCAATCTTGAATGCAGAGATTCCTGTTATCGTATATGTGTATCCTTCCGGTGCCATGGCGGCATCAGCAGGTGCGTTTGTAGTGTTAGCGTCGGACATATCAGCAATGTCCTCGGTCACAACTATAGGTTCTGCTCAACCAATCTCGATAACTCCTGAAGGAGCAGCAGATGCAGGAGATAAAACCCGGAAATTTTTAGCACGTCAGGCTAAAAGCTTAGCTGAAGATAAAGGTCGACCCGTTGATATTGCTAACGACTTTGTCGAGCATAACTTAGCTCTGACTGCTCAAGAAGCTATGGACGCGGGCGTGATTGATGTTATAGCGGATAGTATTGACGACTTACTGAACCAGATAGATGGGATGGAGATAAGCAAAAGAGGAAGAACTTTTGTTATCAACACCGATAGTTATAGGTTGGACTTCCGTGAGTTAAAAAGAAGCGAATCAATAGAACAATTTCTAAGTGACCCTCAGATTGCTATGCTGTTAATGATGGTTGGACTGATGGGCCTTTATGTCGGTTTTAGTAGTCCGGGTACATTTGTTCCGGAGGTTTTAGGAGGTATAGCTTTGATTTTGGGAGTTTTCGGATTAGGTCTGTTCGAGATAAATATAGTCGGTATTATTCTTCTGATAGCAGGAGTTTCGCTGATAGTAGCTGAATTCTTTACGTCCGGTTTCGGAATCCTGGGGATCGGAGGCCTTATTGCCTTAGTTTTAGGTGGTTTATTGCTTCCTGTCGAACCTCTGATGGGCGGTGATTGGTACGGTACTTTTATCCGTACAGTTATCGGATTAGGGGTAGGTATCGGGATCATCTTGGCTTTTGTTGTTCAGCGAGTGATTAACTCAATTCGTAACCCGCAAACCACAAGTATCAATCTTAGTTATCCTAAAACAGGAATAGTTTTTGAGGACCTTTCTCCAGAGGGTATGATCAAAGCCGGCGGTGAATTATGGCGAGCTAAAAGTTCTCAAGGCTTAACCATAGCTGCCAACACTAAAGTTATTATAGAAGGTAAAGACGGTCATTATCTGTTAGCAAGAGAAGATGAGGCCGAAGCTAAATAAAAAACTAGTTAACAAATAGGAGGAATTAATGGAGTATCAGTGGTACTACCCGGTAGCAGTAGTTGTCTTCTTGTTCTTGATTTCAGCAATTAAAGTTGTTAGAGAGTATGAGCGATTAGTAGTTTTCAGACTTGGAAGATTAACCAATGAAAAAGGTCCCGGATTAGTTATCGTCATTCCGATAATTGATAAGCTCATCAGAATACCCCTAAGAATAGTGACGCTCGATGTGCCCGCTCAAGAAGTGATTACCCGGGATAACGTAACTGCAAGTATTAATGCAGTTATTTATTATAAAGTAGTTGAGTCGAGTAAAGCGGTTGTAAACGTAGAAAATTACCGTTATGCTACAGCTCAACTTGCCCAAACCACATTACGTAGTATTGCCGGACAAGCAGATCTTGATGAAATACTTTCAGAAAGAGATAAGCTTAATGTGCAAGTACAGACAATATTAGACGAGGCGACCGATCCCTGGGGAATAAAGGTCACAGCAGTTGAGATTAAAGATGTGGGGATTCCCGAAAGCCTGCAAAAGGCAATATCCAAACAAGCAACAGCAGAAAGAGAAAGAAGAGCAGTAATAGTTCAGGCTGAAGGTGAGAAGCAGGCTGCAGAAAAGCTTTCCCAAGCTGCCAAAATACTTAACGCTGAAGAAGGTGCTCTTTTTGTCAGAACTTTAAGAACGCTTTCGGAGATATCCGGGAAGCAGGGGTCTATCTTTGCCTTCCCTTTCCCGGTTGAGCTTAAAAACTTTTTCCCGAGTGCAGTGCAAAGGGATTTGAAAGATAGTGATAAACCGTCTTAGATCTGAGCACCCTTAAAAAAAGATTGACAAAAATCAAACTGTAGCATCGAGGTTATACTATGTTGTTATCGACTATAGTATAGGACTATAATGAAAAATAAAAAAAAGACAAAACAAGAAACTAACTGGAGGTTAGAATTATGAAGAGGTTTTTGATACTGTCGCTTATCATGATGGTTGCTATTGGCCTTACAGCTGCTGATAGTCAAAACTATGTACCTCAGAGACATTCTGTCGGTGCCGAAGTTACAACGGCTTCAGGTCAAAGAGCAGATATCTCAAGAGCTGAAACTACAAATCAATTCAGAGATGAAGAGGTTTGGTACGAGCAAGATTTTAACGATGGCTGGGAAGGTTGGACTACTTTTGACCAGACATTCGGTGGTGCGATGTGGCACCTTTCACAATTCATGGCTCACGGCGGTGAAGGTTATTCATGGTGGATGGCCGATCCCGAAATTGGAGGTTACTACAACACCCAATATACATACTTGGACACACCTCAAATAATGGTCACAGCAGACAATAGTACCCTTACATTTAATGTTAACTGGGCTATTGAGGAGCTGGGAAACTGGGTTGACCCTGAAGATCCAAATATATCTTTTGATGGATGGGATGGCGCTAATGTCAGGATATCTACCGATAATGGCGAATCCTGGTCGGTCATTTCAGGAACACCAGAATACAATTCATCTTCAATGTTTGCCTTCGGCCGCATTCACGGTGAAGGACCTAATGTACCCGGATGGGGTGGTAGCTCTCATGGCTGGCAAGATGCATCTTTCGATTTGTCAGAATACATCGGTCAAAACGTGCGGATAAGATTTGCATTTGCATCCGATAACGCCGTTGATAGTGCTAGTAATCCTGAATTATATTCGATTCTTATTGACAATATCTCTTTAGGTGATTATGATCAAGACTTTGATGACGGTGAAGAGCATGATATGTCTTACGGTTCGTTAGTTCCAACAGGTGGTGATTTATGGCACATTGCCCAGACAACACCTCCTCCACCGGCTCCACCTTATGCAGCGGTTCTTCAAAATGAAGAAGGAACTTATAACCCTAACATGATGAACTACATTACTTCGCCGTTAATCGAAATGCCTGATGGTGGAGACATTAGGGTTGATTTCATGTTGAGAGGTGACTTTTTAGTCAACCACGAAGGTAATTTCCCGGATTGTAACTTATTGGGATTCCAAGTTTCTCCTGACTCGGGCTCTACATGGTACGCAATGAGTAATCCTTATGGAGATCCGGATGGAAGTAATTATGTTTATGTTAGTGTCCCAGAAGATTGGTTCTCAGCAGTGAACTCTTATCAAGGCTTAGATGGTATAATAAACGATTATGCCAACGAAACCCTGATGTTTAGAATATATTTCCAATCTAACGATGATGATCCGGTTGGAGAGGGTCTAATGGTAGACCAGTTCAGAGTTTATCATGCGCAGTATTTACCTGCAGCTTCAAATTTGTCAGCAACTGAAGATGATGGAGTTGTTCACCTTGATTGGAATGCACCTCTGATGGGTGGTGATACCGGATGGATACATTGGGACAGCGGCGAGAATGACAATGCTGTCGGTCTTTCAGGTGATGAACCTGCCTTCGATGTAGCGGCGAGATTCAGTCCGCTTGACATTGAGCCTTATATTGGCGGACAAGTAACCAAGGTCAGATTCTTCCCGAATCACACCATGGGATCAACATTCACAATTAAACTTTGGTCAGGCCTAAACGGAAACGTAGAATTGCATACACAAGATGTGCCGGCTGCCAACCTAGTTAATCAACAATGGAATGAAATAGAATTATCCCAACCGGTTAATCTCGGTATGGGTGAACATTATTGGATCGGATATCACGTTACTCATCCAGCGGGTGGAGGAATACATCCCGCAGGTATGGATGCAGGGCCTGCTATACCGGATCGTGGTGACATGATTAGAACCGGACCTAATTGGGTATCATTGCATCAAGCTAATCCAGATATTAACGGTAATTGGAATGTTCAGGCCTTAGTTGAAGCACCGAATGGTGAAAGAATAGCTTTAGACAATACCAATAGAAATCCAGTCGGAAATGACGGGTACAAGGTCTACAGATCAGTTATATCCGGTGAGCAGTACGAAGAAATAGGTGAAGTTGAGGATGCTGAAATAACTGTCTTTACTGATACCAATCCTGTCAGAGGCGGAGTTAATTACTATATAGTCAGAGCAATTTACGGACAAAGTCAATCAGCCCCAACAAATGAAGCAAGAGCTTTTGTTTTAGCTGAAACTGCAACGGAAATTTATTACGACGATGGCGAGGTCGATTTCGGTTACAATGTAGGTGCAAATAATCAGCTTAGCGTCTATTATGAGAATCCTATGGATGAGGATTCATACCTTACTCACTTGAAAGTATACGTTGAACAGAGAAGAACAGGATCGATGATACTTATGGTTAGGCTTGCCGATGAAAACAACGAACCCGGACAAATAGTTTCCCAGTTTGTGCATCCGGCCAATCGTATTTTTGAAGGATGGAACTTTATACCAATGCCAACGGCAAATCCGGTTGAGATTCCTGAAGGACAAGATTTCTTCGCTATAATCCAGGAATCAACAAATGCTTCAGCTATTGGAGTTGATGAAAATAGTGCCGGCAACAGTTATATTAGACTCGATAATGTATGGATGCCATACGAAGATGGCAACTTCATGATCAGAGCAGTTGTCGATACTCAGTGGCTGGATGTTGAACAGGAAGAACTGCCCAATATTCAAGAACTGAGAGCGATGAACTACCCGAATCCTTTCAACCCAGAAACAACTATTGCCTTTGACTTACCTCGATCCGGAGAAGTTAAACTCTCGATCTACAACACCAGAGGTCAGTTGATTAAAACATTAGTTGATGATAGATTGAATGCGGGATCTCATGAGTTCTTATGGGATGGAAAAGATCAAAGTGGATCTATTAATTCCAGCGGTGTTTATTTCTATCGCATCGAGACTCAAGAACAGTCAGTTAGCAGAAGAATGATCTTGTTGAAATAATAGATTACAAACAACGCAGTTTATTGAGAACCGGAGCCATAATGCTCCGGTTCTCTTTATCAAAGCATGACTTGCGTTTATAACCGGCAATTATCTGTCCCCAACATCCTCTTTGCCATTAAATAATCTCACCCTGTATGCTGCTAGGAGACTATGCTTCTGTCCAGGCTATGTCGATTTTATTGACAGTATATCACAGGTTGATGAGACTGGGTAAGCTTACCTCACAGCACAAAATAATTACTGACAATCTCCGGGAAACACATTATATTATCAAATAGAAATCACCAAACTAAAACCTTAGCTTGCTTGACTAAATAAAGCGGCAGTAAAACTGCCGGAAAGCGTTAATAATCAAGTTAGAAATTGATCTAAACAGGAGAACTAAATGCCAGGAAAACAAAAAACTGATACTTTGACTACAAATAAGCCGTCAAAGTTATTAACCTACATAACGATTATGGCTGCAATAGTGATATGTAGCCAATTGGTGTTACCAACTGCTTTTCTATATGGAGTTTTAGATAGTAGTACTTCGCAGAAAAGACCCTTTATTGAAAGCTACTTCTATCCCAACTCAATTATAGTAGCCTTTTGTGCTGAGGAAGTTGGCAACAGAGACGGTAGAATTACTTTCAAGAAAGACGATGGAACAGTTATTACCCATATAGAAAGCTTTAACAAAATAGCTGCCAAATATGGAATTGTCGATTTAGAACAACTATATACCCATGTTACATACCCGGAATGGAATAATGACGGGGTATACATTCAGAATATCTATCGAATTACTACCAAAACTAACAACAATATAGAAGAAGTGCAGTATGCATTGCAACGGGATAAAAGCATCCTATTTGCCGAATACGAGACAATTAACCGAACCAGGCAGCATATACCTAATGATCCCGAGTATCACCGTCAGTGGCACCATCAGCAAATAGGATCACAATTTGCTTGGGACTATGTCAGGGGTGATAAGGAGATCATCGTTGCCATAACCGATACCGGAGCTAAGTGGAATCATCCGGACCTGCAAGATAACATCTGGATCAATGAAGCGGAACTGCCCGGGATAACAATTGACTGGGACAGAGGTGATATTCTTGGTAGAGACGGAATTGATAGAGATGGCAACGGTAAAATTGACGATGTAATTGGATGGGATTTCTTTCACGACAACAATAATCCCTATCAAAACTACCCCGGTAACCACCACGGTACGCATGTAGCAGGTACTGTCGGAGCCGTCGGCAACAATGAGATAGGAGTAACCGGTGCCGCTATGCATGTATCACTAATGACCTGCAAAGGTACACCATCAAACGCCGAAAGTGATGGTGTGCGTCACGGTTATTCAATGATTCAATATGCGGCACAGTCCGGTGCTCACATTATTAATTGTAGCTGGGGTGGGCCGGGAGATGGTAATCACGCTAATAGTGTTATAGACTATGCTCATGCTTTAGGGTCATTAGTTGTGGCTGCAGCCGGGAATAATGATAGCGAGCACACAGCTTCCTACACTACTTATCCTGCAAATGCGCGTAATGCTATGAATATAGCTGCTACCGACCGACACGATAAAAAGGCCAGATTCTCAGATTATGGTCAAGACATTGACTTATCAGCGCCAGGTGTCAATATACTCTCTACGTATGGTGATAATCAATACCATTCCACCAGCGGAACGTCTATGGCTGCGCCTTTAGTTTCTGGTGTAGCGGCATTAGTCTTATCTCTACATCCGGAATTTACACCAACTCAACTACGAACTCGATTAGTTGAAACTGCTGATTATATAGATGAGCTTAACCCGGGCTACCAAGATTTATTAGGTTCGGGCAGATTAAATGCCTTTGCTGCTACTATGTACGATAAAACACCTAACGTTAGTTTATTTGACTACGAGATACAAGAATATGACGGTGATGGTGACGGTGTTCCAAATCCCGGAGAAGAAATCGATCTGATGATCAGTCTTTACAATGAAATAAATTGGAAACAAGCCTCCGATGTTAGGGCTACACTTTCTTCCAATGAGCCTGGCGTAGAGATACTTGTTGATTCAATTGAGATGTCCGATATCTTCGGCGGATCAGTATCTTTTAATACCGGCAATCCTTTGAGATTTAGAACGCCGGAAACTCTATCCGAGTTGGTGGTACCCTTAACTCTTACGGTCGAGGCTAACCATGACCAAGAGTTTCCTTATAGAGTTGATATAGATTTTGTGGTCGAATTGTCGCTCTCCAAAGCAGGCTGGCCATTAAGTATTGATGGGTCGTCATCTTCGCCTGCCTTGATAACTGATATTAATGCTAATTTAAAGCGAGAGATAATATTCGGTGATTCCGGTGGAATGTTGCATGTAGTTAAAGAAGACAGATCTTATTTACCCGGATTCCCGGTAGATCTAGAAAGTAATATTAACTCGGCTGTTGCAGCTGCTGATCTAAACAATAACAACCGTGTCGAAATTGTTGCCAACACTTTTTCCGGGTTTATAAAGTGTGTTGATAACCAAGGGAACATTCTTTTCAGTTATGAAGCAGAAGGCCAGTTCAGGAATAATCCGATGATTGTGGATGTCAATAATGACGGTAATTATGAGATTATTGCTCTTTCATTTACCAATCCACATCTATTTGTGCTACGTGCAGATGGATCTGATTATCCCGGCTTCCCGCTGGAACTAGATAGCGGTGTAATGTCTTCACCTGCTTCTGCTGACCTGAGTGGAGATGGTACTAAAGAGATAATATTTGTCGATGCTGGAGGTAACCTTCATGCTGTATCGGTTGCAACGCAGCAAAATGTTGCCGGATTCCCCGTGTCCATAAATGCAACTTCTTGGAGCGGACCAACAATTGGGGATCTGACAGGTAATAATGAACCTGATATCGTGGTAGCAAATATTCAAGGATCTCTTTCAGCGCATAACCGAACAGGGGAAACTCTATTTACCCGCAGTATCGGAAGTACTGTTCGTTCAGGTGTCTTGGTGTTTGACCTCAACCATGACGGACAAAGCGAGATTATTTTTGGCGATATGTCTGGATCTCTGTATGTTTTGGATAGCGCAGGCAACCAAATTGAACCGTTCCCTCTGGATGTGGGAGCACCGGTAGAAGGAACACCTGTACTAGCCGATATGACCAGAAACCTCAATTATGATATCATTTTTGGCGATGGAGACGGCTGGCTGCACTCCATCAACCTGCAAGGAGAAAACACTCCCAATTTCCCGATAAATTTACGCCGATCATTCGAGATTGGGCCAACTATCGGTTATGTTGGCGAAGTGGATAATGTTGATATTTTGATTCCTAATCAGAACGGATATCAGTATGTCGACTTCAAAAGACCTATCGGAACTATCGGATGGGGAACTTTCAAAGGTAATATTAGACGATCGGGAAATAGCTTTGATATGGTCTCCGTTGAGGATGAATATATCCGAGAACCTGAGTTGAAAACCAGACTTAAGGGTAACTTCCCGAATCCATTTAATCCTAATACGACTATAGAGTTCTCTATTGGCGAAGACAATCCCATCCCGGTGAACCTATCAATATTTAATATCAGAGGCCAAAAAATAGCTACCCTGATCGAGGAATATAAATCCACCGGAAAATACTATGTTAATTGGAACGGTAGAGATGATAATGGTAATCTCGCAGGTAGTGGTGTATATTTCTATATGCTGCGTACTGGAGAAACTGAAGCCGCTCAAACTAAGAGGATGATCCTGGTCAAATAAAAGCCGGAACCAAATATTTAACCACAAATGCACACGAATGAAAAAGAAAGGTTTAGAGAGTTTAGTGCTTCGCTGTTTAGATGAGGGCAGGCCGTGCCTGCCCTGTGGAATCTTCTTTTTTATTCCATCAGGGTGTCCTGTCCGTACAGATAGCGGTTTAAAATTGTGTAAAGTGAACGGAATGCTGACTTTAGGCGGCAACTAGTCTTTTTGCGAGTTCCACGCAGTCAATATTATTGATAAGATAATAAGGAGCATACCGGATTCTTTCTCGAGTCCGGGTGCTCTCTTTATTACTATTCCAACTTGCACCCCTCTTCAGTCAGCATGTTATTTTCATCCATTTTGATGGTAAAATTTCCTGATTAACGAATCATTCGGGCAGACCGGCAACTCGTGAACAGCGTTCAGAAAAATCAATTGTTTTATTTAGCTATTATGTAATGTATTTAACGATTTATTCACCTTTTAATGATCGGCTTTGCTTACTAATTGTCTGCTTGGTGCCCGCTTATATGGCTGAGTTAGTTGTCGGGTTATACCACAAATTCGAACCTGATTGCAGGTATCATGATCGGAACCACTGCTACAACAGATAAAAGGTCTGATCTGACATTACATATTGACTGATTAACTCACACCTTCATAATATCCAGCCGGCTACAAAGAGTCATCAAGATAGCCTGATTTTTTCAGCTTTTCGTGTTTAGACTGCATTATTTTGTAGTAATTGTAGAAGTGGTTTAAGTTGCTCAGATAGCTTTCCAGAGCGGGTTTTATAGCATCTATTGCTGTTTGATTATGATTATCGATGAACATTAGATCAACCCTCTCTTCTATGCTTTTGTGAACTTCTTCTATCATTTTATTGAGGCTTAAACCTTTAGTGAATATATTGGCAGCTGTGAACTTTTCGTTGTCGACATTTTCGGTTTTTGTCTCAAAATTTATCTCATCCTGCCAGATAAACTGCAATACATTAGACCTTGCGTTGTTTCGGGCGTTGACGGCATAATAGTGTTGCTGCTCAGTCTGCTGATAGTCAAAGCCGATCACTCTTTTTTCACCGTATTCTTTTTCCTGGTATAAGGGGTCTTTATGCGGATTCGTGTTTTGCGGATCAACTGCCCGATATATTCTGATTAAATCGCCTTTATTCACTTGCCGGTCGAAATAAAAGTTTTTCATCCGCAGTTTCACCGGTTCACTTTTCAGCAGATGATAGGGATAGCTGCGATACAGCTCTTTGACCTTTGCTTGGCGAATCTCTTTCGGTTCCTGCGAGGAGAGTTGCATAATTTTCCGGGCTCTGATGCGCAGCGGTGTGTTGACCTCGTTTTTGTAAATCCACGGTTGATAAAGCTTAATCTGCTGCCGGCCGTGTGAGGATTGGAACACAAACATCCCGTATCTGCCCTGAATGATACTGGCTCGCTGGAAATTACGCTGCATTCCTTTGGTCATGCCCCAATAGTGCCATAACGAGGCCGGAATAGTCCGAAACAGAGCTGCCGGGGGTGTCGGCATCACCATAAACAGTCCGTCGGTAGTTGCCATCATTGCTTCGTTGGCCGCTTCGATTTTTTGATCATGTTTAGTCATTATGTCCTCCTGTAAATATCCTTTGGTTAGTAACTAAGATTTCTAAGATTTTATCCACACTTTCTCCCTGATAAAACCAATAATCAGGCTTATTCCTGCTGTCAATGATTATTTTCGTGACAGGTAACTTAAATGACGGGCGAATTGTTGACTATCAATACCATAATGGCTCTATGTATCGGGAAGAAAATCTTAATAAATCTTAAACCGGACAAGCCGGAACTAATTTTTTCTCTACCACAAATCAGAGCACAAATGAAAAAGAAAGGTTTAGAAGGTTTAGAGAGTTTAGTGCTTCGCTGTTTAGATGAGGGACAGGCGCGGTCTGCCCTGGGGAATCTTCTTTTTTATTCCATCGGGGTGTCCGGTTCGTACATATCGTGGTTTAAAATTGAGTAAAGTGAACCGGTTCGCTGACTTTTTAACCCGTGAAACCTTTTTTCTGTTTAACCGGGTTAGTCGGCAACTTTCTGCCAAAAAAAATATGAACCGAGTTTACGAGCTCGCCGGACGGAGTACGGCCACTAGTTTTTTTACGAGCTCGCCGGACGGAGTACGGCCACTAGTTTTTTTACGAGC
>PWNZ01000183.1 GCA_003564135.1 Candidatus Cloacimonadota bacterium
CAGGTGGAATTGGCAGAGTATTTGTCTAATTACAGGGACGTTCTGACACTACCCGAATTCAACTTTCTCAAAGACATGATCTTAGGAATATTGAAAAGTCAATCCGTTATTCAACTAAGAACGGCAAAGAAGCTGAAGATTTGTATCAACAAGCCATTGAGAAATTTCAAAAAGCAGTCGAGATCAAACCTGATTACCATGCAGGATATAGTAGCTGGGGATGGGCATATTTTTGCACAGGTCATATTGAACTTGCGAGCAATATCTTATGAAGAGTTGGGATAATAATGACGAAAACGAATCAACAGCTATGAATATCGCCCACTTGTACCTTGTTAAAGGGAACACTGAACAAGCTGTAGAGATGTATAAGAGAAGCTATGATCTCTTGGAAAATAGAGATAGTTTCTGGAAGTATTACGATGAAGACTTTCAATCTGTAGCTAAATATGGAATAACCAAAGAAGCTTATGATAAGATGCGTGAGCAGATAGATCATAGAATCTACAAACCAAATGATAAAAAGGAAGACAACTAATGTTTGAACAGGTATTTAAGAATATTGACGACATCTTGTATAAGGATGCCGGGGCGGACAGTGAACTGGATTATATCGAGCAGACTTCGTGGGTTTTGTTTCTGCGGTATTTAGACCAGTTGGAGAAAGACAAAGCAGATGATACCGGATTGCAAGGCAAAGAATATGAGTTTATCTTAGATGAAGAATACCGTTGGTCTAAGTGGGCAATGCCTAAAACTGCCGAAAGTAAGCTTGATCATCACAAAGTAATGACCGGCAATGATCTGGTCAGGTTTGTTGATCATAAATTGCTGCCCTATTTAGCCGATTTCAAGCTGAAAGCGGATAATCCTAAAACCATAGAATACAAGATCGGGGAGATATTTAACGAATTAAAGAACAAAGTCAAAAGCGGTTATAATCTGCGGGAGATAATAGAATTGGTGGACTCTCTGCCGTTCGGAACCTCCAAAGACCGGCATGAATTAAGTCATCTTTATGAAACCAAGATTAAAAATATGGGTAATGCGGGGCGAAACGGAGGTCAGTATTATACACCAAGACCTTTAATCCGGGCAATGATAGAGGTGATGAATCCTGTGATTGGAGAAAAGATTTACGACCCAGCCTGCGGAAGTGCCGGGTTCTTATGCGAAACATATCAGTTTATGTACGACAGGATGCCCAAATCAACAACCAATCTGAAGATACTCAATGAAAAGACTTTTTACGGGAAAGAGAAGAAGAATCTCGCTTATATCATCGGGGTTATGAATATGATACTACACGGTATCGAAGCACCTAATATAATCCATACCAATACTCTGAGTGAAAATATCAGAGATATTCAGGAAAAGGACAGATATGATATAATTCTTACCAATCCCCCTTTCGGCGGTAAAGAGAGAAAAGAGGTGCAGCATAACTTCGATATCAAGACCGGAGAAACAGCCTTTCTTTTCTTGCAGCATTTTATTAAAAGCTTGAAAGCGGGCGGCAGAGCCGGAGTTGTTATTAAAAACACTTTCCTGAGCAATAACGATAATGCATGTATCAGTATGCGGAAATATCTGCTGGAAAGCTGTAATCTGCACACTGTCCTGGATATGCCGGCAGGAACATTTTTAGGGGCGGGAGTTAAGACGGTAGTGCTGTTCTTTACGAAAGGGGAACCTACTAAAGAGATTTGGTATTATCAACACGATCCGGGCAGAAAATTAGGAAAGACGAACCCTCTGAACGATAATGATATGAAAGAGTTTATCTCCTGTCAGAAGGAAAGACCGCACACAGATAAAAGCTGGATTGTTAAAGTTGCAGATCTGGATAGGGAAAACTTTGACCTCAGTGTTAAGAACCCCAAAAATAATGAAGAAAAGAAACTGCGTCACCCAAAGGAGATTTTGCAAGATATCAGAAGGCTTGATGATGAGAGTGCCGCTATACTGAAATCAATTCAGGAGTTGATATGAAACCTGATTGGGAAGTGAAGAAGCTAACAGATATTGCAAAAGTCAAAACAGGTAAGTGGGATGCAAATCATGCAAACACTAATGGAGCTTATCTTTTCTATACATGTGCATACACTCAGAGCAAGTGTGATACGAAAAGGTTTTCTGGTGAATGTATAATTCTGCCGGGAAACGGTGTTAATGTGGGTGAAGTTTTTTATTACAGTGGAGATTTTGATGCTTATCAAAGAACTTATGTATTAAGCGAAATTCAAATTATGCCAAGATATTTATACTACCATATGATATTTAATTGGAAGGATATAGGGGTAAAAAAACAGTATGGTTCTGCAACTAACTTTATCAAAATCGGTAATTTTCATGACTATAAGGTAAGTTACCCTTCCTTTCCAGAACAAAAGCAGATAGTCGAAATCCTTGATAAAGTTTTTGCTTTGATAGATAGAGCTAAAGCCAATACAGAGAAGAATCTGCAAAATGCCCGGGAGCTATTCCAAAGTGAGTTAGACCGGATATTTTCACAGAAGGGAGACGATTGGGAAGAGAAGAAGCTGGGGGAAATCTTGAAGCTTGAATATGGGAAACCTATAGATAAGAATGTCAGAAAATTTAATGGCTTATACCCGATATACGGGGCTAACGGTATAATAGGCAGGACTGATCATTTTTATCATGAGAAGAAAACCATAATTATTGGAAGAAAAGGTTCTGCTGGTGTACTGAACTTGGCAGAAGAAAAGTTTTGGCCTCTCGATGTAACGTATTATGTAGTTTATAACGACGATAGATACAGTTTGATGTTCTTGTACTACTTGCTTTCTGCTATAGAACTACCTAATTATGCTAAAGGAGTAAAACCTGGAATTAACAGGAATGATGTATATAATATATCTGTATCTATACCACTACTACTAGAGCAAAAGCAGATTGTTGAAATCCTCGATAAGCTGTCAGCTGAAACCCAAAAGCTGGAAGCGATTTATCAGAAGAAATTAAGCTATTTAGAGGAATTAAAGAAATCTATACTTGATAAGGCTTTTAGGGGTGAGTTAACTGAGTGATACAAAGCATAAATCTTCGATTAAGGACAGGCTCGGTGTCCTGACCGTACAATAAGGAAGTAATTATGAATGAAGCGGAAACAAGAGCGGAATATATTGATCCGGCTTTGAAGGAGGCGGGTTGGGGTGTCGTTGAGGGAAGTTCAATACGCCGAGAGTATCAGATAACAATCGGTCGTTTAATCGGGAATGGAGAGAGGAGTAAACCTGTCGTTGCCGATTACATATTGCAGTACCGGAACCGTAATCTTGCCGTGATTGAGGCTAAATCAAGGGATAAGGGATATACGGAAGGAGTAAGTCAGGCTAAAGATTATGCCGGTAAGATGAAGGTACGTTTTACATACAGTACCAATGGTTTGAAGATTTACTCCATTGATATGAAGACTGGTAAAGAAAAGGATGTCTCTTGTTTTCCGAAGCCTGATGAACTGTGGGAGAAGACTTTCGGAGGTCGTGACAGAAGTTATCCTGAAGGTGCAAAGTGGAGACTTAGATTATTGGGGATATCTTTTGAAGACAGAGGTGGCACTTGGCAGCCGAGATACTATCAGGAGATAGCGGTAAACAATGTGATGGGTGCCGTTGCCAAAGGCAAGAAAAGGATCCTGCTGACATTGGCAACGGGAACCGGTAAAACAGCCATCGCTTTCCAGATAGTATGGAAGCTGTTTCATACAAAATGGAACATTCATCAAGACGGGATAAGAACTCCGCGGGTACTCTTTTTGACCGATAGAAATATCTTAGCTGATCAGGCATTTAATGCTTTTTCAGCGTTTGAAGATGATGCCTTAGTAAGAATAAGACCTGATGATATTAAGAAAAAAAAGAAAGTACCAACTAATGGAAGTATATTCTTTACGATTTTCCAGACCTTTATGTGCGGTAAACAAGATGCCCCTTATTTTGGAGATTATCCCGATGATTTTTTTGACTTCATAGTGATAGATGAATGTCATAGGGGAGGGGCAAACGATGAAAGCAGATGGCGGGCGATAATGGAATATTTCAGTCCGGCAGTGCAATTAGGACTGACAGCCACACCCAAAAGAACTTATAATATAGATACCTATAAATATTTTGGTGAACCTGTTTACGTCTATTCGCTAAAAGAGGGAATCAATGACGGGTTTCTGACCCCCTTTAAAGTTATGCAGATTGATACGACCATTGATGAATATATTTATACGGACGATGATGTTGTTATGGATGGAGAGATTGAAGACGGAAGGATATACTCAGAGAACGATTTTAACAGGATAATTGAAATAAAAGAACGGGAAGAATACAGAGTGAAGATTTTACTGGATAGGATGAACCAGAACCAGAAATCTATCGTCTTCTGTGCCTCTCAATTACACGCCTCAGCAATCAGAGATTTAATCAATCAACATTCCAACAGTACCAATCCAAACTACTGCCAAAGAGTTAATGCCGATGAAGGATTGAGAGGCGAACAGTATCTGAGAGAGTTTCAAGATAATGAAAAGACCATCCCAACAGTTTTGACCACCTCTCAGAAGCTTAGTACCGGAGTTGATGCTTTGGAGATAAGAAATATCGTACTGCTGCGACCTGTTAATTCGATGATTGAGTTTAAGCAGATTATCGGGAGAGGTACTCGCCTATTTGACGGTAAAGATTATTTTACGATATACGATTTTGTAAAAGCACATCACCATTTCAGTGACCCGGAATGGGACGGAGAGCCGTTAGAACCTGAAACTCAAGGGCCGGAAAGGGAACCGAGTATTTGTCCCGTATGTAATCAAAGACCTTGTATCTGTTCGAAAGAACCGGAACCTGTTTGTGAAATATGCGGATGCTGTCCTTGTATTTGTGATAAAGGGAAAAGAAGAATGTTAAAGGTTACCCTATCAGACGGAAAGATAAGGCAGCTTCAATATATGGCAAGTACGCACTTTTGGAGTCCCGAGGGTAAGCCTATCTCTGCCGAAGAGTTTTTGATTTCTCTTTTCGGATCTATACCTGATTTGTTTAGAAGTGAAGAAGAGTTGAGAATAATATGGAGTAAACCGGATACAAGAAAGAAGCTGTTGGAAGAGTTGGCTGATAAGGGGTTTGAAAGAAAGCAGTTGGACGAGTTTCAAAAGGTTCTGAATGCCGAAAACAGCGACCTCTATGATGTCTTAGCTTATATTGCCTTTCATTCGAAGATTATCGAACGTTCCATCAGAGCAGCTAATGCCAAGATTTACCTGAACAGCTACGACCCAAAACAACAAGAGTTTTTGAATTTTGTGCTTCAGCAATATGTGAAAGATGGTGTTGATGAGCTTGATGATGCTAAACTGAGCAAACTGCTGCAGCTAAAATATAGAGCTATCGCGGACGCCAAACGAGAGCTGGGAAATATAGAGAGAATCAGGAACACATTTATTGATTTCCAAGCTCATCTATACGCTGAACAGATAGGATGAGGGAAAGAGGAAAAGATGAGGATCACGACCCGAGTGTACGAGTTCGACGAGGAACGCAGTCAATTATACAAATTTGAAAAGAGAATTACACGAAAAAAAGAGTGGAAAGGGGCTACCGCTGATTACGCAGATGGGAAAAAGTTCGCTAAGGTAAATAATGACAGAATCGAAAATAGAATGGACAGAAAGCACCTGGAACCCGACAACAGGTTGTACTAAACTGTCTGCCGGCTGTGAAATCTGTTATGCAGAGGTTATGGCTTTGAGGTTGAAAGCGATGG
>PWNZ01000114.1 GCA_003564135.1 Candidatus Cloacimonadota bacterium
ACATTTCGGTAATTTCAGGAAAGAGCACTCCTACATAATAGCCAACAGCAAGGATGATAGCTATGATAGTAACCATGGGCATAACTAAGGCCTGACGAAGATTTTTTTTAAATTCTTGCTGCCGGTTTAGGTAATTTGCAGTATTGTCATAAATTTGTGACATGTTGCCCGATTTGGAGGCAAGTCCCAGCATATATGCGGTGAATTTGCCAAAAACATGTGTATGTTTAGAGAAAACAGTTGTTCCGTCTAAGCCGTTTTTCAGGTCACGTGATATAGTTTTGATAGTACGTTTTAAAGTTTTATTATTGATATCCATGCTTAAAATCTTCAGTATCTCGTCATAACGCATATTTTCTTTGAGCATATCCGAGGATATTGATATAAACATGACAATATCTGAGAAAGGAGGTTTAATTTTTATATCGAGTAGCATGGGCTCTATTTTGATATCGGTCATTTTCAGGTTGTTTAAGACTTTATAAAGCTCATCTTTAGAAAAGGCATCTTGCTCACCTTTTACTTTGTTACCTTTTGCCGTATATCCTTTATATAAAAAAGTCTTTTTCTTTTCGATCTTTATGATGTTAAAACCGTTTTCATCAGCTAACTTTTTTATAAGAGATTTAGCTGTTGACATGTTATTGGCATTGACAATGCCTCTAACACGTTGGTTCGTCTTAGGTCTGACTCCCGTGTACCTGAATTCTTTCATTGAAACTCCAAATGGTATTGTGCTATAGTCACTTTAAGTCCTTAATTATTATCATCTTCTCCGAAGGGATGATCATTAATCTCAACTTAAAATGTCAACTAAAAACTATCAAACTCGTTCTCATGAGGCAGAAAACCTTAGTAATTATGTTCATTGGGAAGTGGAAAG
The DNA here is from genome assembly GCA_003564135.1 of Candidatus Cloacimonadota bacterium. Classification (GTDB taxonomy): domain Bacteria; phylum Cloacimonadota; class Cloacimonadia; order Cloacimonadales; family PWNZ01; genus PWNZ01. The sequence goes on from PWNZ01000114.1 coordinate 884, forward strand.
CTATGAGTAGTAATCAGTTGCTTCAGTTTCATACATTTTATCAGTGGTCTTTAATTAATCATCCTTTTCCCTAAAACTCAGTGATCATTAATTCTTTTAACTAGCCGTTGATAATAAAAGGACGGGAGCTTTCTCGGCTATTGTATGGTCTTTTCAAAGTAATCAGCAAATTAAAACTAAAATAAAACTTGACTAACTGTTTGACGCTCAAAATGTATTAACAATCTAAAGAAAAGGGTTAAAGGCCGATATGAACCGACTATTATACAACATTAAACGAGTATCAGCTATCGTTCTCTTTCAGGGAATGACCAGCTACTCTCAAAGACCACAAGAAAAAGCTGCTGAGTTTTTTGCGAGAGGTTATGCTTATTCTCGTGTTGGTAATCTTCGCTCGGCCTTGCAGGATTTTAATAAGGCTATTGAAATAAATCCCGAATATGAGGATGCCTATTTACAGAGGAGCAGCGTTCTATTGAAATTAGGTAAGCCTGAAGATGCAATCCAAGATGCTCTAAAAGCTCTTGATTTGAATGCGGGTTCTGCATTATGTTATTTGAATATGGGAATGGCTTATGAAATATTAGGCAATAAGAAAGAAGCCAAAAGATATTTGCGGAAGGCCGTTGAATTGGGAGACAGAATTGCCAAGAAATACTTGCGAACACTATAAACAAGAAAAAAAGGAGTGTTATCATGAAAAAACTTCGGAAGCCATCTATCTTTATAGGGTTAATGGTTGCAGCATTAGTATGCTTTTCCAGCTGCGATAAAATAAACCATACCCGAGAAACTGTTTCTGAGTTCACTTCTACTATCACTTCAATCGAAAAGATGAAAGGTATAATGGAAGAACATAATGAAATTAATGACTTTCCAAAAGAAGACATCGAAGAATTATTAGAGTATGGCCGCTCAGCGGTTGAGCATTCTAAGAAGATAGATTATGATTTTCTCAATGAAATCTATCCGAAACTGGGAACAGCATTCGAGGATAATTTGGTTAAAGGCATTGATCTGATAGTGCAGGGTTATCAGGAAAACAACCAGCAGTTAGCCGACGAAGGATCTGAATTAGTTAAATCATGGGGGAATTGGTTTGAGGAGAATGTTGAAAACATTAAGCCTTTGAGCTTCTTAAAAGATCGTTTTCAATAGTCAGTATCTTATTTAATCAACAATCATAATTCATAGCTTCGAGATCGGTCAAAACTCGAAATTGACCGTTCTCAGCTGTTTTTCGGATTATGCATTGTACCCTTTATGATAACAATTATCATCTTTATATTGACAATAACCCCGTGATTGATTAGCAATCTTGAACAAATAACAAGTGGCTAAAATAAAGCAGAGTCGCGAATAATAATCTAAATTCAGGGGTGCTTCGAGTAACTGATAAACTACTCAAGGCTGAGATAAGACCCTTAGAACCTGATCCGGGTAATGCCGGCGTAGGAACCGCACTTTTGGGTATTACTCTCCTGAATGAAGATAGACGTTTTCTAAAAGGAGGTAAAATGGAAAACAAAGTAACAAAAGGAATAGTGACATCCTTTTTCCAGAAAATGGAAAAACATCTCGAAAATGACGTCATCGTTGTAGGTGGAGGGCCTTCAGGATTAGTAGCAGCACATACACTTGCCTCACAAGGGTTTAAGGTGGCTCTTTTTGAAAAGAAGCTTGCACCGGGCGGAGGAATGTGGGGTGGAGCTATGCTCTTTAGTCGCATAGTAGTCCAAAAATCAGCTATCCACATATTGGATCAGTATGGTATAGGATATGATGAATATGATAAAGATCTTTATACTGCTGATTCAGTTGAAGCCACCTCAGCTTTGATATACGCTGCCAACAAGGCTGGTGTAGGTTTCTTTAATGGTATTAGTGCTGAAGATGTCATCATTACCAATAAGAGGGTATCCGGTATAGTTATTAATTGGCTACCTGTGGTTGTAAATGGCATGCACGTTGATCCACTTATGATAACTTCAATGGTAACTTTAGACGGCACAGGCCATCCTTCAGAGGTTACTCGCCTGTTAGCCAATAAGAACGATATTAATCTGAACACGGTTACCGGTAATATTCTCGGTGAAAGATCCTTAGCAGTAGAAGAGGGTGAAAAAGCGACTGTTGAAAGTACCGGTATGGTCTATCCAGGTCTTTACGTATCAGGTATGGCAGCTAATAATGTTCATGGTAAGAGTAGAATGGGGCCAATATTTGGCGGAATGCTTTTATCGGGTAAAAAAGTAGCCGGTCAGATTGCATGTGAACTAAAAAAGAGGTAGTATCGTGAAAGACTTCGGTATTTACATGATAATAACTAATCCGCTTCTTTCTTATGAAGAAATAGCTGAAATATGCGTATCGGAGCGGATAAAAATGCTGCAGCTAAGAGAAAAAAACAAATCTGATCGTGAATTGATATCTATCGGAGAAAAAATTCACAAGATTACCGAAGAAACTGAAACTAACTTCATAATAAACGATAGGGCAGATATTGCTCACATAATAGGGGCTGAAGGATATCACTTAGGTCAGGACGACGCCCCTATAGATGCTATTCGAAAAGCCTTCCCTTTTAAAAACAAAATATACGGCTTGTCCACACATAATCTTTCGCAACTACAAGTAGCCTTGACTCACAAACCTCATTATGTCGGTTTTGGACCAGTCTATAAAACGCCTACTAAAAAAAAACCCGATCCTGTTATTGGAATTGATTTATTGAAGCAGGCTTTAATGATAGCAGATGTTCCTGTAGTAGCTATAGGTGGGATAGATGAAAGCAATATCGAAGATGTGTTGAAAGCTGGAGCAAAGAACGTCGCATTAGTAAGACACTTCATGCAGACAAAGCAATTAAGAAGTAAAATTAACAATATTAAACAGATCATGAAACCTTATACGGAGGAATAATGACACAGACACAACAAGCCAGAAAAGGGATTACTACTTCTGAGATGATAGCAGCGGCCGAATTAGAAAACGTATCGGTCGAGATCATTAAGCAAGGTTTGGTTGACGGAACTATAGTTATCCCTAAAAATATAAACCATAGCTTTGAAGCTCGAGCTATAGGTAAAGGATTAAAAACCAAAATTAATGCCAACATCGGGACATCTGAAATTAGATGTAACTTTCAAGAAGAACTCGAAAAACTCGAACATACCGTTAAATACGGGGCAGATAGCATTATGGATCTATCTACAGCCGGAGACCTATCACTGATCAGAAAAAAACTGATTGATGCCTCTTCTATAATGATAGGTACTGTTCCTATTTACGCAGTTGCTGCTGAACTGATAAGAAATAATAAAGAATTTAGCGAGATGACTGAGGAGTCACTGTTTGATGAAATCGAGCTTCAAGCACGGCAAGGTGTTGACTTTATAACTGTTCATTGTGGGATCACCAAAGCAACTGTAAAGGTATTAGAGCAATCGCCAAGACTACTGGGAGTTGTCAGTAGAGGTGGATCGTTACTCGTTGATTGGATCAAATCAACCGGAAAAGAGAATCCTTTATATAAAGAATATGATAAACTACTGGATATTTGTGAGGAATACGATGTCACTTTGAGTTTAGGTGATGGATTGAGGCCGGGATCTCTTCATGATGCTTCTGACAAAGCTCAAGTCTCTGAACTATTAGTGTTAGGTCAATTAGTGCAAAGGGCTCAAAAAAGAGGAGTACAAGTCATGGTTGAAGGGCCGGGTCATGTACCACTAGATCAAGTTGAAATGAACGTTCACATGCAGAAGAGGATATGCAACGGAGCTCCTTTTTACGTGTTAGGGCCTATTGTTACCGATATTGCACCCGGATATGACCACATAACCGGTGCGATAGGTGGAGCAATTGCTGCTGCTGCCGGTGCCGATTTTCTTTGTTATGTAACACCGGCTGAACATTTGTGTTTACCGGACAAAGATGATGTCAAGCAAGGTATTATTGCCTCCCGAATTGCTGCCCATAGTGGAGACATAGCCAAAGGCCTTAAAAATGCCCGCGATATAGACGATAAAATGTCTGCTTCAAGAAAGAAGCTGAATTGGGAAGACATGTTCAAATATGCCATAGATCCGGAAACTGCTAAACAAAGAAAGAAGGACACACAACAAGATGATGAAGACTATTGTTCAATGTGTGGCAACCTTTGTGCAATAAAAATCCATAACAAGAGTAGTAGTTAAACATGCTGTAATCGAAGATAATAAGCATTAGGGGCAGCTGCTTAAGTTGCCCCTAAATATTTGTAAAGCTGTTACCCTTTTTAATCATTAATTATTGATAATCCATTGTCTTGGATACCTTGACCGAATATTGAAAGTGAAACCGTCCCATATAAAGTGGATTCAACTGAAAATTAGCGAAGTTTGAGAAGATAATAAAGAGCAATTTAGTACCTTATCGACCATTTTCGTGCTCTTTTTGGCAGAATATTGAACCCGGATAATGCAGTTATAATAAATGGAACGCTGACTTCCAGTCGGTTGGTACGCCGGATTTTTAACCCGTGAAATCTTTCCTTTCTATTTCACTGTTACTCTATTTCAGCGGGTCAACCGGTATTTTAACAGGAGAGATAGCATATAACTGTACGGACAGGACACTGTGCCTGTCCCTAATCTAAACAGCGAAGCTCTAAACCTTCTAAACCTTCTAAACCTTCTAAACCTTCTAAACCTTTCTTTTTCATTCGTGTTCATTCGGTGCGCCACGAGGCGTTGTTCTGGAAGTTGGTGGAAATCCAACCTAACCAATTGTTCGTTCAGTTAGAAGCGAAGAAGATGGCAGCAGTCGTAAGGCGAGAGTCAAAGCTCTTCTTAGCGGTAAGTAAGCCGTAATGCAAGTGAACAGGTTTAGCCTCGTTAAGCT
>PWNZ01000075.1 GCA_003564135.1 Candidatus Cloacimonadota bacterium
AGACCATCGATCTGAAGACGGCAACTAAAAGTGATCTGGAAATGGATGGCGCTCCTAATAATATCGCCGACATAATCCTCGAAGGATTCTTGCCGAAGATTGAAGATTGTTCCGCTATGAATAACAGCTGGTAAAGTCATTATACAGCAGTCCTCATAGGCTTTTCAGCCTGCGAGACTGTCCATGGTATAACCTCCGGGGAGGCTTGGAAACAGGCCTCCCTTTTTTTTTATTAATGCTAATTAAAGCGAATTAAACGACTTAAGAGTAAAATAGGAGATTAGTTGAATAGGAGATTAGGGAAAGAGGTGGCCGAGGTTTGGAGATGTGAAGGTTTGGAGGGTTTGAGGCCCTAGAATAATTTAGAATTTAGAATGTAGAATTGAGGCCTTCGGCGTTGAATGGTGAATGGTCGATGCCGTTCAGAAAAGAGAGTCTATAATCAGGCAGTATTCTTGATTTTAGTTGAGTAACGATAATTATTTGGGAAAGATTTAATACGAAAAAACGGCTTTCTTGGCGGTCGAAATATGAAAACTGATGATTCTGAAGTGCATCCACAACCATCGTCTATTCTGTTAATTCTGAAGACGAACCCTAAATAAACAATCTCATCCACTATTTCTCAATAAATTTCCACCAAGCTACCTTTTTAATCTCATAAGTGTCTCCTTAATATATCTTGGGTGGGCACTTTTCAACTGAAATAAACACATTTGAAGCTGCCTGCTCTGATTAATTTCTTACTTGTAGCTGTTTTGACTTGTAAATCGGTGTATATTTATGTTTGTTAAGGTATGATAGATTCATTGGATGGTCGGCTGCTGATCTGCTATATTTTAGATGTCATTCCAATTTAATGTTAAAAATAAGGTATAATTGTGTAGACAGATCTGGGATATTTTGTGTACATATACAACATTAGGGGAGCTTTCTTCACAATCTCTAGTAAGTTGTTACTCCTGGGAAGGGAGGATTAATGCAAGAGCCTTTGTGCTTTTGTCATCATGAGGGATGGTTGAAATGTCATTATGCTTGACATATAGCGCTACAAATCATTATTTGTCATCTATAGTTATAGAAAAGGGGTATCGTATAAAAGAGCTATGATTGGAATAATGATCGATCAAAAACTGTCCCGATATGAGAATTGCATTAAATACACATGTGATTTTATCTTCGAGACATTAGGAATAACTCATAGATATATTGAAGCTTTAGACTATCAGCGAAATGACGAGATAGTTCTGCTCTACAGTTTGCTATCTCCGGATAAAGACGAGCTGGTCGAGCTTTCAAGAGGTGGCAGCGTCATTTTCATGCAGGTCGAGCCGGATTTGCTTGATATGTCTAAAGTTAGTCGTGAGTTCATCGAGAAATATACTCAAACGATCAAGCTCTTTAACCCTTGTCCGGTAGTCTCAACAAAATCTTTCGACAATCCGGTAGAGATTCACAAAATCGGAGATTATTCATGGAGTGAGATAAATTTTGATCTCATTGCAAACGTTTTTTATCATCTTTCTGGCTGTGATGACAAGCTTGTTGGTGAAAGAGATGAATTAGGCCGTTATAGAGATACTAATCTGGCATTTTTGAGTTATTCGAGGACTCCTTTTGTTGATTACCTGCTATGGATAATGGAGGGGTTAATCAAAGATATTGCGAATGAGACAGCTTCGATGAACATGCTGCAAAAAGAAATGTGGCCTATCGGTGAGGATTTTGCCTACACGATTACCCATAATGTTGATCAGCTACAGAAGTGGGATTTAAGTAGTTTCCTTAAATCGATGTTTTCTGATGTTTATAAATTGATTAGTTTCAAGCTGCCGCTTTTGTATGATAGTGTCAGGGAAAAGGTTAAGTATTTGTTTACTAACTATGAGTTTTACTGGCGTTTTTCAGAGCTTAGACATATTATGGTGGCTAATTCACTGAGGAATACCTGGTTTATTGCTGCTTTGGATGAGAATGATGAGGAGCCTGATCATAATGCAATAGTTGACTATCTTTTTGATGACCCGGATCTTCATGAAGAACTCAAGCTAATCATAAATGATCATGGTGAAGTAGCCTTATTGACGGATGTTTTGTCCGGACAACCTCAAGATCTAGAAAGACAAGTCAAAAGGTTAGGAAACACGATAACCAGTAGAGTGAAGGGTATAAGGAATGTAGCGGGAACGTTTGATAATGATAAAACAGATGAGAATCTCGAAGAAACTGAGTTCATCTATGATGCAACCAGGAGATTGATAGACCAAGTTGGTTTTCGGCATGGTATAGGTTCATTATACCGACCATACCTCGCCCGATCAGGAAAGAGCGCCAAGCATTGGGTGGTTCCTTTTATTTTCTCAGATGATTACCTGCAGATAAATAATTATCGGGTGGTAAGTTTCGAAAAAGCTAAAGTGATTGTCAGAGGGTTGATAAAGGCTGTCAGAGAGACTAATGGGGTGATCACTTTTAATTTTTCGATGTCTCTATTCAACGACATTAAATATATGCCCCGTTTTTTGGAGCAAACGGTAAACCTGCTAAAAAGTCTTAACGGATATAACGCTTCGCTTTCCGAGATCGTTGAGTGGTGGGATAAAAGAAGCCGCGTCAAGATTTCTAAAAACAAAAATGAGTTCCACATAAAGGTGCCTGATAAAATGAAAGCCCTGACCATATCATTGTGGGGGGGTAACAAGTTGAAAAAGGTTACCGGAGCTAAGTATTACACCAAAAAGAATATGATAACGCTATTGGAATTGGGAAAGAACAGTAGTATCGTTGTGCAAACAGTTCCGGACGATCAGATGTATCTCGATATAGATCGTTAACTGGGGATCTTCTTTGATTAGCTATGAAGGTAATTCCCTTTAACGCTAAGCGATAGTACCTCCGGCATAGGAAACATGATAAAAAGGGTTCTTTTTTTTGCTTATTATTATCCCCCCTGTGGTGGGCCTGCTGCAATTAGAGCAGCTAAAACCGTGAAATACCTTATCAGCCATGGGGTAGAAGTAGATGTTATAACTGCAAAGAATGTATTCAACCACTCCACCGACATTGTTTTGGCCGAAGAATCCCATCCTACGAGAATAGACTATGCCTCCGGTTGTGATCTTACTGTTTTACTTTATTGGTTGAATAGAGATAAGGAATGCTTTGACGTAACTGATTGCCAATCAAGCCCCAAAGATAGCTTATCGAAGAAGATGTATTTTTCTTTACCTGAAAAATGGCGGATTTTCCTGAAAGGTCTGCTGCCTGTAGATGAGAAGATCCTATGGTTTTGGTCTGCAAAAAGAGCAGGGTTAAATAACCTAAGGAAGAGGCAATACGACTTGATAATGGCGACTGTAGGTCCCTACACAAGCGGTGTGATTGCCCGGAGTTTAAAGACTCAGACAAAGCTGCCTATTTTGATAGATTTCAGAGACCACTGGACGCTTAATCCCTATCAAAAATATCTTACTTCCTGGCATAGGAAAATTGCTGCGTTGTGGGAACATAAGATAGCTGAGAGTGCCGATTATCTGGTCTTTATCGGTAAGAGAATGCAAGCAGAATTTTTTTCTCAGCATCCACAGATTAATGCTAAAAGTGAAGTGGTGTATAATGGTTTTGATGAATCTGATTTTGCTATGATCCCTAAACAAGAGGATAGTTCCGGCTTCATATTCACTTATACCGGCCATTTTTATGGCCAGCGCAGTCCCTATTATTTTTGTGCTGCATTGCTGAAATTAAAGGTTCAAGGATTGATCAACAACAATATTCAAGTCCGTTTCGCAGGCAATTACCATCAAGATGCCATGAAGATAATAAACAATCCCGAACTGAAGGGTATAACTAAGATGGTATCTTATCTCAGCCATCGCGAATGTATAGAGTTGTTGATGAGTTCAGACTGCTTGTTATTATTTATACCTTCTGTTGATGGTAAGGGTGTGATCACGAGCAAGATATTCGAATACATTCGGAGCGGTAAATATATATTAGCGATGATACCCGAAGAGAGTGAAGCGGCAGATTTGCTTCGTGAACATTGTGATAGTAGAAGATATAGAATTTGCGACCCGGAAGATATATCTCAAATAGCATCAGCGATTGAAGATATTATATCACAAAAAATATCATCAAGTACATCCCAGGTATCTTATAATAATTTGTCAAGAGAAGCCCAAACAGAAAAGCTAATAACGCTTTTAAACGGTCAAGTTAATGAATAAAAGGATAAAAATAGCTCATTTGCAGCTTCTCCCTATGCTCTCGGGAGTACAGGTAATGATGCTCAGTTTGTTGAAATCCTTAAACAGGGACAAGTATGATATCTATGTGATCTGCAAGCCGGGAGGCCCATTAGTGGAACAGGTTGAAGCTATGGGGTATCACTATATTCCAGTTAAGTCTTTCAGGAGGAATATTTCTCTGCTCGATTTGTTTAGTTTGTTCAGGCTGATATTTATTTTTAAGAAAGAGAAATTTGATATTGTCCATACTCACTCTTCAAAACCGGGCTTTATCGGACGTGTTGCTGCGCGGATTACAGGCGTTAAAAAGATCATCCACACCGCTCATGGTTTTCCTTTTCACGATCATCAACCTGCTGTTGCTAGGCTGCTCTATCGGTCATTAGAAAAAACAGCAGCAAATTTTTGCGACAAGATAGTGGTCGTTAACAATTACGAGAGAGAAGCAGCCATAGCAAGCAAATTAATAAAAAAAGATAAGATGATCACTATCCATAATGGGATTGATCCTCCGGTTCATGCCCGGGCCAGAGTTTATCCCCAAGATAAGAAGAGGTTGGAGGTGATCACGTTAACAGGCAGGGACGTCAGTAAGGACTTTGTAATAGGTTCTGTGGCACGCTTTACTGCTGCTAAGAATATAAAAAACCTCATCAAAATTGCCGTTAGAGCATGTAAAGCTAAACGGCAGTTAATATTTATCTTTATCGGGGACGGTGAACTTTATCGAGACTGCACGGATATTGTCAGGGAAAATAATCTTGCAGATCGTATTTTGTTGCCCGGCTGGCAGGACAATGTTAAAGAATGGCTTGACATTTTAGACGTATTTGTTCTATATTCTTTATGGGAAGGGCTTTCTGTCTCGATATTGGAGGCTATGGCTTCAGGATTGCCGATAGTAGCGTCCAATATCAAAGGGAATAATGAGCTGGTAACCAAGTATAACGGGGTTTTAATTGATGTCAATGATCATAATAAAATGTTTGAGGAACTGGTCGGTCTGCCGCAAAAAAACGATCTGCTTACCTTATGGAGTAAGCAGTCTATAGGCAGAGTAAAAAAGTCATTCAGTTATGACAGCTTTATCAAGTCTTATCACTCACTATACCAAAGCAAGCGGTTATGACCGGAGAGAGGACACCCAAGATGATAAATAAAACCTTTGCCAGAGCAGGGACCCGGTTAAGTAAAAAAGACGACTTAACGGGTTAAAATGCTCCGGAGACATAAAAGCCAAGTTCATGGATGAGCATGTTACAAAGGGCGGATTGATGCAGAGGAAGATTATGGGATATATTGACAGTTTCATTAGTAATTCGACTTATAATGCAACTAAGAATATAGAGATTTCCGAGTTTTGCGCAATACCTGATTTTTCAGCCTGTAAAGCCGGCTTTTCAGCAAAGAGTGCAGAAAATTTTAAAGTATGTAGACCGAAGAATAATGGTAATGGAAGCTTTTCTGAGA
>PWNZ01000145.1 GCA_003564135.1 Candidatus Cloacimonadota bacterium
AAAGGATGTTTTTGACCCATTCGTCTAGTGGCCTAGGACTCCAGATTCTCAGTCTGGCAACAGGGGTTCGATTCCCCTATGGGTTACCATTTTGGATTTAATGGAAGAATTTAGCTGATAACTTTGAGAAGTCGAGAGGCATAGAGCTCTACACCAAAATATGAACTATTAACGTTTAATGACTTATTTTTGTAATAAAATTAGGTCGTTAAACGTTTTGTGTATAAACGAAAAAACTGGAGACTTTCATTGATTGTGTTAACTGATCCGAGAGTAATAGCAATTTATTGTCGCTTACAAGATGGTAGGGGATATCTGTGTGCCGGTAGTTTAGTACATGCCTATCATTTTCTAACCACTGAATCAGAAAGAGGAATGCAATGATAAGAATCGAAAATTTAGTTAAAGATTATGGTTCAATCAGGGCGGTCAACGGTGTAAACTTCTCCGTCGAAGAGGGTGAGATATTAGGATTTCTGGGCCCAAATGGAGCCGGCAAATCTACTACACTGAAATTAATAACTTGCTTTCTTTCCCCGACCGAAGGTAATATATTTATCGACGATCAAAACATTTATGATCATTCGGAAGAAATTCGCAACATGATCGGTTATCTGCCGGAAAATAATCCCCTTTACACTGACATGATAGTATATGACTATTTAAAATATATCGGTCAGTTAAGAGGGCTAAGCGAGCAGGAGTTTTACCGGAATTTAAGGAAAGTTATTGAGAAATGCGGGTTAAAAGGGTATGTGTCTAAGCCGATCCACACTTTATCAAAAGGATACAGACAAAGGGTAGGATTAGCACAGGCTATTATTCATGATCCCAAGATATTAATTCTCGATGAGCCAACCTCCGGACTTGACCCCAACCAGATATTAGAAATCCGAGATTTGATTAAAGAACTGGGAAAAGAAAAAACGCTTATCCTGTCCAGCCATATACTACAAGAAGTGCAGGCGGTATGCAACCGGATAATTATCATCAATAAAGGTGACATAGTCGCTGATGGTTCTATGGATGAGCTAAAATCGAGCTATCAAGGCAGAACCAGAGTAAATATCGAGATGATTGCCGATGACTTTCCTGAAGAAGCTTTTAAGCAGGCGCTTCCTGAAGTTGAGATCATTTCGGTTCAATCCGGTACCGGTTTCATTCAGGGCAATATTGATTCTGACTCTAACGACGAGTCAGCATCGGAAGGTAACAATATTGAACCTCTGCAAAAAATGGAAACTATCTCAGCAGTCTTCGAATATGCTACTGCCAACGATATGCGCAAAAATATCTTTGAGTTTATCAGAGACAATAATTGGACGATTTTAGAAATGCATCGTAAGTATATGAGCCTGGAAGATCTTTTCAGGGCTCTAACGATCGATAAAGGCGCCGCCTAGAAAGGAGAACGAATTATGAAAACATTAATCATAGCAAAGAACGAATTTAGAAACTTCTTCAACTCTGTTGCTGCTTATGTAGTATTAGTAGTTTTCCTGCTGATAACCGGATGGTTTTTTGCCACTCCTTTGTTTTTAATAGGTCAGGCCGAACTCAGAACGCTGTTTACAACTATTCCCTGGATTTTCCTACTGTTTATTCCGGCTATCACTATGGGGACAATAGCGAAAGAAAAAACCACCGGTACATTAGAGAGCTTGGCAACTTTGCCGCTCAGCGACACTCAGATAGTCCTGGGTAAGTTTTGGGCTTCGTTAGGTCTAGTAGTTGTCGGCATGGGTTTTACTCTTATCCACCTGTTGACGATAACGATATTAGGTTCCAACATAGATTTCGGGGCCATTATTTGTGGGTATTTCGGCCTGATATTAATTGGCGCAGCATATTCAGCGATTGGTATTTTTGCTTCTACTTTGACCTCAAATCAGATCGTCTCCTTTGTCGTCAGTTTTCTGTTTATCTTCTTTTTCGTTATCATTGAGTACGTTCTGATATTTATACCGGCACCGCTGACAGAGATATTTCAGTATTTAAGTATTGGCTATCATTTCGAGAACATAGCCAGAGGTGTTATTGACAGTCGGAATGTTATCTATTTCCTGACAGTAACCTTTTTCTTTCTGAGGCTCTCAACAATTCTGATGGATTCCAGAAAGTGGAAATAATTACAGAGCATTAGCGAGTTATTTTATGAATGGAGACCAGAAAAAACATCATAAAAATCAGCTTCTTCTTCTGAATGCAAGAAGCGATCTTAAAACAACTCAAATTAGATTAAATCAAAGGTGAAGCGATGAATAAAAAAGAACATAAAAAAAGTCTTCTTACTAATATAGTAATTATATTTGCCATATTATTAGTGGTTAATCTTATTTCTGTTACCATGTTCTTGAGGCTTGACTTCTCAAGGGGTAAGATATATTCTTTATCGAGATCGAGCAAAGAAACCGTCAGAGAGTTGGATGACAGGCTCATGGTCAGGGCTTATTTTACTCGGGATTTACCTGCTCAACTTGCCGATGCTAACCGTTATGCCAGAGATATTCTATCCGAATATCAGGCTCATTCACGCGGTAGAATCCGGTTTGAGTTCGTTGACCCGACAGACGATGACCGACTACAACGCGAAGCCCAGCAATATGGGATACATCCCGTTCAGATGAGAGTACCGGAAAGGGACAGGTTGGAGATTAGAAACATCTATATGGGGCTTGTCTTTATGTATCAGGGTGAACGAGAGACTATCCCGTTTGTGCAAGACACAAGAGGTTTAGAGTACGATATCACCAAGAATATTAAGAAGCTGACCGACATCGGACGCAGAACAGTGGGGCTCTTTACAGATGAAGATGAAGAGGCACCTCCAAGACAACCACAACAGCAGATGACCCAACCTAGACAAGTAACGTTCAACAGTGTTAGTGAGATGATGACTGAACATTATAACGTTGAAGAAATCGATCTGATGGAGGATGTGCCAGAGCACGTTGATGTACTAGTGTTTGCCGGCATACAGGATTCTTTGCATATAGAAAAGAAGTATAATCTTGATCAATATCTGATGAGAGGCGGGAACCTGCTACTTTTCCAAAATAGGATTTCTGCTAATCTGCATTCACTTACCGCCGAGCCTATCCAATCAAATCTTTTTGACTTGCTCCATCATTATGGGATTCGCATCAAAGAGAACTTGGTTACTGATGCTGAATGCGGGCAGATACAGGTACAAAGGCAGCAGGGGATCTTTAGTTATGCGCAACCTGTCGAATATCCCTTCTTACCATTAATAAATAATATGAATGAAGACCATCCTATAGCAAAAAACCTAGAAAACCTGCAATTACTGTATGCATCGGAGATTGATGAGCCGTTACCGGGTTCACAATTAGAGATGGTTCCTCTCTTTTTTACTTCTAATTATTCAGGAGATGTAAGAGTTCCGAATTTAGACATCTCATTCGAAAGATTTATGCAAAGAAGGAATCTCAGAACTATTTTAACCGACCCGGCAAAAGTTATGGCAGCACTTTTCACAGGCAATATTGAAAGTTATTACCTTGACATATTTCCGGAAGAAGATGACCGTTTAGCAGATAGATTTCACTATCGAACACCGGACGCAGAATTTATTATAGTCGCAGATACCGAGTTCATACAGGATGGTGCCGGAGGTGATGCGCAGCCGAACTTAGATTTTGTTCTTAATGCGATCGACTATCTGATGGGTGATACAGCGTTGATTGAAATTAGGTCCAGAGGAACAGAGTTCAAGCCACTTCGTGAAATTGGTGCGACGTCAAGAATGATCGTTAGGTGGATAAATATATTACTTCCGACTTTCTTGGTTATAGTGTTCGGTATCTATAACTGGAGAAGACAGTTAAACAGAAGAAAGATGATTAGTAAGATTTATGAAGAAGACTAATCCTTAAACATGACCGAATGTATATAAAACCTAAGCAATTTATAGGAGACTGTTATGACTAAAAATAATAAAATATTGATAATTGTCCTGGTTTTTCTGGTGGTCTTATTATTACTAATAAACAGGCTGACAGACCCCAGAGAAAGACGCGTTACTTATTTTGATGTCGACTTAGATGAATTGTATGCTGTTGAAATTTCAAATATGGAAGATACAGTTAGAGTTGCCAGAACAAACGATACCTGGAACTTAGAAAAACCGTTTCCATTCCCAGTCGATAGATCGAGAATTCGTAACTTCTTAGAGCAGGTTGTGCCAGCTCAAACATCACGAAACCCAGTTAGCGTTTCTGAGTCTTCTCATCCAAGATATAGTGTCAATGAACAAAGAGGGGTTTTAGTCAGTTTCTTAGATGCCGGTAATAATTTATTAGACCAAGCTTACATGGGAAGAAGAGACAGAGCACATTATGCCCGAAGACCGGAATCAGACGAAGTATATCAGTTATTAGGACATATCGGAATGATGATTTCTGCTAATTTTCAACCCTGGCGGGATGTCTTTATATTTAATATGCCACGCGGTGATATTAAATCGATAGATGTTCAATATGCGCGTAGCAGCTACACTATATCCGATGAAAACACCCATTGGGAATACAATAGCAGCGAACAGAGCTTCACTATTCCCGATGGAAACCGTTCAGTGGATTTGATATTACAGCGGTTTGAAGAAGGGATCGCTTCTATGAGATTTTATGACTTCGTATATGACGAGTATGAACATCTGTTCGAGGATCCGGAATTGGTATTGACCATAAAGCGACACGATAACCGAGAAACTGAGTTGTTGTGGGGATTTTACCGAGATGAAGGGGAATTTTTAGTGAAAAAAGACGGTAATACCGACTACCTCTATTTAGTAGATGCCAATATAGCCGATAAATTCACTAAAGCACACCAACACTTTCAGCAACAGTAAGTACTTGGTTATGTTAAGTCGAATAGCCATTATTTTCTGCATGTTAGTGCTTACTGTGTCTGTTGCTTTCTCAGATGTCGGCCCACAATTAGCCAGGCTTCATTATGATGGTGGTGGCGACTGGTATAACGACCCTGACACGCTGCCAAATTTAGTTGATTACATTAATCAACATATTAATACTGGTTTTTCTCAGGAACAAGCTGTGGTCCGGCTTGAAAATCCTGATTTGTTTGATTATCCTTTTCTTTATATGACAGGTCATGGTAATATCAGCTTTTCTGAACAGGATGCAAGGAATCTTAGAGAGTATCTCAATCGGGGTGGATTTCTTTATGCGGACGATGATTATGGTATGGACGAAGCATTCCGCCGAGAGATACAAAAGGTTTTCCCCGATAGAGGTTTAGTTGAACTACCTGCCTCGCATGAGATGTTCAACTGTTTTTTTGAGTTTCCGGAGGGAATACCCAAAATCCATGAACATGATGGGAAAAGACCCCAAGCATTTGCAATATTTAATGACCATGGCAGAATGATGGTATTATATACCTACGAGACTAATGTTAGTGACGGATGGTCTGATGCTCATGATACCCCCCCGGAAATTAGAAGAAAAGCATTTGAGATGGGTGCCAATATTATATATTATATTTTAACCTCCAACTGATCTGAAAAGCCCAAATTAATGGATACTATGAAATGAAAGTATATGTCGCTTCCGACTTTCATCTTGCTTTCAACCCCAAATCACAAGAGGAGTTAGAAAGGAACAAAGTAGTAGGCGATTTCCTTACAGAGATACAAAAAGATGCCGATATGCTTATCTTGGCAGGTGATATCTTTGACCTGTGGTATGACTGGAAGCAGGTGATCGTAAAAGGTTATTTTCCTTTTCTTAAAAAGTTGGCCGACTTAAATGAAAATGGGTGTAGGCTTGTATTTGTTGCAGGCAATCATGATTTTTGGTTTGGCGACTTCATGGACAGATATCTCGACTGTCAGGTCTTTCAAAAAGATTTTCAGGATGAAATTGATGGGAAAAAGTTATATGTCTCTCATGGAGATCAGCTAACTAATAATGATATCCGATACCGCTTTTTTCAATTTGGTCTTAGAAATCCTTTCACCAGGCTTCTTTTCTCTTCATTGCATCCTAATTTTGCCTTATCCTTAGGTAAGCTTGCTTCCAGAACAAGTAGGACTAGAAGCGCCGCCAAAACCAACCAACAAAGAAAGTGCGGGCTTCAGGCATATGCAGAAAAGATTGCCAGGTTATATGATATTATTGTGATGGGGCACTCACATAACCCCACTACAAAGAAGATAGGTGAAACTCATTATCTCAACACCGGATATTGGGGAAGTGATAACTCTTATGTATTAATTGAGGATGGGAAACCTCATCTAAGACGATTTAAATAAAAAATATAAAAACGTAAATTAATTACTTAATACTCTTTTAACAAGGAGGTATCTTATGCTAGTTATTTACCGGAGTAAACTTAAAGGTATCATAATGCCTGCCGGTATGGTTTTTTTATTGATCCTAATACCTGTCTTCGCTGCTTGTCAAGCAGAACAGGACTACACTTTTAATAGCGAGGGAAAAGTTATTGAATTACCGGAGCCGAGATTGGAGAGTGATTATTCGGTTGAACAGGCATTATCTTCACGCAGATCTGTCCGTGAATACAGTAGTGAACCATTAGAGTTGTCTGAAGTCAGTCAGTTGTTATGGGCTGCTCAGGGAATAACTCTTCCCGGAAAAAATTTCCGGACAGCACCCTCAGCCGGAGCGACTTTTCCTATTTATCTTTACTTGATTGTATCTAATGTTGAAGATTTGGATGTTGGCTTATACAAGTACGATCCTGTCAGCCATAGTTTAGAAATGCTGTCTGATAGAGATATCAGGGCGGAAATGTCCCAAACCGTATTAAGGCAGGCACCCTTTAGAAATGGAGCTTGCTCAATAGTAATTACTGCTGATTATGAGAGGACAACCGCGAGATATGGTGAACGTGGTATCAGATACTTGCATCACGAAGTAGGTCATGTAGGACAAAATATTCATCTTCAAGCTGAAACATTGAACTTGGGGACGGTTGTTATTGGCGCTTTTAGAGATGACGGTGTTAAAGAGACACTCGGCCTTTCGGACGATATAGATCCTTTATATATCATGCCGGTTGGTAAGAAATAATTGTCTTAAGTCGGAAGCTAGATTCATTGCTAAGCCTAGAAAAGCTTTTCAAGTTATTATTAGATAAATACGGGGCTCAGAACTGGTGGCCCGCAGATACTAAAGATGAAGTCATTATTGGTGCTCTGCTGACTCAAAACACTAACTGGCAGAATGTCGTCAAAGCTATCGATAACCTTAAATCGGAGAATCTATGTAACCTTAAAGCACTAAAACAAGCTAATAAGCAATATCTAGCCCAACTAATAAGACCGAGCGGATACTATAATATCAAAGCGGATCGCCTCATAAATATCGCTAATATCCTGTATAATAAAGATCTAGCAGCGTTAGAAGTTGATGCGGCAAGGAAATTTCTGCTGAGCATAAAGGGGGTAGGAGGTGAGACTGCCGATTCGATCCTCCTATATGCGTATAACTTACGCTCTTTCGTTATAGACTCTTACACAAGAAGGTTTACTGACCGCTTATTTCCGAACAATAATCTAAATAGCTATGAAGGGTATCAACAGTTTTTCATGAATCGGCTTCCTCAGGATACCGCATTCTACAATGAATACCATGCTCTAATTGTTAAGCATTGTAAAAATTATTGCCGAAAGCAACCTCGATGTGAAGATTGTCTCCTATCCGGCTCTGAGTGCCGGCACCGATAGTAAGAGCTAATCAAGTAACGATTATGTCTATTATTCCCACACAACTACTGCATACCTGAATATTGCAACTAATTCCTCATCTCCTTCAAAGTCAGCCAGCGCTTCATCATAAACTAAATTTCTGAAGATATCGATGTTTTTCCCTACTAAGGAGCCGTAGAAAGTGTAATTATTGCCACCTCGAATAACAATATCGGCTTCCGGTGCAAAGATTGCCCCGATAAAAGATGAGTTGTTACTCTCTTGGAGGTCGATTTTCATGTTTGCTTGCTCGGGACCATAAATGATCAGGTTCTTAGCATAACCTGTATCGTTAACCAGTCCGTTACATTGGGTATCGAGTTCACCGTTTAAAAGTATAGTTAATGATGCTCCGTCTTAAATGGTAATTCGGGCATTTTCGGAAGTAGATACCACCATCGACGTATAGGATAGTAGGGTCTGACACAGTTATAACATTATTACCGCTGAGGTTTATATTTCCATCGACACGCCATTCGCCGCCGTCAAAAACGTGACTTGTGTTAATTGCAGGTATGACACTTCCATCTCCCGGATCTGTAGCAGGAGTTTATTGACGATCTTCACGAACTGCTTTACCTTCTAAGGCGCCGTTATTAGTAAACTGTCCTTTGCTTCCATATCCAACTATTGCATCTTTGGTATATGTCCGGAGATTAGAAGAGTGGAAGCAGTTGATGTATCCTTGATTACCGATAATGAAAGCATTTTGGCTGTATGCTGCAAAGTCAAACATGCCGACTTTTTCTTAGATTTTTCGGAACTGAACATTGATGTCATACTCGTTATCGCTCTCGCTTTTCCGGTGACAGTTATCTGTAAGTCTAAATCGGTTTTTAATATTCTACTGATCTTGTATTCACCGGCAAGTGTATTTCAGGTTGTGTAAGTCTGTAAAGGGTGGTTGCTAACGGTTCCGTTACAAAATAGCAGCTCGATCTATGATTGACGACATTGTTTATCATTATTTAGGAAGCGCTGTTAGCAATGTTTCTGGCATTATTATAATCCAGCGCCCGAAGTTTATATATAGAGAAGCTTCGCCAGTATTGACCAGAACTATCACAAAAGAAGCTAACAACAAAAACAGGCTTGCAACTAATATAAGCGAATATTTACCCATGTGATCTCCTTAATAGTCTAAGATGATTACATTTCTTCTGAAGAGAAAAGACGGTGTCCACGCAAAAAGAATTCTTTTTCTAAAGGTATGACGAAATCGGTGTGGCTATCACTGTATAGTTGCTCCGGTTTACTCCTGATAGAAATAGTAGTTCTTATTAGGTCAATATCACTAACTGGAATAGCCGGATCGGTTATTGTTTCCTCTTGACCGGATGCATCGAGGCTTATCATATTAAAAGCGTATTTACCTTGGCCGGATTGATCTAACAGATTAAGCTGATAACTTCGATAAGAAATCCGATCAGCTTCGTAAACTTTATAGTGAGGCATAGTTGTAGGGATAAAATCCCAGGTTCCTTTAACGGTCACATCTCCATTGTTATTGTATGATTCAATAATTTTTATTTGGCCGTCTTCACCGGTATTCGGGTCGGAAAGATCAATTGCATAACCGTAGGGGACAGTGTATCCTCCTGGGGTTTTCAGGCTGTTGTCCGCTATGAAATGTAGGACAGTTCCCTGTCTGATTAAATTACTGGGATTTAAGCTATATTGAGCAACAACTAATGAGTCATTATGAACCTCTATAAATACGATATTATCGTAATTATTGCGAAAAGATAAGCTATTATTCTCAACTTTAACTTTATCGGATGTAAAACTCTGTAGAAAACGGATCTCTTCCTGAAGTATAGCTATTGCGCCGTCTCCGGTACCCTGCATATGTTGGATTACTTGGTTCTCAGTACTCGATTTCATGGTCATAAAATGCACACCGATAACCATCAAAGAGATTAAACCGGCTACTATTGCTGATTGGATCAAGTCAAGAATGGATGCCATAAATGACTCCTTTTTAGGACTTTTGCCAGCATCTCTGTTTTTTGCGAGTAAGCTGGTGTTTTGCGCTGGTTAATGATTATCAAGCTCCCACCATTTGTTAAAGGTGGCTGTATATCTGGTTTTTAAGCTGTTTTCTTGACGATCCGGTCCGGAATAGACCAAAACAGTTACTTTTTTATAGCTAACATCGTGACGAATAAGAGAAGGTGAGTCATCAACCTCAACTGTAGCATATAATGTTCTACCAGAGCCTTCGATAAATGTTCTTTCTCGTTCAAAAGAATCGGTTAGTGAGTTAAACCCGTTTTCGGTGATAGCACTATTGGATATTGTTTCCATTATGGACTGACCATAATTAATAGCTTCCAACTCTACTTGATAGTCTATTGTATGGGTAGTAGCGGTTATGCGTGTCCTGTTGATTGTTACTGTGATAGTGGCAAACAATACCAACGCTAAGATCGCCATCAAGGTTTGCCCTAAATTCATCTATCTATTAACTCCTATCATTAATTTTTACTCTGTTCAGTGTAACTATTCTTTACCTGATGTCAAGAGTTATTATTGATATTTATCATAAAGGTCGATATATCATGAAGGAAAGGGTCAATAGATTTTATTAAGGACTCTCATTGACTCTACTAAAAAAGTCGAAAAGCAAAATCTTTATAGATTCGGCAGGCCTGATAAATATATCATGCTCAGTAAGAAATTGGCATATACACAACCCGAGAAGCTACCACTTTGAATACGGATAATTTGTTTGTAATCATTATTTGTGGCGATCTGTTAACAAGTAGTGTCTCAATCATTCTAAGCTTGGACCGGAATCCTGCATTTTCCATGGCAAACGGAGATTTGAGCTGGAGGAGATTTTAGGGTGGGGAAAAATCCTTTGACATAAATAGACACATTTTGCTATATCGCTTTCTAAAGAAGAAGGAGGTTGCGATGCTTTTTAACCGGATAAAAGGACAGAGAGGAGCCTTGACGATACTGCGGAAAGCGGTAACTGAGGATATTCCATCTCATAGTTATCTATTTATGGGGCCTGATGGTGTAGGTAAATTTACGACAGCACTCTATTTTGGGATGGCTTTAAACTGCTTAGATGATGACCCGCATAGCAGGCCCTGTGGTAAGTGCTCTTCTTGCAAGAAGATGTTGTCATTTTCACATCCGGATTTTATCTATCTATTTCCAACTCCTAATTACGAGATCAGTCCGACGGGAGAAATCAAAGACGCTAAAAACCTATCAGAATATGAGAGCTACCTCAAGAACAAGAAGGTAAGTCCGTGGCGCTACTTTTATTTTCAAGGCAACACAGCTATCCGCTTGGATTGTATCAGAATGCTGCAGCATCGCATTAACCTTTCTTTTATTGAGGCTCGCTATAAAGTAGTAGTGATTGAGAAAGCTGACTACTTAAATGTTCATGCAGCCAACGCATTTTTGAAAACTTTGGAAGAGCCACCTGAAAATGTAGTAATTATTCTAACCAGTTCCCGTAATGAATCAATGCTGTCGACTATTATTTCCCGCTGCCAAAAGGTTAATTTTAACCGAATTAATCTGCAAACAATTGAAGATGAACTATTTTTCTATGGCGTTGAAGATGCTGCTCAAATAAAGATGATTGCCAGAATTGCTAACGGTAATATGGAAAAAGCACTGAATACTTGGGAGGCTCAAAGCAGCGAAACAAGAGCCAAAATGAGAGAACTGCTGGACATCATTATCCAAGGTGATGATCTATCTTTCTTGAAATATGCAGAACATTATAAAACCTCTAAAAGCTTGAACGAACTCTCAGAAGTTTTACATTATCTTATCGTCTGGTTAGGCGATGTGGTATTCTTTTTGGAAAGTCCAGAAGAAATAATCAATATTGATATGACGGCAGAGCTTGATAAAGTTGCAGCTAATAACCCATATCTGACGGATATGTGTCCTGAACTAATAGTTTTTTTAGAGACTATGCTAAAACGGTTAGAAGGTAACGTCAATCCCCATCTAGTGATAATAGAGGTTTATAACCACTTAAAGCCATGTATAAGAGGCCGCATTTAATCGTCCATAACCTCTTCGACCCACCAGGTAAGCTTTTCTTTGATATTCTGACTTAGTCCTTGCTGTTCGTATCTAATATTTCCGTTTGTATCGATGACAATTATAAAGGGTAGCTCTTGGAAACTATACATTGATGGAATGTTGTCAACACCTCGAATAAATCGGATCTTATCAGAATAGCCCTGAGCGTTGATATGTCTCTGCACTACTTCAGGGTATGGTTCGGCAAGACTTATTGCCAGAACTGTTATTTTTTCAGGGTTGTTATTTTTAACCCATTCATCTAATGCTTTCATCATTTCTACCGAATCATCTGACCAAGTAGCCCAGAACAGCTTAATAATTGGTTGGCTTCGGTATTCCGATAGTCGAGTTATGTTATCGTTTAGGTCTTTGAGTTCCCATCCCGGTGCCGGTCTTTCTGTTTTTTGTGCGAGAGCTTCTTTTTTTCTTTGCGGTTTGGCTTCATCCCATCTTTGCTTTGCTTTGACGATGAAGTCTTTCCACAGTGGATGCTCTTTTAAGGGAAACCATTGCTCTTCATTATCAATACTCAGGTAATCAACATTACCGGCATCTAAGAGTTGGTTTAGATATAGGAACGCCTTTTCATAATTACCCTGATCAAGATTGGTGCTTACTAACCTTCTTTTTATGCTTACTTCATCATACAAGTCAGGATGTTGCGCTAGGAAGTTGTCAATTTCATCATAATGGCCAATAGTTCTGAGTAGCATCAGATAATAGTTGGCGTAGGTGGTTAGGCTATCTTCTCGGGTGATGTGCCCTTGTTCAATATTAGTATGCATGAACTTCGGCAGAAATGTTTTAAAAGGTTGCAATCTTTCTGATTTAATTGAAAAATCCATTATAGAAAAATAATTGACCCACTGAGCATTCATTCCTTCGGTATTCAAAAGAAATTGTTCGGCTAATTCGTAATTATCTTTCCACATTTTCATATTATATATAGTGTATAGTGAAAACTCATCTTCCGGGAATAGATACAACCATCGGTATAGGTGTTGACGATCTTTTCCGAATTCTTCTTCGAGCTTCTCCAAGTTAAACTCCATATCATCTTCGGGCTCATCGGGGAAAAGATATTGGTTATAGGGAAAACTTAACAGTAAGTATCCATAGTAGTATTCCGGGTACTGCTCAATAAGCTTTCTTGCTTCCTGTAAGCGCTTAAAGGTATCGTCAATGTATCTTGCCCACAGGTAGCGATTGTCTTTATTAGGATCTTGTTCATATCTTCTCGTAAAGTAATCTCTGCTTCGTTCCTCGTCAATTTCCATCCAGGTGTCCTGAATGTCTCTTATTACTGTCATATCATCAATTTTTTCGAGGTATTCTTTTAAGATTTCGACAACCTCTTCATCAGAAGTTGCCTCCAATAATCTATCGCCGATTTCAGCCCTTATCGCAAAATTATCTACCGCTAATGACCAGATTAACAGGAACGAGAAGATCGTAACGATATATTTGAGCATAGTTTACCTGCCTTTTCTTATATTTATTACGTGACGATCCATTGAAGAGAGTCGGTTTGTCAAGTCAAAGGTGACTCTACCTCTTTTTGCTTAACATATTTATTGTTAATTGCTTTGTGATCGGAACGGTCTAATGATAGAGATTTATAGAGTTGTAGAAGTGGGTATTTGGTTGAACTATCAATTCATTACTATGGTTGTGGCTGAGCTCTTATAGGGTGATGATTTAAAATAACCCAACTTTAGTATTGACTATTTAGCCAGCGTATTTTTAATAAACAAAAATCAAGGATGTGACGATGAAATATTATCTGATGATTATGCTCGTCTTAACTACTTCGCTAGCGCATACCAGATTCGAAATAGATTTGGAAGCAGGAATTGCTTTTAGTGGCTATAACAACGTTCGAATACCCAATGAGAGTAATACAAGTAGCGACAAGTTTTCTTTCACCCATGATTTAGAAACCGATCCGGTCTTTGTCAGCCGGATAAATGCTCATTATTATGTGTCCGAACAACACAGGATTTCTTTTCTCTATGCCCCTTTTTCCGTTGAACCATCGGGGAAATTTGATCGGGATATTGAATTTCGAGAAGAGATCTTTAACCGAGATATCGATATATTGGGTACATACCGGTTCGATTCATATAGGCTTCAGTATCGCTATTATTTTAAGGATCAATCTAAACTGTATCGTGCAATCGGGCTCACGGCAAAGATTAGAGATGCCGAGATATCCTTAGCAGAGAACACAAAGAAAGCTACTAAAAAGAATACCGGGTTTGTTCCCATTATTAACTTCTTACTGGTTCAAAACTTGTATCCCGGTATCGATCTTTTTCTTGATGGTGATGCCCTTTTTTCACCGTACGGAAGAGCTGCTGATGTCATGTTAGGTGTTAGTTTTGATTTTGACGAAAGATATTCGCTTCGTGCCGGCTATCGTGTTCTCGAAGGTGGATCAGATGTAGATGAGGTATATACTTTTGCTCTGATCAATTATGCGGTCTTGAATGTTAAGGTTAGGCTCTAAGTAATAAGTGATTTAAGGTGCATAGTGATGCTTAAGCTCTTCAATTTTATTTGTAGTTTCAGAGCGCGATTTATAGCGATGACGGTAATTATAGTCACCATCACCTTGCCGGTATATGCTAATATCGAAATCCAAAAACGACGCCTGGAATATATTCAACAGATGATAGACGAGAAGCTCAGTGAACTAGCTGAATCACAGCAGCATAGAGAACAGGTTACCCGTCAACTGCAGATATATAGGGAAAGAGTGGAAAGGTTTATGTATATGATAAAGGGCCTTACTGCTAAAGAGCATGACTTAGTTATGGAAATAATTGATAGGACTAACCGCAGAGATATTCTTAAATCAGATCTGACGAGCTTGATAGAGCTTTGTAATATTAAAATGGTATGCTTATATCATGCTGGTGCAGCAGAGCATGAAACATCTGAAAAGGTCATTAATGAGAGGTATCTATCTTTAATGATTAATGCAAATAAGAGTATGATTAATTCACATAAGTCACTGCTGGAAAAAACTAAGGAGAACCTCCAACAAGACCGCGCACAAAGAAGAAACATAGAAAGTGAAAGAAATATCAGAGAACTTTCCAGCCGCTCATTGCAGCGAGAAATTAGTAATCTTTACACACTAATCGAATCCATTTCAGCTGAAGAACGGCATTATATTACTGAAGTTCAGCAGTTAGAAAGAAATAGAATAGCTATTGAAGCTCTGATTGAACAAATTCAAACCGATGAAGAAAAGCTTAGCTTTAGGTTTACAAATGAAAAATTGTTGTGGCCAATAAAAGGGCAGGTTGAAAGCGAATTCGGACAGTCTTATGACGAAACTACCAGACTAACCCTGATAAACAATGGTATTACAATAACCACCAATCAACAGCAAGAAGTGAAGGCTGTTGATTTTGGGATTGTTGTTTTCGCCGAATCATTTAGAAGTTATGGAAGAATGATTATCATAGATCATCTCAACGGATACTTCAGCTTATATGCAGGAAACAGTAACCTTTTAGTCGCAAAAGGGGATGATGTAGGGTTAGGGCATTCTATTGCCATAACAGGTAAAAATAACAGCAGTGACGAAAAATACACCTTGCACTTTGAGATCCGCAGAAAGAGTCAAGCTGTTGATCCCTTAGTTTATTTGGAGTAGGTCAGAAGTTGATTATTGTCATGATCTAATGCCCATAAACGGCTTATCAGGGTAAATAACCTTGTCATAATAAGGTGACTGATGATTGTATTTTGTAAAAAATAGGTGACAAATCAGGAGGTCATGATGATTTTATCCATTGGCAGGAATAACTGAGAAAAGCTGACACCATAATTCAATAAAAAACTAAATCTAAGCCGTACATTTTTTATACTAGATACTCTTGAGTGCTATCACAAGGTAGTAATCACGGCTTGAGAGCGGGTTTAGAATGTTACTTTATCCCGACATATAGACTGTTTTTTTAAGACACCTTTTGGTTTCCATACCGGATAATCTGTTGTGGCACGATAGTTGCATGGTAGTGTCTCAAAGATGTTGACAAAAATAGAAGGCTATAGAGACTGGAAATAAAGTCGCTTAGACTTAATGAAGTAAGATTGGAAAGGATATGGAAATGTCCTTTACTAACGTGGTAAACAAGGAGTTGGAATTTAAACCAACGTTTGAGACTTAACTAGTTGCATAAGCAACCGAAAAAAAAGAAGGTCTATATATGGGGCAACAACAGGTACTCTTGATAATCCTGACCGTGATAGTCATAGCTATTGCTATAACTGTTGGTATAGGTATGTTTCAATCTAAAGCTCTATCTGCTCATCAGGATGACATAATTATGAATATAAACAACATAGTAATGCAGGCTCTTGTGTATAAACAAACTCCTCAGTCTTTAATGGGAGGTGGCGGTACATTTTTGGGGTTTAATCCGGTTAATTCTGAAAACTCACGCGGGCATATAGGGAATCCGGACGATAGTCCCAATCAGGGTCTCAAAATAGAAACAGCTGAAGTTAACTATTTTATAGAGATATGGCCTGGAGGAGGGTATCCTCAGAGACTGCAAATAATTGCCTCTTCAAAAAGATATGGTGAAGGAAATTCGTGGGCTAACCCGGCTAACGCCCGAATTCGTGCTTATTTTGACGATAATGGTGAACTAATTAACTTGGTAAATAATCCCAACAGGCAAGGTTTTATGATTTCCGGGAATTGGTAGGACAAATAAGCCTAAATAATCCAGTTGATTTTCCCGAACACCGCTCACAAGCAACGGGACAGCCAGAATTGTCCGGTATTTTGTAGCGATATCGCCTGTCCCTGCGGAGGGAGTGGAATGGACAGTGCAATAAGATACAAAAAAGAATTCCACAGGTTAAAAAGTCAGTGTTCCGTATATTTTAAACCTTTTGCCAGCTCTGTTTTCTGTTGCACTATCCGAGCTAAATGGTTGGTTATATAAAGCTGTTTCATTTCCTATATGTCTTGGGATCTATTACATATTTGCTAAATTTCTCGTATAGATTTTGGCGCTTAATGCCGGAAATGTCAGCAGCTTTTGTTACATCACCGTTATGTCTTTCTAATAATTTGATCAAGTACTGTTTCTCAAAGAGGTCACGAGCCTTAAAAAAAGGCAAGTAGGTTAGTTTTTCACTGATAACTGTTTTTTCGAGATTCTGGAAGGAATTATAAATATTGACCGGCAAATCTTCAGGTACAATTGCATCAAGCTTGGAAAGAACAACAGAATGTTCGACTGCATTCTTAAGTTCGCGAACATTACCTCGCCAGTCGTAGTTTGTCATGATGGACATTGCAGCGTCAGAGAAGGTTTGTACCGGTTTTTCGTGTTTACGAGCAAATTGCTTGAGAAAGAAATTAATCAGAACCGGTATGTCTTCAGGTCTTTGTCGTAGGGGAGGGATATGAAAATGAATGACATTCAACCTGTAGTATAAATCCTCTCGGAAATTTCCTTTTTCTACTTCAACTCCGATGTCCTTATTAGATGCAGCAATAACGCGAACGTCAACGGGAATATCATGATCGCCACCAACACGGCGCATAACACCTTTCTCAAGGACACGAAGTATTTTAGTCTGGAAAGCCGGAGAGGTTTCGGTGATTTCATCCAAGAAAAGAGTTCCACCATTAGCTTCTTCAAAATAACCGATTTTGTCTCTGATCGCATCCGTAAAAGAACCTTTTTTGTGGCCAAAAAGTGTGCTTTCTAAGAGGTTTTCGGGCAAACTCCCGCAATGAACAATAACGAATTTGTTGTTTTTCCTTTTGCTATTACGGTAGAGGAGTTCTGCTATCAGTTCCTTACCAACACCCGTCTCGCCTGTTACCATGGCAGTAGTATCAAGTGGTGCGACTATCTTAATCTTTTCCAATATCTGCTGCAAGGCCATACTGTTCCCAATAACTTGTCCCTTTTCCATACCTGCAAGTTGATTGCGTAGCCGGGTAATTTCTTGTTTTTGCCAATGCATTTTCATGATTTTATTAATCATAATATTCAACAAATCCAGATCTTCTACCGGTTTTTCAATAAAATCTTCAGCACCCTTCTTGATTGCAGTAACAGCCATGTCTATTGTCGCCTTCCCACTGATAACTATTACAGCTACCTCCGGATGTTTCTTTTTGATTTCCGATAAAAGTTCTAATCCTCCAACTTCCGGCATTACTAAGTCCGTCAAAGCTACATGATATTTCTCGTCATCAAGAGCTATTATGGCTTCTTTTGCAGAAGGTACAGCATTCACTGTGTAATCTGACTGAAGGTGACGACTAAATATTTCTCTGGTATCTTCTTCATCGTCAACTATAAGAATCTTTGGTCTATCTTGCATCTTAAATCCTTTGTTAAGATTTTTTAATGTTGAGTAGTGTGTCTAATTTTGAACCTAAGTTAGGAACCTATATTACTATGTAAACTATGTCTTATGAAAACTACCTGTTCGATTCATAATACCTTGCGAGATGTCAATATATTTCCGCATGAACCGAGAATAAATAACAAGCGGCGGATAATATAAAGCTGCTGAACCCAGCACTAAAAGCGCTCTGACAAGGGGGCAGCTCGCTATCTAGAAAAACCAACGACCAGATTGTATTATGTCTGATTTCTAAAGCAAACTTTTCTATTTATCGATAATGTTTTGTAGTGGCAAACTTATTTTAAAAGTGGTGCCAATCCCTGTGTCTGATGTTAGCTCAAGGCTTCCTTTGTACTTCTCCACTATGCTTTTGCTTATAGCCAATCCTAATCCAAACCCCGATGAATCTGAACTCCTCCTGGTAGAAAAATCAGGACGGAATATCTTGTCAATGTTTTCCGGCGGGATACCGCATCCGGTATCGCTAATACTTATGATTATTGTGTTTTTGTCCTGTAAGGTTTCTATGGTTAAAACTTTTTTTGGGCTGCATTTCATTGATTGAATGGCATTATTAATAATATTGGCAATTGAAATACTGATCTCTCCATGGGAAGCAAATACCTTCCCGTTTGTTTTGGTTAAATTTTTTATAAGCTTAACATTTTGAGAAAAAAAGATATTATGCCGACACATCTCAAGTTCCATTTCTATAAGGTGATTGATGTCAATAGGTCTATGCATCGAGATACTGTCCTCTCTGACCTTATAGAGTAGTTTTTTTACTAAGAGACTGATCGTCGAGGAAGCATTGATGATTTTCTTAAGGTCATAATTGTCTGGGTCCGTTTTTTGAATTAGTTGGGCATAACCCATAATTGAGTTGAGTGGTGAATTAATGTTATGTACGACTCCTTCTGTTAACCTTCCTAAGTCTGCTAGCCTGTTACTTTTAATTAATTCCAACTCTAACTTTTCCCGGGCTAAACTCTCCTTTGTCTCCTTGGTTATATCATAAATACTGGCTATGTAGTTGATTCCGGTATCACTATCGAAACTCGAGAGACTGAAAAGCACGAACCTTAGATACTTATTCCCTTTTTCTGTACTTAGAATAAGATTGGGTTTAAAAACTCTTTTTTGGCTGGTTAATTTGATTTCATCGGTCGATATGTGAAGCAGCTCCTGCAAATTTTTATCTATGATTTTTTTGGGGTCATCAAGGTCAAAGATTTCCGCAGTTGCCGGGTTACATAAGATAATTTTCATGTCATTATCCATCCAAATTACGGCAGAATCGAGATTATCGGTAATTGTTTTATAGGCCTTCAGTGAATATGTGTGACTTGCTATAGAGGAAATCATGGAATTAAATATCTCCACCATGTCTCCTAATATACCACGATAATTAGTGAATAATGGCTGTATAGACAGGGGGTTGTTTTCTATTTGTCTCATCTTTATGTTTACAGCTTTGACAGGTGCAATAATCTTACTTTTAAACCATGCTCCTGCAATTGTAATCATGATAATTGCTAAAGCTGATAGTGTGAGCATAAAAACCAATAATCCTTGATGTGCGAATTGATTCAGCTGTCTATCATAAGGTATGAAGATGAATAGCTCCGGTCGAGAAAAAAAGCCATAATAAACCATTAAGCTACCTGCTGTATCGATACCCTGCCTTAAATTAAACCTTTTCTGCGTATCTTCGAGACTGCGCGACCGTAAAGAGAGAATCTTATTTGATACCATGTTTCTATAACGATCGCTAAGATTGGTGTGATGCAAGTCATCTACATCTGAAAAGATATAAGCGTCGTTTTGATCTGTTTTGATGACCGAGCGGTCTAACTTTTGGAGATAAAACATATAACCGAGTATTGCAGAGTCATTTTCTATAATATCAATAATCGTGCTGAGATAAACCGTGAATATTTCGTAACCGGTGTTAAAATAGTATGTTCTGTGTGTTTGATTTGATCGGTGAAGGATCATTAGAAGATAATCCTGTAACGGCTGATAGTCAGTACCGATAATTACGTCTCTATTACCGCAAAAAAAGAACATTCTTTCACTCTCTTTTTCAGTAACTTTTTCAATAATGATTTCTCTGAGAGCGGCAATGTCATGTTTTCTGAATGAATCCTTTAGGCTTTCGCTGGTACTGATATCATTAAGCCTTAACATAACATCTTCGTGATGCTGAGATAACCTCTCACTAACCTTGTTAGTTATGTCCGAGAGTTCCTTATCCTCTCTTTGCCGTATACCATATCTGATTATTTGCCATGATAAGAGAACCAATGATAAAATCAGGATAAATGTAACGGCGAAAAATAGTGTAAAGATGCGTTTTTCTAAATAATCTTTCATAAAAACCTCGTGTGTTAACAGTTATGCGAAAGCATTCTGATTAATACCGGATAGTGTAAAGTATTTACCGCTATTAAAATGACCTGATACATCAACAGAGCCGATTGCTAGTTCAATGTCGCAGGTTGCTCATCAAATATTTGATGTTCAGAGAAAGCATACCCGCTAATCAATCAAGTTATTTTTTGCCAGAGCTTATCGATAATTAGCCGATTGTAGTGAGCTTTGACAAGTCAATATGTAGTTGACATGATAGCATGAATAGTTTTTTTGAGCTGGAAGTGTACGATAATGACTGCTAAATTTTTCAGGAGATAATTAATGTTTAAAGTAGACCTATATTTGAACCGTGTTTTTTTAAGAAGCTATGAATTCGATAAAGCTGTTAGTGTTGCCTATATTATAGACCAAGCTAACATTAAGCCATTAGATGCCATAACTTTTAAATTAAACAATGAGTTTGTTAACAGCAATAAAATTATTGCAGAGCAGAGTAGCTTGGAGTGCGTCGGATTTGATTCCGAAGAAGGTTTTAGAATTTATCAGGACTCGGCAATTTTCTTAATGGCTAAAGCTTTTTATGAAATATTTCACACGTCACGAAATCTTATAATTAAGCACTCAATTGGAGACGGTATTTATTGTGAAGTTTCAGGAAATGAACCTATCACTAATCAAGATGTGTCGCTATTAAGTAGCGAAATGAAAAAGAGGGTAGATGAACACCTGCCGATTGAAAAAAACGAGATTGCAATTAACTACGCTATGGAGCTGTTTGACAAGCAAGCTCGATCGGATGTCATAAAAAACTTACGCTATAATCATACAGGTTATGTAACCGTGTTCAAGTGTGGTGAATATTATGATTACTATGTTAGGCAATTAGCGGATAACACAGCTATCCTTAGTGAATTCGAACTAAACTTTCACCCACCGGGTTTATGTATCAGGTTTCCATTGGCATCAACAAAAAAAGTTAGAAAAGAGTTTGTATATCCCCGGAAACTGTTTTCTATTCACACTGAAGCTGACAAGTGGCTGAATATATTAGGAAGCCACTATATGGGTGACATTAACGAAAAAATTGAGGACTTCACCATCGGATGGGATATACAAGTTGAAGAAGCTCTTCATGAAAAAAAAATAGCTGAGTTTGCTGATAATATTTCATCCGAAAATGGGCTGAAGGCGGTATTAATTGCCGGACCTTCATCGTCCGGGAAGACGACCTTTTCAAAGCGACTGTCGGTGCAGCTCCACGTAAACGGTATAAAGCCCATTATAATAGGTCTTGATGAGTATTTTCATCCCAGAACTAAATCACCTCGCAAATCAAATGGCGAATATGATTTTGAAAGCATAAATGCTATCGATTTAGAGTTATTTAACCATCACTTAGAAATGTTGCTGCAAGGAAAAGAGGTTGAATTACCCAAATATGATTTCATTTCAGGGAAAAGATTGAAGAGCAATAACCGTCTTAAAATGGATAACAATAATATATTGTTAATTGAGGGTATCCACGGATTAAATAATAAACTTACCGAAGCTGTTGCTAATAGCCAGAAAATAAAAATCTATATTAGTTGCCTGAACCAACTTAATATAGACCGGCATAACCGAATAGCGACGACATATTTTAGAAAGATAAGACGGATAGTAAGGGATAATTACTTCAGAGGCTATACAGCAGAGTTTACCTTAGATAGGTGGCAGTCCATAAGTGAAGGAGAACACCTAAACATTTTTCCGTTTCAGGAAGATGCAGACCTTATCTTCAATAGTGGTCTGACTTATGAAGTAAATGTCTTGAAGAAACATGTTCTCCAAGCTCTTTATAGAGTTTCAAGGCAGTCATCTGTCTATACAGAAGCTCAAAAGCTGATCTTTTTAGTCGAGCATTCATTGGATATACAGGATGATTTAGTACCTACTAATTCTATCCTACGTGAATTCATTGGTGGTGGAGTGTTTAAATATTAATACAACGCAAAAAAAACTATGCGTAATTAGATGTTGCAACTGAGTATTGATAACAGTATGCCTCTTATTGGTATTCTGTTTGATAAACTAATATATTTCTAACATACAATTATGAAAACAGGTCTCAAGAAGGCGTTAAAATCTAGTCATAATAGAAGACATCTGCATGAAAACGAGTTAAATATCCTGAAAATGCTTGACAGTAATCGCCGATTTGATGAATGTTGCAGGAGACAATGTTAACCGCATTTAGGAGGTGGTAAGTAATGTACATCATACGCAATGAGAAAGGAAATATAGGAATAGCGTTAGTGGTGGTGTTGGTGGCAATTATGTCTGGGGTTTCCTTGGCTTCTGTTGCCTTTAGGGATACTGTTGGTTTCAGAAATCAACTAGATGGTATCCAGCAGTTCCACTATATTCGTTCTGAAGTTGGTAGAGGACGCTTAGCAGCAGGACATTTAGAGGGGATGGATAACCCGGGAACTGACAATCTTTTACCGGTTAGGAGAAGGAGTGTCGAGTTTGGTACTCATAGAACCGTATACAGGGCAAGAACCCGGTTATCTATATGGGACGATCAAGGAGAAAAAGGTTTCCTAATAAGAACTCTTACTTCAGCCGTTAGAGGTGATGAGGACACTGCTGCGCCGGATTTACAATCTCAATCACAAAGATATGCTGAAAATAGAATTAGATCTCTCCAATCTTTGGCGATATTCCACTATTTCAGTGATATTGACGAGGAGAGAGACGGGGTGGCCGGTAATATAAGATTCTTTGCAGGTGATATTATTTACGGACGTGTTCATAGTAATACCGATATATGGATCCGACAAAACAGTTGGCCAACATTTCACGGCTTGGTGAGCACGGCAGGAGAAATCCGAGTTTTTCCCGGGGGAGGCACTGATTACCCAACGGACCAAATCTTCAGAGGTGGTCTAATAGAACACTACCGCAGAATAGTCTTTGATCCCAATGCCAATGCCGTAAGAAATAAAGGCCGGTATCCGCTTGGTTCAAACGAAGATGATGATTCAATAGCATACGTAACGATAGAAGGTACTTCTTACAATATACTTATAGGTGAAGTTGAAATAGATGAACCAACAAATGAGGATGAATGGATTGAAGGTGTAAACCAGTTTACCATATATGATTCCTACCCTCCCTATGATGCTGTTGGTGACTCAATCTATTACAACCGAATAGCTATGCCCGATACAACATGGCGAGATGGACCTTCTGGTTCAATCGTAGGCACTTCAGCCTTTATTCCGATGGAATTGTGGATCAGTGGTGAAGTTACCGGTTCGCAAACTTGGGCAAGTTCTCATGATATTTATATAAAAGACGACATTACATATACTAATACTCAAGTTGGTCTCAGACCCGATGGTATTGATGGTTCAGGTAATCAAACCTTACCGGTGAATTCAACAGATTATTTTGGACTGATTTCGGAAGAATCAATATGGATTCAATATGGACATTTTTCTCCTGAGGATTCTGTCAGGTTACGACCCAATACCGACGATATATATATGTATGGTGCATATTGCGCGGTAGGTCAGGGAACAGAGACTTGGGAAGATGGAATATTCACTTTCCAATACCAATTCCCCAAAGGTTCGACACCACCTCAATACTCGATGGGAGAGTGGTTCAGATACATCGACTTACATCGTTTTCATTATCCCACAACATCATCGACCCCTTGGCCACTCGGGTTAGACTATCCCTGGTATAATCCTTTATGGCCGGAACCGGGCGAGATATACGGATTTCCTGGCTTTCAGTTTACGCCTAACCCTCACAATGCTCCTATGATAGTAAAACTTCGCGGAGAGATAAACCTTTTTGGTTCGATAGCGCAAAGAAGGAGGGGATATGTACGTAGAAGTGGTAATCCGGACTTTGATACAGGTCTGTGGGACATAGATAACTCTATAGAACCAACTAGCCCACCGAGATATGGTTCACCAGCTCCAGCGATAGGAGCCACCGGTTATGATAAACGTTATCATTTCGATAACAGATTTGAAAGACGTTCGCCTCCTCACTTCCCATTGGTTATTTTTGAAGGATATGATACTGATGAGTTGATGGACTTGGGATATTTAACCTTACGTTGGGAATTTAAAAACCCACCATCTTCATTCTAAAAACTAAGAAACAAACATAATATAAACGAGGCACGGTAAATTCACCGTGCCTTTTTACTTTGTGTCACGCTACCTGTCATAAAGAGTCTAATCACTATCTTGAAGAATCTTTTAGCATGCATAGCGTATCTGTCTGGTTTAACTATCTGTAGTGTATATGTATTTATGATGGTTCACTATCTAAAACGGTGTTTTGAATAATCCGGATAGGTTATTCTTACAATCAAGCCATCAGCCGGGTTCGTTATTCCAATTATCTGCTATTAGTTTACCTTTGACTTCATTTACAGTTTGCAGTATCAAACCTCCGGTAATAAAAAAAACAAGAATAGCTAATATAGACCATCGTTGAGAACCTGTTATTCTAGCAATTTCTCCATAAACCAAAGGTCCTAATACAGATGCGAGTTTCCCTGTGAAGGCATAAAAACCAAAAAACTAAGTCATTTTCACAGACGGGGTCAGTAGAGCTAACATCGTTCTACTGGCTGACTGACTTGAACCTATAGCTATTCCAGCTAGAAGACCGACAAAATAGTATTCGGTAACAGACCTGCAAAAGAATGCCCATATAACTACCAATGACCAAATAATAAGGGTTATAGTTATGGTCTTTTTGCAACCGATGATATCGGTTATATAGCCGAATGATAAAGCGCCTAAGATAGACGTGAATTGAGCAATAATAAAATAGAATATCAATTCTTGTGGAGTCATATTAAACCTTGTTGCACCATAGATTGCAGCAAAGCTAATGACAACTATTATACCGTCATTATAGATAAAGTAGCTAATAATAAATTTCAGAAGCTCCTTGAATTTGGTGATATTTCTCCAGGAATAAGTGATACGACGATACGCTATCTTAAGGTAGTTCGTCTGTGGTAAACTACCTTTAGTTTCCGCAAGCAAAAAGAAAGTTACCAACGCAGATAATGCAAAGAACAGAGCGACTGCCGGGAATACTAAACGAATGTTAACATTTACTATATATAAAGACATTAGAAGCGATAGCAATCCACCAACATAGCCAAAAGCCCAACCCCAACCCGACACTTTACCCAAATCTTTTCTGGGGGCAATATCTGTTAGAAATGAGTTGTAGAAAACGTAAGAGCTGTTATATCCGAAGTTTGCTATTATGAAGAACAGCATTCCTAAAAAGATTCTACCTGCTGTCACGAAATAAAGCAACCCGGTAAAGAGAACACACAGATAGGTATTAAAGATGAGGAATTTTTTTTTCGATTTAGAGTGATCAGCAATAGCACCGAATATCGGTGCTGAGAAGCCTACCATGAGCATCGATATACTAACCGCCCTGCCCCATAAAGCAGTTCCTATCTCTTCTGATCCTACGACAACATCTTTAAAATAAACACTATAAATAACGCTAACTATAATGGTAGTGAATGATGAGTTGGCAAAATCATAAGTAATCCAGCCGATGATGTTTTTATTCAGTTTCATTGACTAGCGGTTCTTGAATGAACAAAGGTCGATTAAAGGTAAACCTAAATTTTTATAAGGTAAAGGATTAGGAGTTGCGACAAATATTTGATTATTGCCCTTTAGGTATCCGACGATTGACTCGGTTCTTTTTTCATCGAGATCAGAAAGAACATCGTCGAAAATCATAACAGCAGCATCATGATCGCTTTTAGTGACTAGTCTCGACTGTGCGAGTCCTAACAGGATAATAAAGCTTCTTTTTTGCCCGTGTGAACCGAATCGTGATATATTCTTACCGTTTAGTAGAAAGATATAGTCGTCCAAGTGTGGCCCAATCAGGGTTCTTTGATAATATACTTCGTCTTTCAGCTTTTTTTGCAACTCCTCGAGGATAGTATCTTTTACCTGTTTATATTTCGTTATGTTGAACCTGCATTTATACTTTATCAGCATCCTTTCCGATGGGGTAGTCACTGAAAAGATGGGGCAGTTATTTATCTCTTGATTGATAGCAGATAAATAATCAGTTCTCAACCTGATAACTCTGGCCGCGGTAACGGAAAGTCTTTTGTCCCATATCTCTTTGTCTTTTGAGCTGAATTCGGTTTTAAGAAGGGCATTTCTCTGTTTCAGAGTATTGTTATACTCTCTCAGTATTTCTATGTATTGAAAGTTTGACTGCGATACTGCCAAATCAAAGAAACTTCTTCTTTGTCTAGGTGTACCGGTTATAATGTTGATATCTTCTTGCGAGAAGATGATAGTTTTCAGCATCTTATATAGTTCGCTTATTCTGCTCACTTGGACATTGTTTATTCTAATTCTTTTCTGTCCAATCTGATTAACGGCAGCTTCGAACTTGTAATCGCCATAATGCAGATGGAATTTTGCATTGATCCTAAAGAAATCTCTTTCATAGTAGATTAGATCGCTATCTTTTGCCAGCTTATATGATTTCCCATAAGCTAAATAAGCTATAGCTTCCAAGAGATTGGTTTTTCCTATTCCATTGACGCCATGAAAGATATTTCCTTTATTATCGAAATTAACCGAAAGGTTTCGAAAGTTTCGATAGTTCATTAAATTTAGTTCGGAGACAAACATTTGCCAAGGTAATGATAGCTTAAAGATATTGGTATTCGTGAGATGTTGCTGATAAGCAAACGTAGTCTCAAAATAACAAAGTAAGGGGCGAATTTGCTCCGCCCCTTGAAAACTATTGCAACCTAAGTGGCATTAGAAGGATATCGACTTTATAATCGTCTATCTCCGGATGGTTATAAATCAATACCTGATTATTTACCATACCATCTACAGGGTCAGCGAAGGTAAGTTTAACCTTGTCCGTTTCGATAATGCTGATTACAGAAAGCACGAATTTATAGTTAAACGCTATTTCGAACTCAGGCCCTTGATATTCAAAGTCGGTTATAACTTCTCTGGCATCGCCCATCTCGAAGCTGAAGGAGGTTACCACTATCTCTGATTCTGAGATTTTCATTTTTATCTTAAAAAACTCATCTGTTGCTAAAAGAGCTACACGGCGAACAGCTTGTCTTAGAGTGTCCTTGTTGATGACTAACATGTTGGGATTATCTTGTAGCAGGGCCTTGCTGTAATCGGGATATTTTCCGGGTATAACTTGAGTCGATATGCAGTAGTTTCGATATGCGAATACCACTCTATTAGCCTCAAAAAGATATTTCAAGTCAGGTGTATTATCGTCGATAACTTTTTCCAAAAAATGTAGTCCTTTTACTGGAAGTACCTGCTCCATAGGTTCGTTTAGATCAATTGTGTGCGCTTTTTTGATTTCGGATATTCTTTTGCCATCGGTAGCGGCAACTGTTTGCATCTCCGACGATATGCGCCATAGAATACCGGTAAAGATGGGTCTTGTTTCTTCTTGCGATACGGCTATAGATGCAATATTGATCATCTTTGCAAAGGTTGGAGCGTTAACTGTCTGGAAATTTTCCGGGTTGATATCCGGGCGTGCAGGAAATTCGGAATAGTCGGCACAGAGTAAGGAGAATTTAGCTTTGCTACATTGCATCTTTAGATAGCCGTCATCATAGTTGAAATCGATAGGCTTGTCATCTACAGAGCTAACTATCTCAAGAAGATGTCTTGCAGAAACGGCCACTTTCCCTCCTTCCATGACTTCTGTCTTTAGCTGACATATTATGGTTACATCTAAGTTAGTAGCTGAAATAATAACCTTTTGCCCGTTTTCATCAGCTTCAATTAGGAAGTTCTGAAGAATAGGGTTGATGGTTTTAGTGGGAACAACAGTTATCAGGTGTTGGATGTTCGATAGCAGATTTGTTTTTTCGATGGTAAAGTGCATATTATCTATCCTTTTTTATTTTTTTGAAATACCTACTTATATCAGCCCTCTATCGCAGGT
Source organism: Candidatus Cloacimonadota bacterium (assembly GCA_003564135.1). Lineage (GTDB taxonomy): Bacteria > Cloacimonadota > Cloacimonadia > Cloacimonadales > PWNZ01 > PWNZ01. The sequence goes on from PWNZ01000145.1 coordinate 28,604, forward strand.
GTTTACAAGTAGATTAAGCACAATGAGAATTCCTGTCCTAGTTGGAAATCAAAAGTGATAAAGACTTAATCAAGCTTAGAAGCATCTGTCCAATGAGCATGGTAGAGGTTGTGTATCATATTCACCATTATTATTGATGGCTTTTTAAGTATCGATAGGCAACCGGCTTACACTTGAACAACGATAGTGGAGTTTTTGGGCTCAAAACCCACCTAAAACGCGTTTCATAGGGATACCTTTGCTCCTTGCATTATTGGAGGCAGGTTTTGAGCCTTTAAGTTAGAAACTAACAGGTTTTTGATTATTTAATCGCTTCCTTGAATTTTTTTCCCGGCTTGAAAGCGGGTACTTTCTTCGCTGGAATTGTTAGTGGTTCACGGGTTTGAGGGTTAACTCCTGTACGTGCTTGTCGGTGAGTTACTGAAAAAGTACCAAAACCGATTAAGGGAAGCTTATCTCCTTTTTCCAAGGTTTGCATTACTCCATCCACAAATGAATCGAGAGCATCAGAAGCTGCTCTTTTTGAAATACCGGCATCCGTAGCCATCTTCATCAGTAGTTCTTCTTTATTCATAATTCCTCCTAAGTTATTGTTGATTCAAATATTCTGAATGGGAATGCAGTGTCAACAAAAAACTGATTTAGCCTGTATTTTCTGGCTGTTTAATGGTTGGTAATTGGACTCAAAACAGTTTTGTTTATTTTCTGAGTGCTACGGTTTAGGGAATTTTATTGACGGATAGGCCGATTAATTTCGATGTTTGAAGAAGCAATAAAAAACGCTTATAAAGGGAATAGAATATGTTTCATAGCAATATTTTGTTGGCATTTTTGCTGACCTTATTGGCTGGGCTTTCGACTGGGATAGGGAGCTTCATTGCTTTTTTTGCCAGAAAGACTAATACTGGATTTCTTTCCGTTTCATTGGGTTTTTCAGCCGGCGTGATGATCTACGTTTCTATGATTGAAATTTTTCCTGAGGCGGAAGAGTCTTTGTCTGCGGTTTTCGGTGATAACCTAGGTGCTGCGTACACAGTTGTTGCTTTTTTTGCCGGTATTTTTTTTATCGGTATAATTGACAGGCTCGTGCCTTCTTTTGAGAATCCCCATGAGCCTCATTGCGTAGAGGATATATCTAAAGTTGAGAGTGAGATAAAAAACGATTCCGTTGATTTTGATAGAAATAAAATGCATCGTTTAGGTTTATTCACCGCATTAGCTATTACTATACATAACTTTCCGGAAGGGTTGGCTACATTTATGGCCGTTTTACATGATCCAGCCCTCGGGCTTGCCATTGCTATAGCAATCGCATTGCATAACATACCGGAGGGTATAGCAGTCTCTGTTCCCATTTATTATGCAACCGGTAGCAGAAAGAAGGCTTTCTTATACTCTTTTTTGTCCGGTTTGGCCGAGCCTTTGGGAGCGATAATTGGGTTCTTGATTTTAATGCCGTTCATGAATGATGCTGTCTTTGGGTTTGTTTTTGCTATGGTTGGCGGGATAATGGTTTATATATCATTAGACGAGTTATTACCAGCTGCTCAAAAGTTCGGTAAGCATCACCTATCTATTTATGGTCTCATCGCAGGAATGATAGTAATGGCTATAAGTATTTTGATGTTGGAAGCCTAATTACTTACCGGGCACCTTTGTTTGATTATGGCTCATATTGCGTACGATCCTGTAAAAGATAAGTTTGCCTCTGTTACAGCAAAAATCCCTTTTCTGCGGCGGATGCTGTATTTACTATTGGATATGATGTTTCTACGCAGCTGGTACACTAAAAAGGTTATTACGAAACATGCGACTAAGCTTAACAACAAAGGCGGCTGGTCGATACTAGATGCCGGCTCAGGTTTTGGTCAGTATGACAGATTCTTTTTAGCCAGGTTTAAAAATGCAAAGCTGACGGCAATAGATATCAAAGAAGACTATTTGCGGGATTGTAGAAGGTATTTCAAAGAGGATATCAATAGCGGTAGAGCTAGGTTTCTATTGCGAGATCTGATCAAAATTAACTATAATCAAGAGTTTGATTTTGTGACCTGCATAGATGTTTTGGAGCATATTGAAGATGACGAAACAGTAATGAAGAACATTGCCGGTGCTCTGAGAAAAGGTGGACTATTCTTCATGCATTCACCTTCTTCGTGTTATGGAGATAAAGAGGAAGCTTTCGTCGATGAACATTACCGCTTAGGATACGATAAAGCCGAGTTAACCAGCAAGCTTGAAAAAGTTGGTCTTACACCTCTGGAAATAGGATACACTTACGGCAAGGCAGGTCATTTAGCTTGGGTTTTGGGCATTAAAATACCCATGCTGATGTTTACTAAGCTGAAAATGTTGTCTGTCGCTTTAGTTCTAATCTACACTCCGGTAGTTTTACCTCTATTTTTACTGCTCAACCTGATAGATACCAAGTCTGACCATTCTGAAGGCAGAGGGATCTACGCTCTAGCAAGAAAATAAATTATGAAGACTAAATCTAAGTGCATATATTGCGGCAGTATCAATACTTATAAAGTTGAAGATATCTTGTCTCAGATCAATAATAAGCAGTATCGTTTATATCATTGCCGTTGCTGTGCGATACAGTTCATTCTTCCCAATAGATTTGAAGATGTTTACACTCACGGTGTAGGTAACCAATCTATGAAGGATTATGTTGAAGAACTGCATAAGGGGAGACAAACTATTGAGCCTCCGACAATGGAGGTTATAAAAAGACTGAAAAAGTTAAAAATCGATCTTCAAGACAAGAAAATACTGGATATTGGCGCAGGGGATGGTATAAACTATCTAGGATTAAGCCAACACTTTCAGATTAAACCGGATAATTATTACGTCGTTGAAGGTGATAAACTAAGCTGTGATGCTTGCCGCAAAAGGGGTATAAATCATGTTTATCAAGACTTTTTTTCAGAAAATTTCTCACATAAGTTCCCCGGCTATTTTGACATAGTCTTATTCACTGAAGTACTAGAGCACCAACCAGATCCGGGCAAGTTTTTAGAAGCGGTAAAGGAAGTGACAAAGCCTCGTGGTCTGTTAGCCTTCACGGTTCCAAACAGAAAAATGCTTAGAATATCCAGAGCTGTATTTTATGCCGATATCCCTCCACATCACCTTCTAAGATTCAGTAAGAATTTTTTCTTAAAAAACTTTCAAGAATTCGAGAAAATAGTTGTCTCGCAATACCCTAATCCATTTATGATATTGAATCGAGAAAGAGCCTGTGGCAAGGTAAGTTCTCTGCTTTTTGGCACCGACAAGATGAAACGAATAATAGCTCCGGTTTTCGATGTAATGTATCAAGCATGGAGAATGCTGCTCCATATTCGTGGTAATGGCATTATCGTCATTCTCAGAAAAGTCCTCTAACCTACTGATGAACCAGCAATTCAGGAGCAAGATATGAAAAAGAGTCAAAACCAAGTTAAAAATCATGATGTAAATCTTGATGAGCAAGTTCAGATTTTTAAGGCGTTAGCTAACCCTACACGCTTATTTATCCTGCAATTGTTAAACAAAGAAGGTGAGATGTGTGTCTGCAAAATAACCGAAGTCATAGGGTACGACATTTCTACAGTGTCTAAGCACTTAGCAGTTTTAAGAATAGTCGGACTCATAACTTCCAGAAAAGAGAAGAATATGGTATTTTATAAGTCCCTTATACCATGCCTGTCGGAATTTACAGCATGCTTTGAGTTGATTAAGCCACAGGAACAGTAATATCGTTGCCAAGGTGTGACCTCGATCCAATCTACACCTCTTAATTTGAAAATCGAAAACTAATTACTGAAACAATGTAACCCGAACAGCACTGCTTTTATTATTTTATAGTCAAGAACTCAATTTATTAAGCTTATCTTGAGGCAGAGACTAAAGCTTCTATCGGTTGCGTTTATTTGTGTAAACTATATCATGTGGTGTCATTACTTGATATTCAGTGTTTCGGACACTATCCAAGGTATATCATTGTTTTATCCCGTAGTCACACTGACTCCGACTACGGGACAAACCAATGATAAAGCAATGTTGATCTAATTGAATAAAGCTGTTTTTTGACTACCAGAGCTAGAAAAGTCTCATCCTTTCGATCGTCTGATCCCAGTCGAGAAACTTATCTGCAACAGGCCTAAAAATAACAATGTGCTTGACAAATTAGCACCAACAGAAAAGCTATATTAAAAAAACAAGGAGTGTCTAAAATGACGAAAGCTGAAATCATCAAAAAGGTGGCATCTGAAACAGGAATGCTCAGGAAAGACACATCAATCGTTATTGATACTTTTATTGACTGTATTATCGAAGCCCTTAAAGATGACGATAGTATTGAGTTGAGAGGGTTTGGAACTTTCAGCATGCAGTCTAGAGAGCCTCGTATCGGCCGAAACCCGAAAACAGGTGAACAGATATCGATACCTGGCAGGATTGTCCCGACTTTCAAGTACAACAGAAGGATCAAAGACGAATTAACAAAACCTAAAGACGAGAAAAAATAAGAATATATGGAGATTAAATGCCTTGCGGTAAAAAAAGAAAACGGTTTAAAATAGCCAAACACAAAAGAAGAAAAAGACTTAGAAAGAATAGGCACAAGAAAAAGATTAGATAATGGATGATATACTATTAGCCGAACAGGCTAAGAGTGTAAGAAAAGAACTTCTTGCCATTATAAATCGAGCTGGTTCCGGTCATCCCGGTGGCTGCTTATCCGCTGTAGAGATTGGAACAGCTCTCTTTTTTCGAATCCTAAACCATAACCCCCAAAACCCCAAACAAGTAGGTAGGGATCACTTTATCCTCTCAAAAGGTCATTGTGCTCCTCTGCTTTATGTCCTGTTGCAGAAAAGCGGTTACTTTCCTAAAGCCTGGCTGAAGAGTCTTCGGAAGTTAGATTCACCCCTCCAAGGTCATCCACATTCTTTGAAATGTCCGGGTGTCGAAGTTTCAACAGGCTCGTTAGGTCAAGGGCTGTCCATATCGTGTGGATTAGCTCTGGGTAAAAAGATGGATAAAACTGCGAGTTATGTTTATACATTGATGGGTGACGGCGAGCTGGATGAAGGTCAAGTGTGGGAGGCAGCTATGTTTGCCGCTCATTATCAACTTAGTAATATTATAGCATTTGTTGACAGGAATAGTTTGCAGATTGACGGTAACACTGAGTCTGTTATGTCATTAGAGCCTCTTTCTGCTAAGTGGAAAGCTTTTGGATGGGATGTTCATACGATTGACGGACATCACTTCACAGAAATAACTGATTCAGTTAGCAAAGCAAAAAAAAGTGTTGAACCTTCTGTTATTATTTGCCGAACAATTAAGGGTAAAGGGGTTTCCTTTATGGAAAATGAGGCGGAATGGCATGGTAAGGCACCAAACGAAGAAGAGCTTCAACAAGCCTTAAAAGAATTGGATCAATAATGAAACACAGCGACATAACAACTCAGTCATGTTTGCCATACAAGAAGGGTACAATCGTTCCTGTTAGAGATGGCTATGGTAAAGCACTGCTCCGATTGGGAAGAGTGGATGAACGGGTTGTTGTTTTAGATGCTGACCTGGCTAAATCTACCAGATCTGATTGGTTTGCTGAAGAGTTTCCGGAACGCTTTGTTGATGTTGGTATTGCCGAACAAAACATGGTTGGTGTTGCATCAGGGCTGAGTTTGATTGGTAAGGTTCCTTTTGTTACGACGTACAGTGTTTTTGTTGTAGGCCGAGCCTTCGATCAAGTTCGTAATACTGTCTGCTATTCTAATCTAAATGTCAAGATTGTAGGATCCCACAGCGGATTATCAGTTGGTCCGGATGGGGGCAGTCATCAAGGTATTGAAGATATTGCCTTGATGAATGCATTACCTAATATGACCATTTTTTGTCCCTGCGATGCTAATGAAGCTTTTTTAATGACTTTAACCGCTGCTGAAATGGATACACCTGTCTATATCAGACTTGCCCGGGAAGCGACGAAAGTTGTTACTGAAGAAGATTATCACTTTGAACCGGGTAAAGCAAACATCTTTAGAGAAGGAACAGACGGAACAGTTATATCTCATAGTGTAATTTGCTCGGAAGTAGTAAAAGCACTTAACGATCTCGATAATAGAGGGATTAAGCTGTCGCATATACATTTAGGAACAATCAAACCTTTAGATGATGCAATTACTGAAATGATTTCCGGTTCTGATAGGCCTGTGATCATCGTTGAGGAACATGTTGAAGCCGGAGGTTTGACTTCGATTTTAGCTGCTGCATGTTCTCTTAGTAAGCCAAAGAAGCTTTATTCGATTAATCTTGGTGATCGTTTTGGAGAATCGGGATCTCCTCATGATCTATATGAAAAATACGGATTCTCTGCGAAAAAAATAGCAGAAAGAATCACGCAGATTTTAGAGTTATAACCCTTAAGCGGAAAACGGAGAATTAGGACTAATTATTTTTTGCAATGTTAGGTATCACTATTCGGTCATTACGGATGATTATGTTATCGCAGTTTTACCGAAATCCAGTTAAGAGTTGACAAGATAAGCATCTCTGTCGTTTTTCAATACAGTAAAGTCACCGAAAGATCAAGCCGACTGTTTTAAATGTCCGGTTGTTATATTCGGTTGTTTTTACAATAATCATGGTTGATAGGTCTTTATCATGGATTCATCAAAGCATAGAAAAGTAGTTGTTAATAATACTTTAATGATCAGCATGCAGCATGCTGATATTACTAATAGGTCAGTATGTGCTTTCATAAGCTGACTTGTTTTCGGAAGTAACACATTATGCTGGTTTATAACATTCTTTTTCTTGTCTGTTTGATCATAGCGCTTCCCTTTTTATTGATATTCATGCCTAAAAATGAGCTTAGGATGAGGCTGAGCATCAATGGTAAAGGTGATGGCGGCTATTTATGGTTCCACTGTGCTTCTATCGGAGAATTAAATGCAGTCAAGCCATTGCTGGTGAAAGTGAAACAAAGATACCCTAATAAAAAGATACTGATGACAACCATGACTGTTACCGGCTATGAAAGTGCCAGCACGATTAAAGAAGTTGATGAAACAAAGCTGCTTCCCTTCGACTTGATTATATTATATAAAAATTTTTTCAAAAGGTTTAGTCCCCAAGCATTAATTATTGTTGAAACTGAACTCTGGTTCAGCTTACTCAGTGCTTGTCGCAAATCAAAAATTCCAGTAGCGATTGTCAATGGACGTATATCAGACAAGTCTTACAGTAAGTACCTATCTGTAAGTAAGTTCGTCAAAAAGTCATTTAGGCACGCTTCTTTTGTAGGTGCTCAGTCTGAAGAGCATCAGACCCGTTATCTTAAATTAGGTTTTGAAAACGTCCATAACACTCATAATTTAAAGTTTTGTACTCAGCTACCGGAGGTTGATACTGATAAGATTAGAGCCGAGTGGAAGATCAAAGAAAATTCTTTTATTGTCGTGTGGGGAAGTTCAAGAGATGGCGAAGAAGAGTTACTTCTTTCACTGCTCAAGCGGTTAAAAAGAAAAGTTTCGAATCTTCTAATTATCTTAGCTCCTCGACACCTCAATAGACTATCACAAATCACCGAGCTTTTAAGTAAAACAAACTACCGCATGCTTTCCGATAATAAAGACAATGACCCCGAACTTATAATTATTGACTCGATTGGACAGCTTTATAAAGCTTATGCTATAGCGGATGTAGCTATTATTGGGGGTAGTTTTATCGACTATGGTGGTCATAATCCCTTAGAACCCATATATTACAAAGTGCCGACAATAATCGGCCAACATCACAGCTCTTGTCGTGACTTAGTGCAAAAGTTGCTCAATAAAGAAGCAATTATCATATCTAATAAAAGAAGGTTGCTGAATGATGTTGTTAATCTGGCAAAGAACAGAGAGCTAAGGCAAAGCTATGGGAATTCCGGTAAAGAAACCATCGATAAGAATGCTTGTAGCGTTCAACTAAACTTGGATCACTTAGAAAAAAGTATCGGTTTAGAATCCTTGTCAGATTGACCCATAACCTAGGACAGAGCAGGTGATTAGTTGTAGTTTTTATTTCGTGTTGATATAAAAAGTGAATATTGATTGACAGCAATTCCCCAGGTGTTAGCACGCTAGCGGTTGTAACTTATGATTTTCAGGGAGAGAGTTTATGACGAAAGCATTATTTTATGAATCACTGCCAGCGGAGAAGGTAAAGTGTAACCTTTGTCCCAATTATTGCTTAATTTTGCCCGGAGATTACGGTTTATGCAGAGGAAAACAAAATATAGAGGGAATTTTATATGCCGTCAATTATGGGAAAGCCGTTACTGTTTGTGTTGATCCTATAGAAAAAAAGCCTTTATATCACTATCATCCAGGATCAAATATTATTTCAGTGGGGAACAATACTTGCAATCTACAGTGTGACTTCTGTCAGAACTACCATATTAGTCAACAAGAAGCAAGGACGGTCGACATTTCGCCTGAGATGTTAGTCCAATTATCGAAAAAACATTCAATGAGAGCAGTGGCGTTTACTTACGCTGAGCCATTAACCTGGTATGAGTTTATTTGTGATGCAGCGTCCCGATTGCAGGAGCATAACATAAATTCAGTATTGGTTTCAAATGGATACATTAACCGAGAACCATTATTGAATCTGCTTCCTTATATTGATGCAATGAATATTGATCTCAAAGCAATGTCCAATAGTTTCTATCACAATATTGCAGGTGGTGAATTAACCCCAATTTTAGATGTAATCAAAAGAGCTTATAAGCAGTGTCATGTTGAAATAACTAACCTGCTAATACCGGGCGAAAATGACGATATAGCCTCGATTCGATCACTCATAGACTTCATTGCCGAGATTGATGTGAATATTCCGCTGCACTTTTCCCGTTATTATCCGCAAAATCGAAGAGAAACACCACCTACATCAACAAAAACATTAGAAATAGCAAGAAAAGAAGCTATGGAGAAGTTAAACTACGTATATTTAGGCAATATCGTAACCAAAGATGAAGCTAATACCTATTGTCCAAACTGTGGGATTATTCTTATCGAAAGGCATGGCTTTCGAGCTTCATCATGTCAGGTAAGACAAGAACAATGCAGCAATTGTAATTATCATATATATGGTAAGTTCGACTGAACGTTGATAGAGATCCAAGAATGGAGGAATAATGAAAAGTGAAAGAAGAAAACAACAACTCAAAAGAAGTCAAGCCCAGACTAAGAAAAAGCTGATAATATATGTCATCGGTTTTATCTTTGTTGTTCTCATTTATGTTTTTTTGAGTTTTTCAGGAAGAGAAGCCGAGCAATCAACGCAACAAGTACCAATAACTAGAACCTCTTCCATAGATTTCAGGAAGGATGGTGAGCTAACAATTTCTGATCGATCAAGAAATGAGATAGTAACCATAGACATCGAGATTGTAGAAGATCCTCAGAGCCTTGGCCAGGGGTTGATGTATCGCGAAAGTATGGAAGAACATCAGGGGATGCTATTCATATTTCAACCGGTGAATCAACCACGAGAAAGGTCTATGTGGATGAAGAATACTATTATACCACTAGATATGATCTTTATCAGACAGAACAGAACTATTGCTCACATAGCAGAAAACACCGTTCCATTTGACGAAAGCTCGATTCACAGTGGGGAACCGGTCTCTTATGTACTGGAAGTTAATGCGGGATTCGTTGAGAGGTATGGTGTTCAACCCAACTATCTGGTAAGTTGGTAGAGTTTATCAGTTTTTAGGTACTTATATCTCTTAACTGGTGATTTATCATCTTCTCAGGAATAAAAAAATAGATTCAACAGTTAGTAATGATTTATCTTTGATAATGGCCGAATCGGGAAATAAATGCCTGGAAATGAACTAAAGCTTGACAGTATTCAGAGGATATGTTCTTTGGAGAGCATATATAAATTATAAAAGAAGAACACAGATTTAACGGATAACGATTAAAGATAGATTGAACATCAGTCAACAGTAGGCGGTGTCAGATTTAGCCGAATAATATTTGCTCAAGGTCGAATGCTTAATAGCCAAGTCGTAGAAGTTTATTTAGGAGTAAGCCATAATTAATATGGTGCTAGGAAGTTATAATCAGATTGAAAACAATTCAGTTAGAAGGAGAATTGTTTAATGGAATTTAGTTTTTCGCAGAAATTCAAAGAGATTCCTTCACATAAGCAAGGAATTGATCGCCTGATTGAAATAGCATCAATTATTAAGGCAGAACCAGAGGTCCGACTTGAAGGTAAACAATTTATTGATTCATTGTTACAAGCGATGATCGACAAGGATGCATCTGATCTCGATTTTGGTGGAGTTGGTGCAGCGGGAAAGGTGTGGATGAGGATCTATGGAAAAAAAAGCCCTTATCAAGAGTTTGGATATTGTGACCATGAAACATCAACTGGGCTAATATGCTCAATCTTGACGGATAAGGTCGTTAACGCGATAATTGAAAACCAGAGCACAGATTTTTCATATACCCTGATAAATGGTAATGAACAGACAAGATTCCGTGCTTGTGCTTATTTGGATCTTGACTATTTGGCAGTAAACTTTAGAAAAATTAACCCTCAACCTATTCATATCGATTTTTTGGGATTTGCCCACTCAATAGTAAGGAAACTCGATTTAGATTTCGAGAAAAAAGGGCTTATCCTGGTTACCGGTATAACCGGATCGGGGAAGAGTACCACTCTTGATGCTATTATTAACATGAATAATAATAAAAATCAATCTCACATAACGATTATTGGCAAACCGATAGAGTTTTTTCATAAATCCGAGCAGAGTATTGTAAGGCATCGAGAAGTGGGGAGCGATACTAAGTCTTTTAAGGATGGTACTATCGAGTCTTTGCGTCAGGATCCCGATATCATAGTAATTGGCGAAATGAGAGATCCCGAGACAATCATGACGGCATTAGAGATTACAGACAGTGGGCATAAAGTGTTTTCAACGCTGCATACAGGGTCGGCAACCGAAAGTGTCCATAGAATAGTTGCTGAATGCCCTGTTGATGAACAGCAGAGAGTACGTATGAGGCTAGCCGATGTTTTGAGTGTAGTCATCTGTCAGAAACTGGTTCCGTCATTAGACGGTAAACGTGTCTTGGCAAAAGAGGTCTTGAGTGTTACTCCGAATGTATCAGCAGCTATAGTTAACAATAATATTTCTGAAATCTACCAGATGATAACCGAAGGTAAAGAATACGGTATGGTTACTATGGAACAGGATCTAATGAGATTGTATGTGAGCAAGATTATCGACAGTAAAGTAGCGATATCCTATGCTAACAATAAGAAACGAATGCTCGACCTGCTTAATTTCTTCAAAAACAAGATGGCTTAGTTATGGCTAAATTTATTAAATCTTTTGGGATATTTCAGGAAGATATTAATTTAAAAATTGCTGAAATCAACGCTACCGGCGAAGAGCTTACAATTAAAGATCTTCAAATGATTACATTAAAAATGACTGATTCTTCCGGCAAGATCCCAGAAACGCCTTTGGAAGAAGCCTTAGAGGGTCTGGAATTTGACTTCGATTTTGAAGAAACAACTGCTCAGGATGTGCAAGAAGAGAAATCTTATTATGATATGGCATCATTCACTTCGGACAAACTTGAGAAAGATGACTCAACATATGACCATCAAAGAAGCTTGGAAGACCTTTACCGAGAAATGCAGTTTGAGAAAGGTACAATATCCTTGAATCTGGACTTTAATAATGTGGTTTATAAGGATATTAACGTTCCCGATAAGATAAGTAAGAAAAAGTTATATTCAATAATAAAGAATGAATTTTTTGGAGATGATCCACCCCGAGTAGCTACCTTATCCCATCTAAGAAGGAACGATGGTTCTTATGTTGGTGTCTTACACCGCAAGAATATGGAGCTATTGGAAACGCTAATCATGCTGAATAGGTCTATGTCCAAAAAGCGATTTCACTATTCATATATCCAAACGAACGAGTTCGCTCTTCTGAACGCTCTTAGATACAATTATTTTGATGTAACCCAAAAAGACATTTCAGCTTTGATATATATCGGTAAGGATAATACGCAGGTTATGTTGGCTAAAGGTTATGAATTTTTTATTGACCTACCTGTCATTAATGAAGGCTATGAGTCTAAAGACATCATTGATACGGTTATTAGACGTATCATGTTAGAACGTTCTCAATTAGGGATAGAAGTTATAAATCGTTACTATATTTCCGGTGGTGGGTTAGATGATAGCATGCTCGAAATAATCCGCAGCCAGAGCCCTTCTGCTAAAGTAGAATATCTTTTGCCGTTGAGGTTGATGGAACAGAATGATTATTCCGAAAAATATGATGAGAAAACTCTGGCTTCTTATATCATTCCCATTATGTTAGCTGTAGTCGCTGCTCAACCTAAAGAGCCGTTTTTGATAAGAACAAACTTTCTGACCAAGCAATTAAAAGAGCAGCAAAATATATTTTCTATCAGTACGGAAGGGTTTATTGTTTTAGGCTTAACCCTTATATCGGGTCTGATAGGGGCTAATATAGCCTTTCAACAGTTAACTGATAATCGAAGCGTTCATCTTGAAAAAACAACAATTAGTTCCCAAATAAGAGTTGAGCAGACAAAATTAGACTCAATATTTGCTATAGAAAGCGAAATTGACAAATTAGGCAGAAATATTGCCCGTTCAAACGAATTTATTGGTGAAAAAAACCAATGGCACTTCATCATTGAAGAGTTATCCAAAACATTGCGTGCGAGCCCATTAAGTTGGCTAAAATCTATCAACAGTAATAATGATGGGTTTGTAATCCAAGGATATACGACCGACAGGTCAAATATCGTTGATCTATCTAAAAAATTCCCGGACTCTATAGTTAAGTATTTCATAAAAGAAGAAGTTGAAGGCCAAAGGGTATGGTCTTTTGAGATTAGTTTTGGTATGCCTGATCCGCTAGAAACCCATAGAATTAACTACGAAAGAGAATCAGGAAGATAGCCGGAAAGAGAATGAATTATGAGTGATTATAAATTGACTTTGTTATATACCAAAGGGGTAGATTATAAAACAAGGAACTTCATTTTATTGCTGACTTTATTAGTCTTAACTGTACTATCTGCATTTCTAATCAACCGAAATCTGACTAATAGGTTTACCGGATTGCAAACAGATAAAGCCGAACTCCAACAAGAACTTAGCCAGATGAGATATCAGGTTGAACAAGGATCCCATCTATCGGATGAATTAATTAGAATGCAAGAACAGCACTTTTTAATGGATAAAATCATACCTGATAGTAATAATACGACCAAAACACTATCGTATATCTTTTCAATATTTGAGCAATATCGCAACCATATTGATTTTGATTTCAGGATAATTCAATCAGGCCAAACGGAATCAGATCAAGATCTTAGATTCAATAAATACGAAATAACTGGCAATGCTCCATTGAGTAGGCTATACGTCTTTATAGATCAATTTGAAAGACAGCCTGTTTTTTTCACCGTCGAGTCTTTGCATATTGATTCTTTGCCGGTAACCGAAGAAGGTCAAGTACGTTTTGCTATGACTTTCATTGGTTATTATACGGAAACCGGCCCTTCTTTTGCTAAGATTGGTATGCGACCATTGACTAAGAGACATTTACCATACAATTTATTCTACCCACGAATTCATGAACCCTATCTTCCCGAAGAAGATCAAGCTTATCCGGGTGTAGAAGATTTAGAAATAGTTGGTTTAACCAGAGACCAAGCATATCTAAGAGATCGTTCAACACAATCAATCCTGACTTTCGAGAAAGGAGCGCGTGTAAAATATGGTTTTCTTGATCATATCGATTGGGCTAAGCAAGATGTCGTTTTTAGGATGAATAGGGTTGGTTTAATAGAAGAGTATCGTCTATCTAAAAACTAGGAAAAAGAGGTTTGAATGAGACCCAATAACCTTAAACAAGTAATACATAACGTTGAAAGCTTCTACCATAGCTGTATAAATAATTGCGAAAAGTTTTACTCGCTAGCGAAAATCAATGCAGTAATCTATTTAAACTGGAGGACTGTATGAATAGGTATAATTATTCTCGTAGCTTTTTAGGGCTCTGGGATAAGATCCTCAACAAACGGAATATGCTAATTTATATGGTATTGACATTAACTGTTACTGCTAATCTATTACAGGCACAGGAACAACTTAAAGAGATATATCATAATGATTACGGGGTAATAAATAGAACGGTTTTGCTATTGACTGATCTTCCTGAATACAATATCAGCGAAGTACGAAGTCTGAGAAAAATTGAGGTTAGCCTGTCCGGTACAGTAAAAGACCCCTCATTTCCCGCAATCCGGAGCCTTACCGGCAGTAAGGTGCTACAGCAAATAAGCGTAGAAGAAAAAGATGGAGATACTAGGGTTATCATCAGTACAAGAACCCCTTATTACCTTGAATATTTTTACTTGCCTGACAGTGATAACTATCGCTTGGTTTTCGATATTTACAATAAGAGATATCCTGAATCTATTGAAGATAAAGAAGACTTCGTAAGTTTCTACGAAAGTGTTGGCTATAGCAGTAGAAAGGAAGCCCTTGCAAACGTTTTTGATCAATCATATCCGGCAGATCATATAGCAGAATCTATAGAAAAAGAGCTTCAGGAAAGAAGAAGGCATTTACCTTCTGATTATATTGATCCCCTTGAAAATGATAGGATTATAAGTTTATCAAGACTTATACAATTCAATGATGCAATAGATATTCTGAATAGAAAAATGCAGCGGGAAGAAGGCAAAACCTTAGTCGACATGACTGATATAAATGAGCCGATCGGATTCGAGATTAACAAAATCCATTGGAAGTCGGCACTATTAAGTATACTAAACAAGAAAAATGTCAAAATGGTCGAAAAAGGTAACCTCTATCTGTTGCAGAAAGACAGAGATGCTGATAAGCGGGATGAAGAGGTTAAATATTTAGATAATGTTTTGATCGAAGCCACTTTTTTTGAAGCAGACTTTAACACTATCAGAGAATTAGGTATTGATTGGAGCACTGTTGTTGGTGGAAGAGTTAGTTTAGGTGCAGACATCAGAAGCTCGGACCAGGTTAGTCAAAACTTATTAACTCTTCGTGGTGACCGAAGCTTTGAAAGAGGGGAGACAACAGTTGATGTTAACACTCTTTTCAGAGCATTTTCGGCAAGTGACAAGGGGCACATTATATCTCGTCCGCAGATAACCGTGTTATCAGGAGAAACCGGGAATGTTCAAGATGGAGTTGACTATACGATTTTGGTTCCTGGCAGAACAGCTGTTGGTGATGACATAGAGGCTGCTCATGAGGTCAGCGTCCAATCCGGTACGATAGTGAATGTAACACCGGTTGTGTTTGAGGATGGGGACGGAGATAAGGCGATACATCTTAATATTAATGTTGAAAGAAGCTCGGCACAACCTGACGTTACCGGCTATTCAAAAACTACTGCCGAAGTTAATAGCCAAAAAGTGTTGTATAACGGTGAAGAGACTGTCATTGGTGGTCTGATTACCAAAGAATCAGTTAATGTCCGACGCGGCATACCTTTCCTAAAAGATCTCCCTTGGTGGTTTTTCGGTGTCCGCTATTTAACAGGTCATAATAGAACAGAACACGCTAATAAAGAGCTGATTATCCTCATTAAAGCAAGTATCTTGCCAACAGTTGAGGAAAGAAAGTCAATTCAAAAAGCTGTAGCAGACGATATTCAACACCAAAGAAGACAGATAAAGGAAATAGAACCTCTATTTCTTGATTAGCCGGTACCATTTTTTCGATATAATATTAGCAATTGCATGAATGATATAATTGTCCTCAGTGGCAAAGAACCGGTGGCGTCCGGGAAAAAGAGGATAGTCTTCGAGCATCCTGAAAACACCGATTATCTTATCAAAGTTTATCGAAATCACATAAAGCAGGCTAAACAATCGCTTTATCAGCGACACTATAATCGTTATACTTATCTCTCCGGTTTTTTAAGAGAAATACGAGAGTATATTTTATTAAAGTCTGATAACCAGTCCCCTTTGACAGGACATATACCTAAAATCATCGGTTTAATAGACACCGATTTAGGTTTAGGATTGACTGTTCAAAAGCTAGTTAACAATAAAGGAGATTTAGCAGTCAATTTGCGAGAATTGACCAGAAGTCAGTGCTTATCACAAGAGCTGCAAAAGAAGCTTGATGATTTCTTTTATGCTCTTGTGCAGTCGAATATTGTTATTGGTGATCTTAACATCAGAAATATAGTCTTAGCGTATCACGATAAAGAAGGGTATAAATTCTACTTAGTAGATGGTTTAGGAGATAAAACATTTATACCTATGAAAAGATATTGTAAAACTATAAGGAAGAGTTATAAGTCAAAAAGGATAAAGATAATAGGAAGAAGGGTTAAGGGTTAATGAATATATTGTCATCAAGTACTATGTTCTGTAGCCGTGAGCTACAAAGTAAGAACTGACCTCATAAGTGTATCATCATCATTTATATTCTATACATAAAAAGGCTGCCAGATAGGCAGCCTTTGAATTAAATAAATGCTCTGATAATTTTATGCTGGATTATTCTTTTTAAATTCCTTCATAAACTCAGATAATTCCTTCGTCGCTTCTATGGGGAGCGCATTGTATGTAGATGCTCGGCACCCGCCAACGCTTCTGTGCCCTTTTAGGCCACTGAATCCTTTTCCTGCGGCTTCTTTAATGAATTGTGCTTCCAGCTCTTCTGAAGGAAGGCGGAAGGTGATATTCATCAGTGATCTATCTTCTTTAGCAACTGTTCCTTTATAATATCCGTTCGACTCATCAATACAATCATAGATATAAGCCGCTTTTTCTTCGTTGAGTTTGGCAATACTTTCTAATCCACCTTTACTTTCTATCCATTTCATTACCAATCCGATAATGTAAACAATAAAGGTTGGCGGTGTATTGTGCATTGAATCTTTTTTAATGTGAGTCGAGTAGGACATCATTGTTGCTAATCCTTTCTCTAATTTTTCAACCATATCTTTTCTTATTAAAACTAATGTAGCTCCTGCGGGGCCGATATTTTTTTGAGCACCAGCATAAATAAGAGCAAATTTATTAACGTCGATAGGTTTACTCACAATGTCAGAAGACATGTCACAAAACAGAGGTACACCTTCCGGTACATCAGGGAACTGCTTAAATTGCGTACCATAGATAGTATTATTGGAAGTGATATGTAGAAAAGCCGGATTATCAGAAAGATTAAATTGTTTCGGGATATAACTGAAATTTTCGTCTTCCGAAGTAGCTGCTAAATGTGCTTTTTTCCCAATTTTTTCTGCCTCTTGATAAGCTTTAGTAGCCCATGTTCCTGTGTTGATATAGTTAGCCACCTTATTTTCAGGACAGAAATTTAGAGCGGTCATTAAAAACTGAGTCGAAGCTCCACCACCTAAAAACAGTACCTCGAAGTTATCGCCCAAACTAAAGACTCTTTTGACTGCGTTCTTTGTGTCTTCAAAAATTGCTTGATAGTCTTTCGATCTGTGACTCATCTCCATTACCGACATTCCCTTACCTTTGTAATTCAGTAAGTCTTGTTGAATCTCTTTGAGTACCTCAACCGGTAGAACTGCCGGTCCTGCGCTGAAATTATGGATTCTGTTTTCCATTAATACCTCCCATTAGATCTTTTTTACTATGATTTTGAAATACTGTTTTCAGGCAAGCTTTTTTTACAGTTAGAACCCTACAAAAAAATAAAGAGTTATAAATTACAGAACAAACTAATAACAAATTATGAGACTGAGCATCAAAAAATCCTGATAAAAAGATAAATCTGATGATCCCAAGATATTTTTTTAGCTGACAAACTTTAGCATACTGATTGCAATTCTGTCTAGTTGGAGGATGCACTAAATGATGGTTGCATCATCGCTTTTTATTTTGAACCCGGCAGCACTTTAATCTAACTTGCTCAGCACCAATATCAAGTGAGGAAATAGTATTAGTTACTGACCCTTTACCAGAAGAAGCTAGTTTCACTCAGGATAAATAGCTTGACATATAAAACGAGTTACACTATAATATCGCATCTTAGCAGAAGAGTTTTTCTTGAACAGATTGAATTGATAAGATATATATACTCGGATAATCATAAGATGCACTTAGCAATTAACGGAGATAGTACATGGTAAAAAATAGAGCAACTGGTACTCCATCAAATGAAAGTATGGATTTAGGTTTTGTTAAGGACATATATCTAAAATCGCAGATCGGGTTTTATAGAACCACACCCGACGGTAAGGTTATTGATGCTAACCCCGCAATGGTTAAGCTATTGGGATATGAATCACTGTCAGAACTAAAACAGAGAAACCTCGAGCATGAAGGGTTTCTAACTACTTACTCCCGAAAAGATTTCAAGGATGCTATAGCTGTGAACGGTGAGATGATTGGTTATGAAGATGTATGGATTAATCAGAAGGGGAAAAGGCTGTATGTCCGTGAAAATGCCAAGGCTATTTATAATGATGATGGTGATGTATTATATTATGATGGCTCTATCGAAGATATAACTGAAAAGAAAAATGCTCAACTGAAAGAGAAGCATGCATCCGATCTATTTAATGCGCTGAGGAAGATTAATAAATTGATTGTATCAGAAAAGAATGCTGAAGGTTTATTGAACAAAACCTGTCAGTTATTAAGTGAGAACTTCGGCTATACTAACTGCTGGATAATGACCGTAGATGAAAATGATCAACTGATTGATGTATACTCTTCATTTGCTAAATCAAATGTCTTACGAGAACTGTTAATGAAAAGTAGATACCCAAAGTGTTTGCGGGATATCAGAAGGTCCAAAGAGGATATCATAGTTTATAAAGATTCAGATAATTGTCGAGAATGTTTAGCGCTTGATGATAGTAAAGATCAATCAGGACTGATCCTGACAGGTAAGTTACATTTTGGCGGCAATATTTTCGGTTATATTATCGTTTCACTTCCTGTAGAATTAGCTTACAGTGAAAAAGAAAGGGAGTTTTTTGCTGAATTGACAACCGATATTAGTTTTGCACTACATAAGATTCATTTAAAGAAAAAAATGGAGATAAGCGAAACAAACTATCGTCTTTTCATTGAAACGGCTAATGAGGCTATTATTGCTGTCGATAAAAACGGTGTGATAACTTTTGTTAACGATAAAGTTCTGGATATGTTAGGCTATGAGCGGCATGAGCTGTTGGGTAAGCTGAGCAGAAAGTTCATTCATAAAGAAGATTTAAACCTTCATCAATCGTCGCTACGAAAGCTTAGTATGGGTCAAAAGTCAGTCTATGAGAAGAGGCTTGTGCACAAGGACGGTTCCATAGTGTGGACAGTTCATTCATCATCGCCCGTTTATGATGAGTCTGATAATTTTTCCGGTGCCTTTGCTATGGTGGCAGACATAACTCCATTGAAAAAGGCCGAAGCGAGTCTCAAAGCTAAAACAAAACAGCTGCAAACGTTTTTTTCCATTGTTCCTGACTATTTACTGATAATGGATACTGAGTTTACCATCATTAAGGTTAGCAATTCGTGGCAAAATTTGTTAGGCTATCCTGTTAGCCAGATTGAAGGTAAAAAGATCCTTGAATTCATCCATCCGGAAGATAAAAACCCGACAAAAGAGATAATATCCGAACTGATCAAGCATAAAACTCATAATCACTCAGTTAATCGCTATAAAACTAAAAGCGGTTACTATAGATATATGGAGTGGTTTTCACAGGTTTATGAAGGTGTCATATATGCTATAGCAAGAGATGTTACCGACAAAGTTAAAGAACAGAAGATCATGGATCAAATCATAACTTCTT
Organism: Candidatus Cloacimonadota bacterium; assembly: GCA_003564135.1. Lineage (GTDB taxonomy): Bacteria > Cloacimonadota > Cloacimonadia > Cloacimonadales > PWNZ01 > PWNZ01. Next base: position 48,501 of record PWNZ01000145.1, read on the forward strand.
CACAGGATTTTTTATTGCTTTCGGGGAAAGATATTGATTATGATGTCTTGACTAGGAGAATGCTCAATATGACAGGTGCTGTTGCAGTTGGCTTCAACCTTCATGATCGTGATACGGGAGATTTCCAAACGGTTGCTATAGCAGGAGTAGGTGACAGTGTTACGAAGGCTGAAGCAATATTTGGTCGGAGAATAGTTGGACATGTATGGCAAGAAGATGCTTACCGTAATGAAAAAATTGCCGGCTCGATGACTACCTTCTTCCCTTCACTTGAGTACTTAACACGTGATTCTATAGGTGTAACTGCGGTGGCAGCTTTAGAAAAAATGTTTAACTTGGGGAGTGTTTATATTATTAAAGTTATGCAGGGTAAGCACATATATGGAGACTTTACTATCCTAATGCCAAAGAGTGAAAAAATAGATTTTCAACACCTTATAGAGATCTATGCTAGGCAGGTAGCTTTATTACTGCGAAGAGCTAATGTTGAACATGTTTTGAGTCAAAATGAAGAAGAATTGCAGCAGGCATCAAAAATGGATGCAATTGGTAGGCTTGCCGGTGGAATTGCGCACGATTTTAACAATATGCTTCACGCTATAATGGGATATACCGAAATGGCAATTCAAGTGACTGATGATCATCAAAAGCGGCTGAAAAAATATCTTCACCAGATTTTAAAAATAGGTGAAGAATCTAGTGAAATGACGAAGCAATTACTAGCTTTTGCTAAGAAACAGAATATAGTGCCTGTAATACTGGATTTGACGGATATAGTTACAGACACACGGCAGCTTATAAGCCAGATAGTAGGCAAAAAAATAGAGTTAATCTCGGATAGCACCGACAGAGTTAGAAAAATCAAGATAGACCCCACTCAATTCAAACAGGTGTTAGTCAATTTGATAATCAACGCACGAGATGCTGTAAAAAAGCGACCCGAAGGAAAAATTAAGGTTGTCACCGATAGCATCATAGTTGATAAGCCTTTTGCTGCCAAACATCCTGACTATTCTGTAGGTGCCTTTCATACTCTGATCGTTGAAGATAACGGTTGTGGCATGAATAACGAGATAACAAAGAATATCTTTGAACCATTTTACACTACAAAAAGTAAAAATGAAGGAACCGGTCTGGGACTATCAACAGTTTACGGAATAGTTAAGCAGAATAAGGGCTTTATTACAGTAAACAGTGTTGTTAATCAAGGTTCCGTATTTACTGTTTTTTTCCCGGCTGTTGATGATGACAAAGAAAATGGGCATTATGACAAAATTAATGATAGCAGAAAGCAGCAAACTGTTTTACTAGTAGAAGATGATAAGCATTTGCTTGATCTGATCAAAGAAATGATTACATTGACGGGTAGAGATGTTTTAGTAGCTGATCATCCCCAAAAAGCATTAAACATCTATAAGAACAATCAGGAATTGATTGATATCTTAGTTACAGATATTGCCATGCCTGAGATAGACGGTAAAGAGTTATGGTTAAGGCTGAAAAAAAGCGACCCCAACTTAAAATGCCTTTTTATTTCAGGGTACACAGCCGATGTACTGAGGAAGGAGAGTTTGATAATGTCAGAGTGTGAATTTTTACAAAAACCTTTTACAATCAATGAGCTTGAAGACAAGCTTAATCAACTAAAAAATCGGGAATACTTGTAGGCTTGTAGTTTTCTATCTATAGTAATGATGAATTTATTTAATAAAACGTATATTTAGCTTTTATCTATGCTGCTTGCTTTAACCATTTACCCTTTTTGTAGAGTATAAAAGCAATTGCGGAAGCAATTACATTGCTAACAAGCATTGACCACCACAGAGCGTCATATGAGGTCTCACTAAGCGGTTCTGCAAACCATCTTAATATTTGATTAGTAACATCAAGTCTCGAATATTCTATTAGTTTACCTGAAAGAAGATAAACTAAAGGTACTCTTAATACCCAAAACCTAATAACATTAAACATCATAGCAGGAACAGTTTGACCGGCACCATTAAAGACCCCTATGAAAACAAATAGAATTCCAAAAAAAGTTGCAGCTACTGCTTTAATACGAAACATTCTATCTCCAACAGCCATTACATCCGGGTCATCAATGAAGAGTCCTGTGACTTGTGATCCAAATAAATATAGAATGCTTCCTCCAATACCCATAATCAACATTACAAGCACAAGACTGTGAACTACTGTAGATTTAATGCGGCTAATCTTACCAGCACCTAAATTTTGGCCTACAATCGAGGCTAAGCCCTTACTAAGTCCCATAGCCGGCATCATGAAAAGACTTATCATCCTGTTGCCTATAGCGTTGACACTAATGACGACAGTACCGTATGAGTTAACAAAGCCTTGCAAAACTAAGAAACCAATGCTGATTGTTGACTGTGATATTGAAGCTGGAATTCCTATTTTTAATATTGACCATATCACATTGAGCTTAGGTTTCCACTCATTTCTATGAGGGATAAACTGAGGGGTTTTTCTGACAAATAACAGGAGCCCGAAAAGAGCCATAAGTAACCGGCAGAAGAAAGTTGCATAAGCAGCACCCATAATCCCATACTCTGGGAATATCCACCATCCAAATATTAAAAAAGGGTCTATTATCACATTTAAAGATAGAGTAACTATTTGGATTTTCATCGGTGTGACGGTATCACCCAATCCATGAGCAAAGCTTTGATAAGCAAAGAACAAGAACATAAACAAGACGCTGGTAATTGTTACATTCATGTATTGTCGGCCAATTTCAAAAACCTCGGGAGGGGTTTGTAGCAAGGTTAGGATTGAATCCATAAACCCTAAACCGATGACGATAAAAACCGCAGAAAATAGCAAAAATATCAGGCTAAATTGGCCTGCTAATTCACGAATCTTCTCCGGCATCCTGGCCCCACGATAACGAGCGACTAGCGCTGTCCCGGCGATAACTAAACCAATACCAAAAGACGCAAAAAAGAAAATTATCGGGAAAGCTATACCGGCGATTGATACCGCTTCTCTGGCTTGATTCTCGAGCCGGCCTAACCAGAAAGTATCAGCTAAGTTATAAAAGGTTTGCATGAAATTCGAAATCATGATAGGCAGAGAGAGTCTAACTAAGTTTTTTAGGTTACTTCCCTTAGTCAGGTCCAAACCGGCGCTGATTTCTTCCATCTATGCTCCTTTATTCGTATTGAGCGCCAGAAAAAAGGAGACTTGTAAGATGTCAAGCAGAATAACCCAGCTCAATAGAGCTACTAGGTGAAACTCAAGACAAGCTGGTCAATATAAAAAAAGTATTTAGATGATAGTTTATGAAAACTGCAACATGTTTTTCAAAAGATGTGAATTATTAGCAGATTCTATTGCTGTTTCGGTGGTTATTGCTCCCGCTCTAACGGCATGACGAAGGTCTTGCTCCATAGTGTACATGCCTGATTTCTTACCTCTTTGAATAATGTCGTACATCTCATCAATATTTCCTGTAGAGATCACTGAAGAAAGTTGATCACTGTTCAGCATAATCTCCTTGACAGGAACCACTTTATTCATTCCTGAGGGGACTAATTGTATGCTTATTATTGCGGATATAATTCTTGATAAATTTTTGCGAACGATGTCGTGTTCGGTTGTAGAGTAAAACGAGATCAATTTATAGATAACCTCCACCGAACAACGGCTTTTCATGGTGGCTATTACCAAACAACCTGTATCTACAAGTTTGATGATTGCTTCTAGTATCTCAATGCTATTAATATCTTCTATAGCAACTAAATTTGGTTTGTAATTCAAACATTTTTCTAGCCCGTCTGTGACACTGTTAACATCTCTGTATAGTTCTTGGTGTCTGACAACACTGTTCTTAGAGTCGTGGTAATACTCAATGGAATCGGAAATAATAAAGATATTTCCCGGAAGGTAGTTGTTATTTATATTGATGATAGCATCTACTAAGCTGCTTTTTCCTGATCCGGGAGGCCCTGTGATGACGACGAGGCCTGAGTTTTCATTCTTAAAAGTGATTTTGTTTATAACAGTACTGGTGAATCTCATTGATTCTATGTTTATCAGCTTTCTTCTGGTCATCTTGATACCTATCACTAATTCGTCCATTTCAAAATACATATTTAGACGGTAACGGTATTTTACATTGTTGTCCTCGAAATCGAAATTTGATCTGATAGATTTATCTGTTATAAGAGTGTCGAACTGTTCATCGCTGAGAATATTCAGGATCATGATATTGATCTCATCTTGAGTAAATGAAAGTTGCATAGAGACAGGTTTGAAGGCCGAAAACACTTTAGCCCAGATTCTACCCTTAGATCCCGGTCCGCCAATTTCCAGATAGTTCAGATTTTTATTTTCCATTAGCAACAGGAATGTTTTGAGTTTGTCAAACAGTTTTTCTCTTAATTCTATATTTGTATTAACTTTTTCTTTCATTCTTCTCAGTTTTTCAGCTGTAGATGAGTGAAATAGTTTTTTTCTTTCTTGGAGACCTAGCTTTATAACAGAGATGAAGTCAACCATTTTAACAGGCTTAGTTAAGAAACGGAATGCTCCATAATTTAACGCTTGACGAGTATAATCCATATTGTCGAATCCGGTGATTATGATCACTACCGCATCGGGGTCAAGCATTTTTAATATTTTAAGGAATTCAACGCCGTTCATTTCAGGCATAAATATGTCTGTCACATAAAGATCAAACTGTTCATTAGAGACTAAATTGAAAGCCTCTTGCCCGTTTGCTGCTTCAGAAACTTCAAGATCTTCTTCTTCGAGAAAGCTCTTAAAGAGCTCTCTTATTTCCTGTTCATCATCAACTATTAAAATTTTTGGTCTCATTTATATCTCCTGTGTGCGTCTTTTGTTTTTTAGTAGTTAATCTGGTTTTCATTATAGAAACTACTCGAGGGTTGTAGAGTAGATAACCTCTTCGATAGTTGTTTTGCCTTTTTTTATCAGCTCTAAACCTGATTCGCGAAGCGTTAGCATTCCTTGTTTTTTTGCGATAGTTTTTAAGAGGTCTTCATTAATATCCTTCTTAGCATTTACTATAGCATGTCTTATTTCCTTGCTGAAGTATAGAGCCTCATGAATAGCTGCTCGACCTTTATAGCCCGTGCCTCGGCAAGCTTCACAACCTTTAGCTTCAAAAATTCTTTCCTGTTTGATATTTTCTTCAGAAATGCCATTTTCAATCAAATAGGAAATAACAGCTGCATCAGCATTATCAAAGTTTATTACCTGCTTACATTGCTTACATAGAGTCCTAATCAGTCTTTGGGCTACTATAATATTAATAGCGTATGCAATAAGGAAGGTTTCAATATCCATTTTATATAACCTTGAAACTGCACTGGTAGAGTCGTTGGTATGGAGAGTAGAAAAGGTCAAGTGGCCTGTATTCGCCAGCTTTATAGCGGTTTCAGCTGTCTCTTTGTCTCGGATTTCACCAACCATGACAATATCGGGATCGTGCCTTAGAATTGATCTGATTGCCAGGTTAAAGTCGAGCTTATGACCTATTTTAATTTGTCGAGCACCTTTGATAACATATTCCACAGGGTCCTCGATTGTCAGAATGTTTTTCTCGGGAGTTATGACATGGTATAGGGCACCTAATAGGGTTGTACTTTTTCCACTACCGGTTGGACCGGTGACAATGACAAGTCCTTGTGTGCGGGTAACTGAGTCTTCAAAGTCCCTTCTTGCCTGTGATTGAAAACCCAAATCGTCGATGTTGTCAATAACGTTCCGGTCGTCTAATATCCTGATAACAATACTTTCATTGTGGCGACTATGATCTTTAGAGACGATAGGCATTATCGAAACTCGAAAACGGATAACGTGACCATCAATCTCTCTTTGAATGAACCCGTCCTGTGCTTCGTCAACCTTAAACCGGTCAACATTCTGAGTCCTGTCCTTGACTACCGACAGAAACGCTTGGGGCATGATTTTTTCTTTTCGCTTCCAGAGGCTAAGTTTTCCGTCAACCCTATACCTGATATCAACACTCTGATTATCATAAGGTATGACATGAATATCACTAACCTTGGATTTAACGCCTTCTATAAGAGCCGCTTCAAACAAGTAAGCTAATGCACCTTTATTTATTTCCTGCTCGATTAGGTCTTCTTGTTCCTCTTCGGACATTTGTTGAGTAGTTTCGATTTGTTCTTCAGATTCATCTAAAATTTTCTTTAGGTACTCATCTTGTTGAGTAGAGGCTATTGATCTGATGATCTCATCAATTGATTTATAGGGGCAATAAATGGCTTCATAACGTTTATATTTTAGTTCTGAAGCAATGGTTTTTGCGAAGTTATCGGTTGGGATACTAGTTAGAATTATTAGGGTTGGGTTTCTTGATTGTTTGATTTTAAAGGGAATGATTCTTTTTTCATATGCTTTTTCTTTTATTGTTTCCGGAAGCTTTGATATAAGATCATTAATCTCTTGGAGAGCTTTTTCATCGAGCTTTTCCGAGTTGATGTTTATTTGAGGGATGGCGTAGTAAGAAGCCACTTCTTTGTAAATGTCATCTCTACTGATATTATACTCGTCAATCAAGATTTGTTCAATTTTTTTGTCGGAACCAGTACCCAGCTTGGCCAGAGCAGATCGATAGATATCATCAGTGATGAAGTTTTTTAGCTTTAAAAGATTGGCTACAAGTTGATTGTCATTCATTTATTACACCTTAGAATTAATTTATGACAGATGTTGTTACTTACATACCGGGAGTTGGTGGTCTAATAAAGGCACTTTCTGAGGATACAATGATTAGGAAAGTCATCACAACCATGATGACCAGAGCTGTCATTACATCTATGGAACCGATAATCGACTTGAACTTGTATCCGGTTTCTTTCTCATAATACATAGCTATTTGTTCGGCTGATTTCTTAATGGAGCCGGTGGCAGAACCGGCATTCAGCCTTGAAATTGCTGTATCTGTGAACACTTCTGACCTTTCTAGCGAGTCAATCAGACCTGCTCCTTGTTTGAGCATTCTCGGTATTGATATGTCTTTAATCTGTTTTTCCATATATGAGTTTCCACATGCTTCTGCTGATATTTGGATAACCTCCATGTTATTCCCGGCACCGCTATATATGGTTGAAAAAACACGAAAGAAGATCTCTATGCTCATCTTATGAAGCAAAGAACCTACCAAAGGGATATCAAGGATCAATTTATCTCGAGCTATTTTTCCGGTTGGGGTAGAGAAATAGTAAGCTCCGCCTATGATAGGAGCAAAAAACA